>JAZGDL010000226.1:0-15521 GCA_036477795.1 Phycisphaerae bacterium
CGCACGTCCGGTTCGATGAGCGGGACGTGGAAACGGGGTATGGAACGGCTCGTGAGGCACCGGCAACCGAAAGGGTCGGAAACAGATAGGCCGCTCCTAACCCACCGCGCCACGTCTCGACTCTACCGAGAATCCTTTCTCGGTCCCACATATGGGTGCAAGAAAGGATTCTCGCACCAGCACCCTTCGCGAAAATGCACAGGGCCGAACACATGCCGCAAGAATTAGGCCGCTCACTCCATTCTCGCGAAGGATAGGGCACCCGCAGGTTCCGTTGCGTCGCCGGGCAGATCTTGCGTGATGGCCGCCGTAGTTGTTATAATGTGTGCTTCCGCGATCGGGTGGCTGTTGCCGCGGATTTGACCGGGCAACTGACACCCACCGATTCCCATTTGGAGGTGCGTGGTGAACCGTCCGATAGCCCTCAGCTTGATTTCCTGCACCGCCGCTCTTTCGACCTTGATGGTCCAGAGCACCGTTTTGTGGGCAGGCTCTGCCGACGGCGCCGAGAGCGGTCGCCGGCTCTTCACCCAACGCCGTCAGCAGGGCGACGCCGTGGTGGTTGAGGTTGATCTCGCCGCACTCAGGCAAGCTCGGTCGGGCCGCCCCTTCATCGCCCGGCGCTTTCCCATCCAGAGCGGTCGATTCGTTGATTTGAAGCTGGAACCGTTCCAGGTCACCACCGAGAAGACCCGGTTCGTACTGGGCCGTCGAGACCGGGACGACCTGACGCTAGACTTTGATCCGACCAGGATAATATTGCTGCGCGGCAGCGTCGTTGATGAACCGCAATCGGACGTGTTCATCGCCATCGGCCAGCGCATCACCACCGGCCACATCCACTTCGGCGCGGGAGGTGAGCGTTTTCAGATTGCCTCGCGCCTGCAGGGCGGCCCCACCCTTCCGCAAGGACATCTTGCCGTGTATCAGCCGGTCCCCGGTGTCGGAGCCGTCCCCGGTGTGCCGGCCTGCGGCACCGACACGCAACGTGCACAACGGTCGCTGACGCCACCCTCGCCCCAGCCCGCCGGAGCCTTCCAGAGGCGCATGAGATTGCTCGAAGTCGCCATCGACAGCGATTACGAGTTCTTCGAGTTGTTCGGCGACCTCGAGACCGCCAACGAATACGTCATCGCCCTTTACGCCCAGGTCAGCCACATCTACATGCGCGACGTCAACACCGGCGTCACCGTCAGTTTCGTCCGTTTGTGGGACCAGCCCGAGGACCTGTTCAACGAACCGGATCCGTTCACGCCTTTCAGAGTGCACTGGAATGTGTTCATGGGCGGCGTGCGGCGCGACGTCGCCCAACTGCTCACCGGCCGGCGCAACCTCCCCTACGGCGGCGTCGCCTTTCTCAGCGCGTTGTGCAGTTCCAGCAACGCCTACTCGGTGATCGGCTACATGCTCGGCTCGTTCCCCGACCCCGACCGGCCCTCCGGCGGCCACTGGGACATCGTTGTCGCCGCACACGAACTCGGACACAACTGCGGGGCAGTGCATACCCACGACGTCGAAATCGACTACTGCGCTTTCGGCCAGCAGGTCCGCGGCACGGTGATGAGCTACTGTCACACTCAGCCCGGCGGCACCAGCAACATTGATCTGCGCTTGCACCGCATCCTGCAAAAGGACATGGACTTTTACATCAGCTTGTCGGATTGCATCGGCATGGACTGCAACCTCAACGCCGTGGAGGATGAGGACGACCTGTTCAACGGCACCAGCCTCGATGTCAACGGCAATCTGATCCCCGACGAGTGCGAGGACTGCAACGCCAACGGCATCCTCGACGAATTAGACATTAACGACGGCAGCCAGGACCTCAACAACAACGCGGTTCCGGACGAATGTGAGCCCGATTGCAACAACAACGCCAGGCCCGACGACTTCGACGTCGACCGCCAATTCAGCGACGACGAAAACGGGAACTACGTCCCCGACGAATGTGAACCCGATTGCGACGGCAACGGCCTGGGCGACTACTTCGAGATCATGGCGGACATGAGCCTGGACATCGACCGCGACGCCATGCTCGACGCCTGCCAGGATTGCGACAACGACGGCATCAACGATTTCGACGCCCTCGACGGGGCCCACAGCGTTTGGCTGGCCGCCTCCAATCGCATAGCCCAGTTCCACCCCTCCAGCGGCGTCATCATGCGTCTTTCACCTTTCGTCTCGGCCATCGACGGTCAAGATCTTATCATCAGTGACACCGGCCGGATCTTTGTGAGTAGGGGATCGGCCGACCGCGTCGAGGAATTCAGTCGCTACGGCGAAGATTTGGGCATGTTTGTCTTTGCCGGCGACGGCGGGCTCGATTATCCGACCGGACTGACCTTCACGCCTCAGGGCAATCTGTTAGTGTGCAGTAGCGAGACCGACAGTGTCATCGAATACGACGGCCAAACCGGGGCGTTCATTCGTACGTTTGTGACCTCGGGAGCAGGCGTCCTTGATTCGCCCCACGGCCTCACCTTCGGCCCCGGCGGGAACCTGTACGTTTCCAACTATGTCACCAATCGCATCACCGTTTACGAGGGGGTGACCGGGGCGTTTGTAGGCGACTTTCTCGCTTCGGGCACGACTCCACCTGACGGGCCCATCGGCATGGTCTTCAAGCCCGACGGCAACCTGCTGGTGGCAAACAACAACGCCGCCTCGATCTACGAATACGACGGCGTCACCGGCGAGTTTCTGGGAAGGTTCGATCGTAGCGGCAACCCCGGCGGATTCTGGGAAATCTCCAACCCTCACACCATCCGCATCGGCCCCGACGGCGACATCTACGTTTCGGCGAGCAGCGGCGGTGTGATGATCCACATGTACGACATCGACAACGGACTGTTCATGAGGACCTACTACGTACTTCCGCAGCAGGGTGTGTCGGCACCCCAGGGCTTCGATTTCATGCCCGGCGGCGATGTCGATTGCAACGTCAACATCATCCCCGACGTCTGTGACATCGCTTCCGGCAGATCGCGCGACGTCAACCACAACAACCGCCCCGACGAATGCGAGGCGGTTGGCGATGCCGACGGCGATCTTGACGTCGACCTTTTTGACGTGGACCGCTTCGTCGCCTGCGTGACCGGACCCGGAGGCAACGTCGCTGCCGAATGCACTCTGTCCGATCTCGATGCGGACGACGACGTCGACCTGATCGACTTCGGCCTGTTGATGGAGCGATTCACCGGCGATTGTGCCGTCGAAATCACGCAGCACCCCGCCGACGTCACTCTCTGTGCCGGAGAATCCGCCTCCTTCCACGCCCTGGCAACCGGCCTCAACGTCACATACCAGTGGTACCACGACGGCGAAACCGTGGCCGGCGCCGACCAGCCTGACCTTTTCGTCGATTCAGCCAACCCCGGCACGGTCGGCAGTTATAGTGTAATCGCCTCGACGCACTGTCTCTCGAGACAGTCCTCCGCGGCGGAACTGAGCGTTCACCCTCTGCCGTTCATCACCGACCAGCCGGACAGCCTGACCGTATGCCCCGGATCGCCCGCTTCATTGTCCGTAGCCGCCGGAGGCGTGGCTCCCATCACCTTGCAGTGGCAACTCGACGGCGTCGATATCCCCGGTGCGATCGAATCCATCTACCAGATTCTCGGCGTCCGGGAGAACGACTTTGGTGAATACCGCTGCTCGATCAGCGACGGTTGCGGCTCGGTTTCCCTGTCCGATGCCGGGCAACTCCATACCGCCGGTGCCCGAATCGACGAGCATCCGGTCGGAGCCACCATCTGCGCCGGAGGCAGCCACTTCATGCTGGTCGACGCCTTTGGCTCATCATTCCAGTGGTACAAGGACGGCGCGCCGGTCGGCGACGCCACGCTATCCTTCCACGTCATTTCAAACGCCACCCCCGAAGACGCCGGCACCTATCACGTCGTTGTTTCCAATGACTGCAACAGTGTGCAATCACATCCCGCCGTCGTCGAGGTGCAAGACTGCCCCGACACCCCCTGACTAGTACCGTTTTCGGTCACACAGTTTCGTGACTTGGAAACCAATTCTTCCTAGGCCCGCCGTTTACGGCGGGTGAACGAAGCCATCACCCCTTTGATTTCCCTCCCCTTCTCCCGCCGCCTCTGGCGGCGGGAGAAGGGGAGGGGACGGAATGGTTCGTGTTCCGCTTACCCGGCCTGAAGGCCGGGCCTAGGAGGATGGAACACGAAACTCTCCCACCGAAAACGGCACTAGCGCCACCAGAACCCACAAATCCCCCACCGATTTTCCCCGCGTCTTGCAGCGCCGACCTCACTTGCCAGAACCGCGACAACATCGACTTGGCAACACCCATGCCAGCAGTGGCTTGCCGTTTGGCAGACGCTGCGACCACAGAGCGGGCTCCGTCTCATAAGAGCGTTGCAAATACAGCAGCGAAACATCGCGCGTCAGGACTACAGTTCGCGGATAACCCAATGTCTCGATCGCCACTGCATCACGTGCAGAATCGTCGCCCCCAGGACCATACTCGCCGTTCCGAACCACTGGTTGGCAACGTCCAGGGCCGGGCTATGCCACGGGTCGGCACTCGCGTAGCGCACGATCAACAACCCGTCCAGCATCAACACCAGGCACACGATGACCCCCAGTCGGGCCATCCCCGATCGCATCGCCAACAGCGAGAACACCCCCAGCACGATCAGCTCCCGCGACAGCGGAAACACCGCAACCCCGTACCCCGCTGAACGGATCATATTCACAGCGTATTGGCCCCAGTGGTAGCGCACCCCTTGGTCGGTAATCTCCTTGACCTTCGGCATCCGTCCCGGCGACATGGTCTCGCCGCGATCGGTCTTCACCCACACATGGGCCCCGTCCGACACCAGGTCCGCCTTGTAGCCCAGGTTGCGTAGCAAGGAGGCCGCCACCACAGCTCGCCCGTCGCAATCCTCCCTGCCCATAGCTGCCACCTCCTCCACCGTGGGCAGATAGTCCACCACGCCCCACACATCCCAGTCCCATGCGTAAGGCACCTTCTCATACACAAACTTCTCCACCACTTCGAGCGCTTCGGCGCCTGGGGAAACGCCCTCCAACCTCGGCTTCAGCTCCTCCAGCATCGGCTGCAGTGCCGCAGAGTCCGGGTTGATCAACGCATTGGGATTGCGACTGCGTCTGGCGTGGCGAATGTACAGAAGCGGGTAGGGGTAGCATACCAGGAAAAGAGTCACCGCAAGAACAGCCATCTTGACCGGCCCTCGCCACCACATCGCACCGTTTTGAAATCGCATCCAAACCTTCAACATGTGTATTCACTCTCCACTGCAGGCGCCCGCAGTATCCAACAAGGTACTGAATACCCGCTGCGAGCCCTTATATACATTGTAACATATTCGCGCGCAACCGCCCAAAAAACGCAAGACTCCAAGAGAGCGTTCGCAGTGGCTTGCCGTTTGGCAGACGCCGGCACAACGGATCGCCCCGCCCATCACGCAATCCTCAGCACAAGAGAAATCACCTGCGAAGCCGCAGCAACTCTGTCAGCTCCTGTGAACCAACCAATCGCCCCACGACCCCGACAACAACGCAACCCAACGGCACCGCCACCGCCACCTTGGCAACGGCCGACCATTGCGAAAACCCCAGCGGGCTGCCATCTTTGACAACCAGCCAAACACAAACTCCCATCACCACTGCCGACACGACGGTCTTGAACACACTGTACAACAGAGCGCGACGGTCCACGCCGAGCAGTCTGCTATTTGCCAACACCGTTAGCCACACCACCTGCACCGTTGCGCTTATGGCGGTCGCCAGGGCCACACCGGCTTCACCCATTGATTGTACAAGAATCAGACTCAATACCACGTTGAGCGCCACCACGGACGCTGCCACCCGCGCCGGCGTCCAATGCTCTTTCAATGAGTAAAACGCCCGCACCAGAATGTGTTGCAGAAAATAGGCACACAGACCGATCGTATAGAAAACGAGCGCCCGCGAGACCCGCGCCGTCCCGGCATCGTCGAAGGTCCCGCGCTCAAACAATGCGACCACCAGCGGCTTGGCGATGAGGATCAACCCCACTGTCGCCGGTACGGCGATGAACAGGCTCATTCGCATACCGCGCACGACAATGTCGGTCATGCCCGGAAGGTCCCGGTCGGCGGCCCGCGAAGCCATCAGCGGAAACACCGCCGTAGCCAGGGCGATCCCGAACACACCCAGCGGCAACTGATACAAGAATTGGGCATACCCCAGCACCGCCGGACCCTGCCCGTCGGCCACAAATACCTGGGCCACCAGCATGTCCAGCAGCGTGTTGAGCTGAACGGCTGACAGCCCGAGGATCATCGGGCCCATGAACCGCCTCACCTCGCCAACGTCCGGCTGCGACCAGTTCCGATTGAGCAGCAGCCGAAACCGGGCGGCCCGCAAGGACCAGACCTGAAGACCCACTTGTGCAACCCCCGCCAGCAGCACAGCGCCGCAGGCCAGGTAGATGAGAGGCGTCCGCGACAAACCCATCAGCCAGGCCCCGGACAGCAGCGCAACGATCAGGAACACGTTCAAAACCATCGGGGCTGCAGCCGGGGCTGCAAACCGGCCCAGCACGTTCAACAGGCTGCCCAAAAACGCGGTGACGCAGATGAGCCCCATGAAGGGCAGGAGCATGGCCGACAACAGCAGGGTCACCCCCGGCCGATACGCGTACGCCGCCAGCAAGCCCAACTCGACGACGGCGACGATGCCGATCAGGACTGCCATCAGAAGGGTGAGCACTCCGCCTGCCAGGCGACCGGCCTGATCCCGGCTACCGTTTTGAAAGACCCGGCTGAACACCGGGATGAAGGCAGCGGAGAGCGCCCCTTCGCCGAAGAGACGACGGGCCAAGTTGGGGATCATGAACGCGATGCGAAATGCGGAAAGGAGCGGCCCGGTCCCGAAAAACTGGGCGAAGACGCACTCCCGGACCAGGCCGAGCATGCGAGAGAGCAGCGTAAGCCCTGAGATCAACCTGGTAGACGCGACAACGCGATATTGCTGGGACACGCCCCGCAATATAGTAAGCGCCGCGAAACCAGGCAACCGGGCCCCATCCCGCCGGAGTAATGCACGCCCAAAGTCGATTTTCGCGGTTGACAAAGCAGACGGAACATTAGACGGTATGCCCTCTTTAGGGATGCCTGTAAGCTGGAGGAAGATACATGACGCATATAGTGGGTGAGTCTTGCATCAACTGCAAATTCACCGATTGTGTCGAGGTTTGCCCGGTGGATTGTTTCCACGAGGGTGTCAACATGCTGGTCATCGACCCCGAGGTATGCATCGACTGCGGCCTGTGCATACCCGAATGCCCGGTTGAAGCCATCGTCACCGAAGACGATCTGCCGGAGGAGTGGGCCGATTACCTCGAGATCAATGCCAAGTACGCCGCCGAGTGGCCCGTCATTGACGCCCAGAAGGAGCCCCTGGCCTGTGCCGAGGAGCACCGGGAGATCAAGGACAAGAAAGATATGCTCGACCCCAGCGCGTTCAGCGGCTAGTGCTCCGCGACGCATGAAACGATGGGTGATGGTGGTGCCCGTCGATTACGCGGCGTCGGCGGTTGAGCTTGTCGCCTGGTCAGATGGTCTCGACCTTGCACGGTGCGATCTATGCCGCTCGCGGTTATACTCGTGGGCCCAGCACCGTACGCACGCATAGGAACCGTCCGCAAGCGGAATCGTCTTCTGCGCGCGAATCTGCGGTTTGCTGCCTGCATACCGCCAACCCAGCTCACATCGGCACCACCGGCACTCCACCGGGCCTGATGTGGTCGCTGGAGTTCTCACTTTGCACCCCTTTCGTGATCTCCATCGCCGAGGACCGCCTTGAGGCCCTACGACTTGGCACCAACGGCGGAATTCGTCTGGCAGTACGTCAGACGAATCCCTTTCGTAAGCGTTCAGCGGTCACCTTTCAGCAGTCAGCCGGACCGAAAATCGGGGCCGTCGCTTGATAGCGGATCGCTGAAAGCTGACTGCTGATGGCTGAACGCGTACTCCCTTTCTTGTTTGATTGCGTTGGGGCTCTCCCAGCTCACGCGTCAATCGCAACCTGTTGGCCCCTCTCCGGGAGTCGGCCGGTGCAGCCTCGGAGGCCGCTCCGGCCGGCTCCCCTGGAGACGAGGAGGGAGAGGATTCAACGTTCAACTTAACCGTCCGATACAGAACTGGGCTGGTCAAATAAAAAGTGAGAAAACTTCGCACGGTGGGGGGGCATCAAGACTCGCCGTAGCCCGGATGGTTTTTTTCGCCTGGAAACCGCATGCGGATGGCGGCTGTGGGCGGCACGTCTGATGATCAGCTTCAGACAGTGGGACTCGCAGCGGCGTACATTTCCGCACACTGGCGGCATAGACCGCTTTCAATCGACCAATCCGGATGGTTCGACCTTACCGCATCCGCGATGGTACCGTCCTCAACACCCGGGAAGTCAAACCAGTCATGGGTGGGGAAACCACACAAGGGACAGCGGCCCCCCGGGGCTTTTTCAGAATCGCGAGTGTCAACGAGCGAGCCAACCAGTCCGTTCGAGGAACGCGAGCTGGAAGCAGCCTGGAACAGTTTGTCCGGGTTGCCCGCCCACTCGAGCAGTATTCCATGCGTCAACGGTCCGCGCGGGCTGAAGCCCGCGGCTGGGGGAGACCCGTCGCCGGCGCTCGGGGCTCGGAACACTCGATCAAACGCGGGCTCCATGGAGTCGGCATCCTGGCCGCCGAACACCTTGCGAAAGTTTCGTTTCAGCCGCTCGGTCCACCGGGCCTCCGCCTGCCCTCGCCGCTGAAGCCGGCCTTGCACGTAGACGTCCCACAGAACGCGGTAGCGGTCGCGGACCAGATTCTGCCGCGCCGGCAAACCGGCGATGGCCTCGCGTTTGTATGCGAAGCGCTCGTCCAACATGTCAGCCACATGCAGCAGCTCGCGGCGCATTCGGAACACAAACTTCCCCGTGTCCAGCAGCGATTGAGGGCAGGCCTGGACGACGAGCGTGCGACTATCTGAGCCGTGGGTTTCAGCCCGCGCGGCCATTGACCCCACGGATTGCAATCCGTG
The DNA here is from genome assembly GCA_036477795.1 of Phycisphaerae bacterium. Taxonomy (GTDB): domain Bacteria; phylum Planctomycetota; class Phycisphaerae; order UBA1845; family UBA1845; genus JAZGDL01. Next base: position 9,054 of record JAZGDL010000226.1, read on the forward strand.
GGCTTGCCGCACGAACAACTCAGCCGATTCAGCACTGGACCGCGGCGCCTCACGGACAACGCACCGGCCGACACATTCACTGATCAGCGGCTGTTCCGCGATCAAGGATGAGACAACTCGGTCAAGTCCGAACTTGGTGAAGAATTGCCGAAAAACCCCCGTAAAAGCCTTCTGCCGCAATTCTTTGTCGGGGATCTCATATATGGGATCGATGGCAAGATGAAGTTCGCACTCCCGCTGTTCGTCGCGCCGGGCAGCCAGGAAGGTGGCCTGTTCGACCAACGCGTGATCGTATTCAAGCGTGATCATTCTCGCCTACCCCACTGCATCGGGCGATCTCTTGACGCCGAGTTGTACGAACTGTTCTCCCGCGGAACCAGCGCTAGCATCTACCGTGGCACAGGTGATCGTTGTATCCTGGACGGGATCGGCAGGGCTCAACTCCATAGTCGGCGGACCGACGCTGATGTCAAAGCGATGACACTCGGCGGCGATAAAGGCCGCGGCGAACCCGGCCAGCGCGCCGTAGAATCCGCCGGGACTTTCCTGACCTACACGATCTGCAAATGCGGGCAGCCAGCGGGCCAGATGGTCTCTGAGGAATCCTCGCTGGGCCTCCAGGCAGATGTCGAGATGATCGTCATCGGCGGTCTCGATAGCGTGGGCCTCTTTCGTGCACAGGACGCTCATGAACTCACATTCGACGGCAACATGATCGGGGCGGTCGTGAGCGCTCTCGGTGACTGTTACACCGAACGCTTCGTAGAAACCGGCGATGTCAGCCAAGGTGGAGGCCCGCTGGATGATCTCGCCTCGCTGGTATTCGAGTTCGTAGGGTGGGCACTTTCCGCGAACGGCATGGCCGAAGAGTTTGTTGAAAGTGTCCTGCAATTCCAGCGATGGGTCCCACGGATTGCAATCCGTGGGCTTGGGCGCCGCACGGGATGAATCCCGCGGCTCAAGTAGAGAAGCGCGAACGGCGTTCAGTTGCTCGGCGATGGATCCCACGGATTGCAATCCGTGGGCTTCGGTATTGATACCGCTGAGCACCTCCGGCCACGACACCCATCGTGCGGGGTCTATGAGACCTCCGATAAGCTCGTCATCAGGGTATTGGAAACCGCGCGCGATAAGACCATAGGCTGTGCCTCGGGCACGGGCGGGCAAGCTGCCAGTGGCACCTGGAGCGAGGTGCGAGAAGGGATTCTCGCACCAGCTTCTCTCCCCTACGTTCGATTGATCGCTCATTACAAAGTTCCTGGTCAGTCGCTCGTTGGGCGCCACCCACAAGGGGTGGCGCTACATTCCGGACCCCCACCATCAGATGGAGTTGGCGTGCTTGTCCGGGCGTACGTGCACGGGCTCCTCGACGTCGGTGCGGAACACCTCTTCGCCGCGGCGGTTAAACGCGATGACGGTGTCGTTGTACATCTCAAACTTCTTCCCGTTCTGATAGGTCTCATACACCTTGGGGCCCTGCCTGATCTGATACCGCGAGATGATCTGGTTGGAGCGGCGGTACAACTGCAAGACGGCGAGCAGTTCCCGGTCGGGGCTGGCATAGCGCTGGACGGCGTGTTTCACTCCGGGTCCGAACATCTGCTCGAGGTAGGGGAGCGGCACCCAACGTGGGGGTATATAGTACCCGTTGGGCTCGGTTCCCAGTTGCGGGTAGAGCGGCAAGGCCACCTTGGCTACGTGAACCAGGTAGTAAAGGGGGTTGTAGCGATCCTCCACCCAGGTGTTGTCCTTGTTGACCTTAACCAGACCCTGCAAACGGACTTGCCCGATGCAGGCAGCCATGCAGCGCGTTTCCATGGGAGAGCCCTTCGTTTCAGGGTCCGTCCCTTCGATACGCGGGTAGCAGGCGATGCATTTCTCGGAAGTCCGTGTCGTGCCCCGGTAGAGCGATTTCTTGTAAGGACAGGCTTCGACGCACTTGCGGTAGCCGCGGCACTCCTTCTGGTCTATGAGTACGATCCCGTCTTCGGGGCGCTTGTAAATCGCGGTGCGCGGGCAGGCTGCCAGACAAGCGGGATAGGAGCAGTGATTGCACAGACGGGCCAGATAAAAGAACCAGGCTCTGTGTTTCTTATCGCCGGTGAGCTCTTCGCCGCGGCCGAAATCCATCGGCTTTGACTGGCCGTGCTGCGGCGTGTCCTCGTAGATATTGGGGAAGCGCCACTCCTCATCGGTGGGCAGGTAGCCGAGCGCCTGATTGGGTTGACCGCCGCGGGCAACAGCGTAGGGAACCTCGAACACCGTCTTGCCCCCAAACTCGCCGTACGGCTTTGTAGTGCTGCCGTTGGGACTCCCTCGCCATCGCTGGCCGCCGGGATTAGCCTGCTCCAGCTTATCAAGAATCTTAACGTCCCAATGTTGCGGATAGCCGCCATAGGGCTTGGTCTCCACATTGGTCCACCACATGTGCTCCTGCCCCTTGGCGAACGTCCAGGTGCTCTTGCAGGCCATGGTGCAGGTCTGACAGCCGATGCACCGGTTGATGTTGATGACAAACGCAAACTGCTCTTTGGGCGAGGCCTCCTCGTACGGGTAATTCATCCGTCGGCCTAGATGCCAGTTGTATACCGTTGACATGGTGAGTTCCTACCTATCCAAAACCGGTAGAGTTATATCTCCGTTCGCCTTGCCCGGGCTCATCGCCGGCGGCCGGGGATGAGTCCTGAGCGACATTTGTCCCGCGATAAGAGCCCGGATCGCCGCTTCGCCGAGCGCTTCATAAGCCATGAAAGGCCCCGCGTATCCACGCGTCTTGAACATCCGCATGATGCGGTCGGAATCGAACCCCATGCGGGCATACTCCTCGACGAAGCATTCCGCCATTTGGCGCACGGCGTGATCGTCTGCGGTCTGCACCACCACGCCGTGCAGGGTCATGGGATCGGTGGCATCGGGATTGTCGTACGGCATTTTCGGTTCCTTGTCTTAGCGGTGCCGATCCGAGCCGCGCCCGTCAGGAAGCGGTCTGCCTCCCCTCCCTCCCTGACGGTCGGGCCTCGGATCAATAGCACCCTCGCCGAGATAATTACCCGGACTCCTCGTCAAACTCCTCTTCCTGGTCGCCGCCGATGAACCCGCCCGCCAGATACCGCTTCATGACTTCGTTCTCGTTCGCGGGCGACAGTCCGGTGGTGGCCGGCTCCCAGATGCCCTTGCCTCCCAGACCCCCGTCCTCGGCTTTGACCACGCGGACCAGCGTCTCCTTGGGGACCGTGTTGATCGCATGGTTGTCCGTTTCGCCGCCGAAGAAGAACGACATATAAACTTTGCGCTTGTGAAACAGGGTATCGGTCTGGTGCATGGGCATGTGCCAGTTTCGCGTCACGCTCTGCTGCGACCCGTAGCGCAGGTTGGCCTGGTACCCATCATCCGACAGAGCCCGGCCGTCTTCGCGGGTCTCATGGGCCTTGACGCTCTTTTCGGTCGCGATGTAGGGGGCGTGCTTCATCATGACCACGCTGTAGGGGTAAGCCGGGTTGTAAGTCACCCGCAGCATGCACCGTGCCACCTTGTAAAACGGGTCGTCGGGCCGGGCACCGCGGTAGGGGCGATCGGCTGGATTGGCATCCACGTACACATAGTCCCCGTCATTAATACCCAGGTCCTTGGCTGCCTGGGGATTGATATGAAGCTGATGCTCGCCCACGTAGGGCGATCTGCGGTCCATACGATGCGGATCGCCGAAGTTACTGTCATAGATCATGTGCCAGTCGACGTTGCTCCACATCGAGTGCACGCGATGGCGGGTCTTGGGCGTCAGGCAGTAAAACTTGAACCCGCGCTGCCAGAGGAAGTTGTTGGTTTGCTTGACCTTCCGCCAGGGCATCTTGATGTTGCGCACGGTGCGCTCGTCCCAGTGCTCCGCCTCCGGAGCGATTCCGTAATCATCAGGCCTGACGTAGGGGTTGTCCGAGACGATCACGTTGGGAAGATACGGCGTCGCCTCCGGTCCCTCGCGGTGGATGATGAAGTTCTCGCCGTATTCGATGGCTTCGGGAACGTCGCTGTAAGCGTGCATCCGGCCGGTGTCGGTATGGAACGGCTCGTCGTCACGGACCTGTTCCCAGAAGGGGATGCGCGGGTAGGTTCTAAACAGCATCAGCGCCGCCCCAGCCGAACCGTACTTACCGGCCATGATGTCTTTCAGTTTGTACCCCACGGTCGTCGTGCAGGTGTCCAGCAGCCGTTGGATATAGATGCCGCGCTTGCCCTCGTGCTCGAACTTGAAGAGGTCGTAGAATCGCTTGTCGCCAATTTCCTCCCCAAGAGCTTTGGCGATGTCCGCGAGAATGGTCAGATCATCCTTGGAATCGAACACCGGCTTGATGCCGCCCTTCCAAATCTGCAGGAAGGGATTGGAGCATGACGCGGTGATCTCCAGATCCTCGAACTCCACCCAACTGTTGGCCGGCAACCCGAAGTCCGCGTATTGCACCGATGCGGTCATCACGATGTCCTGGGCGATGATCATCTCGATCTTGGGGTTGACGTTCTTGAGCATGTCGTAGGCATGCTTGGCGTTGTTAAACAAATTAACGTTGTTGAAGTGCAAGGCCTTGGTGGGGGTGGGCATGTGCGTTTGCCCGGTGAAGCACTTGCGGCCGTACTTGGGCGTATCGACGATCAAGGGAACTTCGCCGTGGTTCCAATAGGCCGGCTCCTCACCCTTGCAGTATCCTTTGACCTTCACCTCACGTCCGTGGGCCTTCTCATCCAGGTTGGGATTGAAGGGATCTTCCGCCACCCACCCCTTGAAACCCGGACCGGTCATGGCGCTCCCCTGGAACAGTGCGGCTTTGTAGTTGCCCGCCCAGGCCATCACGCCGGCACCCTTCTTGCCGATATTGCCGGTCAGCATCATCGGCAGGTAGGCGGCGCGATTGGCCTCAGTGGCGTGAAACCAGTGGTTGATCCCCTCACCCTGGTGGATGGCGACCGGCCCGCCGTTCTGCGTCGTCTCCCAGATGTCCCGGGCAAGGCGTTCGATCATGGCCTGGGGTGAATGGGTCATCTCCGCGACGCTTTTTAGGTCGTAGTCTTTCAGGTGAACCTGATACATGGACCACAGCGTCTGCACCTCCACCTGAGTGCCGTCAACCAGTTTCACCTTCCATTTGCCGGCCAGCACCGGGTCGATGCCTTTGGCCAGCATCCGCTTTCCCACGTCGTCGCGCGTGAGGGCCGCCGGCTTGTTCTTCCTTGAATCCCAAACCACACGATCACCGATTATGGTGTGCTGATCTTCGGTGAGCCCCTGCACTTTGAAGCTCGGGCCGTCCTTGGACAGATCGCTCTTGTAATTGGGGAAGACCTCGTCGGCCCGCAGCCGCTTGAGGGTGTCGGTGCGCACCAGCAAGGGGAAATCGGTGAACTGCTTGACGAAGCGCTCGTCGTACCAGTTGTTGTCCATCATCATCCGCGTCACCCCCAGCCACAAGGCGGCGTCGGTTTGCGGGCGGATGGGTATCCAGTAATCCGCCTTGGTGCTGGGAGCCCCGTATTCCGGGGCGATGACCACGATGCGGCCGCCACGCTCCATAGTTTCAATGAACCAGTGCGAGTCAGTCATCTTGTTCTCGACCAGGTTCTTGCCGTTCATGATGATCAGCTTGCAGAAGCGCAGGTCGTTGAAGTCGCAGTCCGAGGTCTGCAGGCCGTGCACCCATGGATGGCCCGGGGCTTGATCGCCGTGCCAGGTATAGTTGCTCCAGTTGCGCCCGCCTCTGGCTTTGTCAGGCCCCACGCCGCGAACGTGGGCATCCAACAACGCCATCGAGTTATTCAAGCGGTACATCCCGTACTTGCCGATCACCCCCAGCAGGCCCATCCCGCCGCGCATCTTGAAAGTGCGGGTGCCGGCGCCGCCCATCTCCTGGATCATCTCCTCGGTGTAGCCCTGGGCCCGCAACTTCCCGGCCCCCGCTTCGCCGCTGTAGCGCTTGGCAATAGCCACGTAGGCCTGGGCGATGTAACGGTACGCTTCGTCCCAGGCGACGCGGACGTGGACGTCCGTTCCCCGGCTGTCAAACTTGTACTTGGAACGGTTGCCGTCGACGTCCAGGTCGGGGAAGCCGGCGTCGGCCCACTGCTTCCAGCCTCTGCGGATGATGGGGTGTTTCAGGCGGTATGGCCCGTAGACGATACGATGAAACGTGTACCCTTTGGCACACTGCCGCGGGTTCCAGTTGTGCGTCGCTTTGTTGCCGTAAAGGTCGGCGTACTCCCCGTGGTCATACTGAGACCCCATGCGCGTAATGATGCCGTTGCGCGTGTACGCCAGGCATCGGCAAGCGTGGGTATCGTTGGGCGAACATACCCAGCTGAACGTGCCGTCGTACCGGTACTGATCGCGGTAGATCTTCTCCCAGTCGCGGGCCGGGTAGTACGCCAGCGGGTTGGCGATGTCGGGTCGAAAAGCCAGCGTCTTGAGCGGCCAGCCCCAGGTGC
>JAZGDL010000227.1:0-3547 GCA_036477795.1 Phycisphaerae bacterium
TGAAGATCTATGAATTGAAAGTGTCAGCGAAGAAGCCCCGCCAGAAGGACAGCGTCGCTTACAGCTCCGGTGCGAGTCTGCACGCCAAGTCGTTCATATTCGACGACAAATCCGTATTCATCGATGAAAAGCGTATCCCCATACCCTTGATGTCGACGCTTCAATCGCCTGGCATATCGTAGTCTAAACTTGTTGCACCACCACCGAATGGATTCACGGCTCACGGTAATACCACGATTGGCTAGTAAATCTTCAATATCCCTATCGCTTAAGCTGAATCGATAGTACAACCACACGGCGTATTGGATGATATCGGGTGGGTATCGATGGCGTTTGTATAGGCTGGTTTGTTAATTCATCCGGGAATTGTCGCCTGGAGGCAGTTACTTTGTCAGTACCTCCCCTGAGTACTAGAACCAGCCTTGCTCACGATACCAGGCCACGGCATCACGAGCGGATTCCGTGATCGGGCGGGGTGTGAGACCGAGTTCAATCATGCTGGCGGCGGGATCAAAAAACATGCAGCGGCGGGTTAAGCGTACGCCCGTGACGGTGGCCAATGGCATGCTGCCGCTGACATAATCAGCCCATCGCTCGCTGAACCACGCAATCGGTAGTGCCAGTGCGTACGGCACCCTCCACTGTGGTACGGGCTGACCGGTTTCATCACCAAGAATACGCAGCCAGTCTGAAAGCCACTGGTTCTCACCCCCCAGAAGATAGCGAATACCCGTACGACCGCGTCGCATCGCCAGGATCATCCCGGTTGCCACATCTCGTACATCCACGAAATTGAGCCGGCAGTCGAGATAACCCGGAAGTTCGCCGCGACAGAATGCTAGGCTCATGCGCGTCGGCGGTGTCTGTCGTCGATCGCCCGGACCCACTGGCACGGTCGGACAGACTACGACAACCGGGGCGCCGCCATCGGCCATTTGGAAGACCGCTTCCTCCGCATGAAACTTGCTCAGGCAATACGGACCGAGCATGTCGCCCTCCTTGAGGCGAAGATCCTCCACCGCGCCGCCGTTCGAATCCCGTGATGTCAATATGCTTTCGGTAGTGGTATGGAGCACCCGTTCGGCGCCCATGTCGAGGGCGGCACGCATAACATTTACCGTACCAACATGATTGACGGCGTCGAACTCCCGGCGATCCCGGCGCCAGAGGTTCGGATCAGCGGCGAGGTGATAGACATAACGGCATTCCCGCGTGAACGCCCTGACGGCGGTTTCATCACGAATATCCGCACGTACCAGTTCAATACGGTCCAGCGGCAGATGATCCACGGCGGCGCCCGGGTGTTCCAGGACACGGACGCACTGGTCCTCATCGAGTAACTGCTGCACGAGGTGGGAACCTACGAAACCGGCGCCTCCGGTCACGAGATTCAGGACAGGACTCCTTCCGGCAGAGTGTCCGCCAGGTGTTGCAGATGCTCGCGCCGTGGTGTCAACCGCCCATTCACGACCTTCTCGATGAGTGCTAACGCCGCGCGGTTCAACGGACAGGGGAAATTTTGGGCAAGCCGGATCAGATGACCGTTGTATGCCTCGATCTCGGTACGACCGGTTGTGATATCGGGCGCCATCGAGCAATAGGTGCCGCGCAGCGAGGAACGGAAGAAAACCGCCATGAGTGCAGGCAGTCCCGGTGTGCGCAGAATTCGGGATACCGAATCGGGATGAAACGGCCCGATACGGGCAAGGGGAACCCGCGCATGGCGGAGAATCGCATAGTTCTCACGCAACAGACCGAAAAAAAGCCGCTTGGCCAGCCGGTCGGTCAGTAACTCGCCGTTGTCTACTCCGGCGGCCGCCGCGAGGGGCGAGATGGCGGCGTTGTACATTAACTTGGCTGCCTTGTAAGGCCGGACGTCTTCGACAATCTCGACCGGAAACAACTTGCCCTTCTCCAGCGCCGCGGCCAGCGAGGCTAGCTCAGCCCGCTCGTCGGCGGCGACGGACCGGCGCGGACCGATATGCAGGCTGCCGGGACGGCTGATCCGTGTAACGGGGCGATCGCGCTCGCATTCGGACACAAAAGACGCGATTCCCTCACCGGGATGATTGCGTCGGTCAAGTTCCGGGTCAAAGCCGTTCTGCACGGGGACAAGGTGCGCGGTGTCCTGCAGGCGGGCAAGCACGGTCGGATTGTCGTAGGTCTTGGTACAGAGCAGGACAAAGCCGTCTTCCGGCGGAGTCCAGTCATCAAAAGCGATAAAAGGTGGATATGCCGCCCCGTGGCCGACCACCGTCAGGCCTTCGCTCCGACCCGCTGCGACCTTGCCGGGATGGGCGTCTACGAGGGTTACGGGACAACCGTCCCGCGCCAGGGACCAAGCCAGGGCGACACCGATACCTCCCGCTCCTAAAACATGGACCGGCCTGTTCACCTCGTTGTTCTCCCCCTTGCCAACCAGCATGAGCCGCGGCAATCCCCGCGCTTACCTAGGAGAATAAGCAATCCGCCGCTCCGTGTCTTGGCTCCAGGCCGCAGCTCCGGAGGGACAGCCCGGTGCGAATGAGCACGTGACAGTCGGAAATGTGGCCGAGACCCGTCATCTGTCCGTGGCGAATGTGCGCCCAAGCGGCTACGGAGAGATCGTATATGCATCGACAGAATGACCGCCAGCGGAATTTGCCAGCCGAAGCAGCTGGGCGAAGTAGGAGTTCAGGGAATTCCGCGGGTTCTTGACCATTGAGTGATGAATGAATTCGAGCTTCGTTGAAGTAGATCTGAAACGCGGTGAAATTCTTGTCCAAGTCGCGGCACTCCAAAAGAGCACTGAATCGAGGAACTCCCTGCGGACTGTGCCGATTAGACATTCGACGGCGGCCCGATAGCAGGCGATTTCGACGCTGCGCCCTTCGCAGCGGCGCGCCCGCCGCTGAGCTGATTGAACACGGATTCGCCCCGACCGAGTTCGGCGTCATCGATGTCTTCGTATCCAGCACGCCGTGCGTGAACCGCCTGGCGCAGCAGGCCGACAAGAGAATGGCGCTTGTTCCGCCCTAAATTTCAGTCGAACACGGGATCTGAGCTCGACACAGAGAGGCCGTTTTTTGCCATCACCCACTGGAGATATCCGAACCGGACCACGCGGGCCCGGTTCAACGTGCGACAGGTGTGTGACCCGCTCATTTAAGCGACGTTGAGACGCCAGCCATCTGGGAAATGCGGACCTAATGTTCTCTCGCTCGCTCCGAGTATTTACTTTAGGGCCGCGTACAGGCTCACGCGGCCAAGATCACAACCTATGAGCGCGCTGCCGCCTCGACCATGCGCCCGGTGGGCGTAGGGCGAATGTCCCTGGGTCCGATGATGGTGGATGGATTGACGATGACCACCGGGATCTCTTCATCGCGGACCAGCCGATTGACGTCCTCCTCGGCCAGAAACTTGGAACGCTTGTAGTGGCCCGTCATGTCGTCGATGGTCACCGGGGTTTGCTCGTTGGCGGGACGGCCGGAGGGTTCGCGACCCAGGGTGGCAACGCTGCTGGTGTAAACGATGCGCTCGACTCCGGCCTCGGACGCCGAGCGCA
>JAZGDL010000228.1:0-3860 GCA_036477795.1 Phycisphaerae bacterium
GAGTAGGTGTTCGGATAATGCGGCGGTGGTCTCGTTTGGTTCGGGGGCGAGGGCGGTCATCGGTTCAGAGTCGGGTCGAGGGCGTCGCGGAGGCCGTCACCCATCAGGTTGAAACCGAGAACCGTGATCATGATGGCCAGGCCCGGGAAGAACACCAGGTGAGGAGACGTGAAAACCTGGTTGCGGTGGTCAGCCAGCATGGAACCCCACTCGGCCAGGGGGGGCTGGGCGCCTAACCCCAGGAAGGAAAGACCGGCCGCTTCGAGAATCGCCGTGGCGATACCCAGGGTGGCGAGCACGACCAGGGGAGTGAGTGCGTTGGGGACAACCCGCCGCAGCAATATCTGGCGAGGAGGGGCTCCGAGGGCGCGAGCCGCGGCGACAAAGTCAGTCTCTTTGATAGACAACACCTGGGCTCGCATGACGCGGGCGTAGGCCGGAATTGTGACCACCGCGATAGCAATGAGGGCATTGCGCAACCCCGGACCAAACACCGAAACGATGGCTATTGCCAGAAGGAGAGATGGGAAGCCGAGGACCACGTCCATGATCCGCATTATCAAGTTGTCGAGCCACCCGCCGGTGTACCCGGCTATTGCGCCTAGAGAGGTCCCAACTACCAGCGCCAGGGTGACCGTAAACAATCCCAACGTCAGGCTGACGCGGCTGCCGTAGACAAGTCGCGAGAACTGGTCGCGAGTGTTTTTATCCGTTCCGAGGATGCGTTGCGGTTTCTCGGAGTCGCAGCCAAAGGCGTGGACGCAAGGTCCAGAGAACCTCACGTCGCCTTCCTCTCGCAGGATCTCGTCGGGATTGTGAGGGGCAATGAGGGGGGCGGCGAGGGCCACGCCGACCAGAAGAAGAACCATGGTCAAGCCGATCATCCCCGATCTGCGTCCCCGGAATCGGCGCAGCGCCAACCGCCCCTGGCTGAGCGGGGCCTCGGTCAGCTGGCTGCCGTCGGCTGCCATGGCCTCGAGTTGCTCGATGGCGTCTTTGTGGCTGAGCATGCTCATTGAACTCTGATCCGTGGGTCGAGAAACGCGTACGAAAGATCGACAAGTAGGTTCACGATTACGTAGCCGGCCGCTATGACGACAGTGAAGCCCTGAACGATGGCGTAGTCGCGCCCGGTGATGGCATCGAATAACGCCCGGCCCACGCCGGCCAAGTTAAAGACTGTCTCGGTCAGAACCGCTCCGCCGAGCAGCAAGCCCATTTGCAGGCCGATGATGGTCACTACCGGGAGCAGTGAATTGCGCAACGCGTGTCGCCGTACGACCCGCTTCTCCATTGCACCCTTGGCTCTGGCAGTCCTGATGTAGTCCTTGCCCATCACCTCGAGAAGTGAGCTCCGGGTAATACGAGCGATGATTGCCAGCGGGATCGTCGCCAGGGCGACCGCCGGCAGGATCATGTGTTTCACCGCGTCCCAGAAAATGTCCCATTTGAAGGTTATGAAGGCGTTGAAGATGTAGTGGTTGGATATGTACTCGTGGAACTTGGCCCAGAAGCTGCCTTCTGAGAACTCCCAACCCCAGGTCTCGGTGTACGGGATGGAGAAAACGCCCGCCGTTAATCGACCGGACGGCGGTAACTGCAAGAAGGTGTCCTTGAGCACCAGGGCGAACACGTAGGCCAGCATGAGGCCCAGCCAGAACACCGGCATGGAAACCCCGATATTGGCGAACGCCATGGTCCCGGTATCGATGGCGGTGTTGTGCTTGCGGGCCGCCAGGACGCCGAGGGGAACGCCAACCGCCACCGCGATCGCAAGCGCAGTCAACGCCAACTCGGTTGTTAGAGGGAGTCGCTCAATGAGCAGCTGGTTCACGGGGCGGGAGAAGCGGATCGACTCGCCAAGGTCAAAGGTCACAACGTTTTTCATGTAGATGCCTAGCTGGACGAAGATTGGCTCGTCCAGTCCGTTGGCTTCATCGAAGCGGACACAGGCCTCCGGGGTTGCCTGTTCACCGAGAATTGCGGTGCACGGTTCACCGGGGATAGCCCTTATCAAGAAGAACACCACGACAACGATCCCGATCAGTACCGGGATCGCCAACAGCGTTCTTCGCGTGATAAAGCCGAGCATCAGTGGGAGATGAGACTACAGAAGGGGGAGGCGCTCAGCGCCTCCCCCTTCTGGTCATCGGTCCTTTCTGAGGGGTTAGCTCGCGTTGAGCAGGCCGCCCCACAGGTAGTCGTAATACGTCCACGAGCCGGTGTTGCCAACATGCAACGGACTGGACGCATCGAGTCCTGCTGTGAATGATGCAACGACGTCGTTGGCGTCGAGACTGGAACCATCGTGGAACGTCACGCCCGTCCGGAGCGTGCAGGTCCAGCTGGTCTCGGCCGCATCAGCCGTGCAGGCAGTAGCGAGCTGGGGTATTGGCGTACCGTCTGGCGCATAGCCGTACAAGCCCTCGACCACTTGCGCACAAGCCCGCAGCGACTCACCGTCGGACTCGTCCGCGCAGTACAACGAGATCGGCTCGTTGCCCTGCATGTAGACGAAGGTGTCTTCTCCGTTGTCCATCAGGTTGAACAGGAGTTGACCCCACGGTGGGGCATATGCACCTTGCACGTCGGCTCCGAAGGCGAATGCCGTCGCCGAGTGGACCACCGGGACCATCGGGACGAACTCCCTCAGGGCGTTGTTCGCGTCAGCGTACAACGTGCCCGGATCGTTGAGCTTTGAGGCCTCGGCCAAAATATCCGTGTAGCTGGCGTCGTTTACGCCGAACTGTGGGTTGTTGGCCGTGAAGTGGAAGTCGAGGAAGTTGGTGATGTGCGGATAGTCACCAGTCCACCCCAACAAGTAGATGCCGTCGAGGCTCCCGGACTGGGACGCGTCGATGAAGGCACCTGACTCCTGGACCTCGATGCTTGCGTTGATGCCGAGATCGGCCAGCTGAGCCTGCAGCTCGACCGCTACGGCACCCGGTTCGGGCAGGTAGCCGCGGAAGACGTCACGATAGAAAATCGTGGTGTCGAAGTCACCACCGTTGTCGGCGATCAGCTGGCGGGCCAAGTCCGGGTCGTAGTCGTACCACGGGTCGCCGTCTTCACCATTCGCTACCGACGCGGGTGTGAAGTGGGTCGCGACCTCCGAGCCGGGCGGGTAGAACTGATCCACGATCCGCTGCCGGTCGATGCCGACCGCCAGCGCCCTGCGAATCTCTGGGTTATCCCATGGCGTGAACGTATTCGTCATCGCCAGGTACAGGACGTTCGCCTCCGGCTTGCCGATCAGGCTCAGGTTGGGATCGCTCTCGATCGTCGGGTAGTCAGAGGTGCTCGGGAAGGTGATTCCGTCTACGTTGCCCGACTGGAGCTCGAGAAGGCGCTGGGCACCCTCTGTCGCCCACCTCAGGACGGCCGTCTTGTGTGGTGCCACAGTTCCGTAGTAGGCGTCGTTGCGCTCGTAAACCACCGAGTCACCGGCGATCCACTCGACGAGCGAGTACGGGCCGGTTCCGATCGGGTTGCGGAGCGGTGCGCCACCGGTCGCTTCCAGGTGCTCGGCCGGCTGAATCCCGTGCACCAGGAATGCCAGCTTCGCTAGGAAGGCCGGGTCAACTGAACACAGATCAAACTGCACAGTGAACTCATCCACTGCGGTGATCGTGTCGATCTTTTGCGTTCCTTCACAATTGCCGTCGAGCACCGTGCCAACGAAAGTTGGACTGGGCGGCGCCGGAGCCGTAGTCGTGGTGGCGGCGGGCGGCGCCGTCGTGGTTGAGGTTGTGGTCGTGTCGTCGCCGTCGCCGCTACCGCACGCGGCGGCAACGAGGGCGAACGCAAACGCGATCGCAACCCATCTGATATGTCGTCTCATCTGTTGTCCTCCTCGAAAA
>JAZGDL010000229.1:0-2116 GCA_036477795.1 Phycisphaerae bacterium
GGCTGCGAAAGGTCTTGGTCGCGGGTTGGGCGGTTGCGGCGCTGGGTGGTTGCTCAATCTACGACAGTCGCTATGTCTTCGGCCCGAAGCCGGTTGACGTTGAGTCGGCGGTGCCTGGCGTCTCGGATGTGGAGCCGGTCCGCACGCTGGTCTCGGTGATCGGCGTCCGCCGGGCGGATCAGGAGGCGCAACGACCCGCTTCCGTGGAAGTGCGCTTTCGCGTGGAGAACACCAGCCCCGCCAGCGTGACGTTCGAGGCGACCTCGCTCACCCTGTTCTCGGCAGACCTCAAGCAATTCCCGGACCCGATTGTCGAGCCGCCAGACCCCTTCGACGTCGAGCCTCAAGCGAGCGCCGTCGTCGAAGCCTTCTTCCCGTTCCCGGATGAAGCAGGCCCAGCCGATTTCGACCTCAGTGGTCTCAACGTCCGCTGGACCATGCGTATCAGCGGGCAACCCGTTACGAGCAGCGCGAGCTTCACGCGCCGGCGCGAGGTGTACTACCCTCGCCATAGCTTCCACTTCGGCATCGGCTACCGCCGCTACTGCTGGTAGCACCTGTTGGCGGACATGAAACGGTGGGGCTAGCGACACAAGGCCAGGAAGGTTCCGATGAACTATGCAATGACTCTGGCGGCCGGGTTGGTGCTGGCGGCACTGCTTGTAGATGCACGCTCGGCCGATGATCGCCAGGCCCGTCCGCCGATTCACCGAGAAGCGCCCGATGATCCATACCTGCCGCGGCTGGTACCGATGCGCGAGGCGCCGCCGACACTACCCTTGACCGGCGGACCGTTTCCCGGCGTACAGGTCAACGTCGATGCCTTGGGCAACAACATTCCCGGTGACGCGGCCAACGAACCGTCCATCGCCGTGGACCCCACCGCCCCCAACCGCATCACCATCGGCTGGCGGCAGTTCGACACCGTGGCCTCCAACTTTCGACAGGCCGGTTGGGGTTACAGCCACGATGGCGGGCGGACGTGGACGTTCCCGGGTGTGCTGGAGCCGGGCGTCTTCCGCAGCGACCCCGTGCTCGACGCCGATGTCGATGGCCGTTTCTTTTACTTGAGTCTGACGACGGATTTCAATGACTGGACATGCCATTCGTTCGAATCGACGGATGGCAGTGTCTCCTGGCAGGATCCGGTCTTCGCATTTGGCGGTGACAAGCCCTGGATGGTCATCGATCGCACCAATGGGATTGGCCAGGGAAACATCTATGTCAAATGGCAAACATTCTTCAACTGCTGCGGCCCAAACACGTTTACAAGGTCAACCGATGGGGGGTTGACTTTCATGAACCCTCTGCCGGTACCCTTGGGACCGACTTTCGGCACCATTGCGGTTGGGCCGGCCGGTGAAATATACGTCGCCGGGATCTGGGCCGTCAATTTTCAAGATTTCGACCGTATTGTCATTGCCCGGTCCACGAACGCACAGAACCCCCTCGCCATCCCGGCTTTTGAACTTGCGCGAGACGTTGATCTGGGCGGATCCATGGCATTCGGGCAGGGACCGAATCCGGCGGGATTGCTCGGTCAGGTATGGGTTGCGACCGATCGATCGGGCGGCGCGACCAACGGCAACGTCTATCTGCTGGGCTCGGTTGACCCGCCCGGGCCGGATCCGCTGGACGTTATGTTCACCCGCAGCACCGACGGCGGGTTCACCTGGAGCGCGCCCGTCCGCGTCAACGATGACCCGTCCGACAACGGTGCCTGGCAGTGGTTCGGCACCATGTCCGTCGCCCCCAACGGCCGCATCGACGTCATCTTCAACGACACCCGCAACAGCGGCGTCGATAACATCTCCGAACTGTTCTAGTCGTTCTCGACCGATGGCGGGCAGACGTGGTTCGCCAACGTCGTCCTCAGCCCGCCCTTCGACAGCCACGTCGGCTGGCCCAACCAGAACAAGATCGGCGATTACTACGACATGGTCTCCGACCGCGTCGGGGCCAACCTCGCCTACGCCGCGACCTTCAACGGCGAGCAGGATGTGTACTTCCTGCGCATCGGCGAGTACGACTGCAACGACAACGGGATCGCCGACAGCGTTGACATCGCGGACCAGACCAGTGGCGACTGCAATGACAATGGCATTCCCGATGAGTG
>JAZGDL010000023.1:0-12845 GCA_036477795.1 Phycisphaerae bacterium
TGGAAGGAATGACCTGCGGAAGCTGCGTGGCCCGGATCGAAGGGGCCCTGCAATCGGTCGACGGGGTACGCCGGGCACGGGTCAACCTGGCCACCGAAACAGCTACCGTCGATTTGCAGCCCGAAGCCCACGGATTGCAATCCGTGGGATCAACTGATGCACTGATCAAAGCAGTCCGCAAGGCCGGATACGAGGCTGAGCGTTTTCGCGGCGGCACGGTCGAGCTGACCGAGCTGGAAAGCACCCAAAGTGGTAAGCTGCGGCAGCAGCGTCAAGCCATGGTCCAGGCCATCGGGTTGGCGGGGCCGGTTATCGGTCTGGAACTTCTGGGCTCGACACTTCAGTCGGCGATGCCGGGCAGCCATGTCTGGTGGCGGGTGCTTCAGGGATTGTTGTGCACCATGCTTCTATGTTCGCCGGCGGGCGGGCCGATTCTGGTGGGCGGTTTGCGGGCCATCGTGCATCGAACCGGCAACATGGACCTGCTCATCACCCTGGGCGTGGTAACGGCCTATGTTTCCAGCGTAGTCGCCATCTTTGTCGGCGGCAGCGCGTCGTACCACTTTCATGCGGCTGCGATGATCCTAGCGTTCGTCAACGTGGGCAAGTACCTGGAGTCGCTGGCTAAGCGCGAGGCGTCCAGCGCGGTGGCTGCCCTGGCGCAGCGGCTGCCCAAGACAGCGGTCCGTGTGTGGGACGTGACCGGCGGGAAAGCCGGTCCCACAGCCGCCGAGACGATTCCCATCCGCCGGATTCAGCTCGGCGATCATTTACGGGTGGTTCAGGACACCATCGTGCCGGTCGACGGGAGGATCGTGGCGGGCTCCGCGGCCGTCGATCAGGCAGCAATCACCGGTGAATCGATGCCGGTATCCCGCGGCCAAGGGGATGCCGTCTTCAGCGGCACCGTGGTGCGCGAAGGAGACATCACTATTGAAGCAACGGCGCTCGGTGATGAATCGGTGATGGGTGGGATCGTGCGGGCGGTCGAAGAAGCACAGTCCGGCAAGACCGGAATGCAGAGGATCGCCGATAGGGTCGCGGGTGTGTTCGTGCCCATCGTTGTGGGGTTGGCGGTGGTGACCATGATTGGTTGGATAGTGTCGGGACATGGAACCGGCCGCGGGTTGACAGCAGCCATCGCCGTGCTGGTTATCGCCTGTCCCTGCGCCATGGGGTTAGCCACACCGACGGCGGTGCTGGTATCGACCAGCACAGCAGCCTTGCGGGGCATACTGGTGCGCGACGCCGCCGCACTCGAAGCCCTGGGTCGGGTGGACACGGTCCTGTTCGACAAGACCGGCACGTTAACGAGCGGTAATCCCGAAGTACGGTCCGTAGCGGCGGTTGGGACGACCGGTTCTGTGGTCAACGGTACAGGCGATCTGTCACTCGACGGCGACGCCGGTGAGGTGCTGCGGCTGGCGGCGTCGGTGGAGCAGTTCTCGCAGCACCCGCTGGCCCGGGCCATCGTGAAGCGGGCGGCGAGACAGGGCGTGGCACTTTCCGAGCCCGAATCGTTTGAAAGCCAGGCCGGTTTCGGCGTGGCCGGGATGATCGACGGCCGTCGTGTCCTGGTCGGCAGCGCCGGGTACGTCGAGCGCCGCGGGATCGATGTCTCGGCGGCGGGCAAGACCGTCGCAGCGCTGGGCCGCCGGGGAGAGTCGGTGGTGCTTACGGCGGTCGACGGAGCGGTGGTCGGGGTGATCGGGTTGGCTGATGCGGTGCGGCCGTCGGCGCCTGACGCTGTCAGCCAAGTCCGGCGACTCGGGGTGGCGGTGGCTATG
Organism: Phycisphaerae bacterium; assembly: GCA_036477795.1. Classification (GTDB taxonomy): domain Bacteria; phylum Planctomycetota; class Phycisphaerae; order UBA1845; family UBA1845; genus JAZGDL01. The sequence goes on from JAZGDL010000023.1 coordinate 1,788, forward strand.
GTCACCGGTGACCACGCCGGGACGGCTGAGTCGGTGGCGGCCTCGATCGGCATCACTGAGGTGGCAGCCGCGGTTCTTCCGGCGGGGAAGTTGGACGAGGTGCGCCGGCGACAGCGAGAGTGTCAGCATGTGGCATTCGTCGGCGACGGGATCAACGACGCCCCGGCGCTGGCTGCGGCGGACGTGGGCATTTCCTTCGCCGCGGGGACGGACGTAGCCAACGCGGCTGCGGACATCACGCTCTTGGGGGACGACTTGAAGCTGGTGCCGGCGGCGATTCGGACGGCGCGGCGCAGCGTGCGGATCATCAGGCAGAATCTGTTCTGGGCGTTCTTCTACAACGTGGCGGCCGTCCCCTTGGCAGCCACCGGGCGCATCAGCCCGGGGATCGCCGCCGCGGCTATGATGGTCTCCTCGATCACCGTGGTGCTCAACTCCCTGCGTCTGCGACAGGAAGCCGACGGGCTGGAAAGACGGTCCCACGTAGGTTGAGTTATCTGCCTGCACCGGCTTCGGATCACGTCACTCTGCGTCGTCGTACCGCCCTAGAACGGAAATCGACCTTTTTTTGGAATGACTTCGGCCGACAACGTGCTATAATAGGCGAGGAGCCCTGGCATCCATGCGAGCCGATGCTATCCATCGCACTGGGCGGTTCGGGAAGTCCAGGGAGGCTGGAATCGGGCCGATAGCAGACTAGCGTTATGTCATAGTTGAAGTTGCGGGTTGGCCTGTGGGTGGCGCGGTCAAACTTGTTCGCCCGTGGACCCTACTGGGCCGGTAAGGGCAAGCAAGCGCATGCCCATGATGCCCGCAGATTCAAGGGCGACCAAGCACTAGCGGAGGTGGTAGTCGGCGATAGCGCGGTGGGGAAGAAACGTTCGCTGTTTTCCGGTCGTCTGTGGCTAGATTCCCAGCAACTGAACCGCGGATGCGTAGGGCGGTGCCCACCGTGCCTGGGCCACATTTCATCACGACCAACACTACAACCAACCAAGGGACACAGGCCTGAGAGATGCCGCAACTCATTCTGTGCCAGATCAGAAAGGTGTAAGAATGCATAGGTACGGAGAAAGGCAGGAACTGAAGGGACGAAGGGACGGAGGGACGGAGGAGAGGGAAAAAGGCACGAAGGCACGGAGGCACGAAGGCACGAAGGGGAATCCGCAATCCCGGGTGCCCAATCGTCAATTCGTAATCGGCAATCCCCAACCGTCAATGCTCCAACGTTCTCGCAAGGTCGTGCTGACTGCTTGGCTGGGCCTGGCGTGTGCGTTGGCTGGTTCGCCAGCGCGCGGGCACGTTATTCTCAACGATCCCAACGGCGGTGAAGCTCTTGAGGTTGGCTCCGTTTCGACCATCGAGTGGCAGATTCAGATCACACATTCCTTGCAGAATTGGGATCTTTGGTACTCAACCACCGGACCGGGCGGACCCTGGATCGAGATCGCTATGGATATGTCACCCGGCAACCCTGCGGCCGGTAGTGTACATTCCTACGAGTGGACCATCCCGGACACGCCGTCGAACCAGACTCGCGTTCGCGTGCGCATGGACAACAGCGGGGCCGACTACTACGACGAGAGTGACGGGGACTTCACCATCGTTCCCGCCGTACCGCCACTGCCGGGGCCGTGCAACATCACCTTCGACGGTACCTGCCCGAACATGACGCCCCTGTGCGGCGCCGACTTCGTCGGCAGCGGCGGTTGCATCTTCGCAATGCTGACCAATTGTTATTCTAGTGGGCTTCGCTCCTTCAAGGTCACAGCGGCCATGCCGCTTACCATCAATCTCAGCGGTGACCTTCTGAAACTGCGCGTCTTCTTCGCCGGCCAAGGTTTGGGGACGGGCACCATGACCTTTTTCGATATTTCCGCTGTACAGGTGGATTCGCCGATTTCCACGAACGGCAACTGCCTGGTCTTACCCATGCCGCAGAAACAGTTGGTCACCTTCAGCCGAGCGGTACGCAAGATCGAGGTGATTGCTTCCGGCACGGTGTGGATCGACGATTTCACGGTCAACCCCGATGTGTGCGGGAACGGGACCGTGGAGGCCGGGGAGCAATGCGACGACGGCAACCTCGATAATGGCGACGGGTGCGCGGCCACGTGCACGGACGAGTGTGGGGACGGTATACAGGACACCGATCCGTCGGATGCCGCAGGGTACACCGAAGAGTGCGACGACAGCAATACCGTGGGCGGTGACGGGTGCGACGAGAACTGTATCAGCGAGATCTGCGGCAACGGTGTGGTGCAGACCGCTGCCGGCGAGGCGTGCGACGACGGTAACACCGCCGGCGATGACGGGTGCAGCTCAACCTGTACGGTGGAAACCGGATGGCAGTGCACCGACAACCAGAGTGTGTGCACAGAGATCTGCGGCGACGGCCTAACCGTGGGCTCAGAGGAGTGCGACGACGGGGACACTATCAACGGTAACGGTTGTGACAACAACTGCACCGTCACCGCGTGCGGCAACGGGATCGTCACGGCCGGTGAGGAGTGCGACGACGGCAACACCGTGTCCGGTGACGGCTGTGACGCGAACTGCGTGATCGAGTTCTGCGGCGACGGGACGGTAAACAATTCCGGCACCGAGCAGTGCGACGACGGCAACACAGCGTCCGGTGACGGCTGCGATGAGAACTGCGTAACCGAGTTCTGCGGCGACAGCATCGTAAACGACGCGCCCAACGAGGAGTGCGACGACGGCAACACCGCCACCGGCGACGGCTGCGATGAGAATTGCCTGATCGAAGTCCCCAGCGCATGCTGCACGGGCTTTCCCGCGGCGACGTGCGCTAACACCTTCGAGGCGGCTTGTACGGGCACGTTCGCCGAAGGCGAGGATTGCGCCATGGGGTTCGTATGCCCGGAGTGTGGATCGGATGATGATTGCGACGACGGCTCAGCCTGCACCACCGACGTGTGCGCCGCCGGCCGTTGCGTGTTCAGAGCAGGGGTCACCTGCGGTCAGGGCGAGGCCTGTGATTCGACCACCGGCCTATGCCAGCGGGCCATCAACATTCTATTGGAACCGATCGCCACCGGGCTCTGCGCGCCGGTCGGGTTGACACACGCCGGAGATGGGTCGGGACGCCTTTTCGTCGTAGACCAGTGCGGTTTGATCCGCATCATCGATGCGGGCGGTAACCTTCTGGCTACGCCGTTTCTGGATATCACCGCCAAGATACCGGTGCTGAACTCGTTCTTCGACGAGCGCGGCCTGCTGGGGCTGGCGTTCCACCCGAACTACGCCATCAACGGCCGGTTCTTCGTGCGGTATAGCGCTCCCCGTCCCGATCCGGACCCGGTTGAACCGTGCAACGACGATCCTCCGTTCTTCTTTGCCGGCTGCCACAAGGAGGTGCTGGCGGAGTATGCCGTATCGATGGGCGATCCCGACGTCGCTGATGCGACCTCCGAGATCATCCTTTTCGAGGTTGACGAACCGCAGTTCAACCACGACTCCGGGGAGGTCGCATTCGGACCCGATGGGTTCCTTTACTTCACACTTGGTGACGGCGGCGGGGCCAATGACAGTCTGGAGGATCCGAACCTGCCTCACGGGCCCGACGGCAACGGCCAGAACACCCAGACCGCACTGGGAAGCATTCTGCGGATCGACGTGGACAGCGGCGCTCCGTTCGGCATCCCCGTGGGCAACCCCTTCGCCGACGGCGTTGACGGACTACCGGAAATCTACGCATACGGGATGCGTAATCCCTACAAGTTCTCCTTCGACGACGGGCCGGGCGGTGACGGGTCGCTCTATCTCGCCGACGTCGGCCAGGATATCTACGAGGAGCTCAACATCGTCACCGTGGGCGGCAACTACGGGTGGGTGATCCGGGAAGGGTTCCATTGCTTCGATGCTTTCACCCCCGACGCGCCGCCGCAACTGTGCCCGGACACCGGTGCGGTGCTGGGAGAGCCGTTGTTGGACCCGGTCCTGGAGTACGACCACAGCGTGGGCATCGCCATCGTCGGGGGATTTGTCTATCGCGGGAGCCAATTCCCGGAGCTGGTGGGCAAATATGTCTTCGGTGACTTCAGCACCGACTTCATCATCCCCGGCGGGCGGCTGTTCTACGCTGACACCACCGGTGCAAACGCGTTCGTGCTGGCCGAGTTTTACCTCCGGCCCAACAACGATCCCTTGGACCTCTTCGTCAAAGGGTTCGGCGAAGACGAGGACGGCGAGCTCTATGTGTGCGTTTCGGAGCTGCTGGCCCCGACGGGAGCCTCCGGCGTCGTCTTACGCATAACAGAGCCCGATCCGGTCCCGGCGGTCACCGGCGGCATCGCGTCACGGTATTTACAGATCGAGCCGGCCCCGACCTCCGCAGTAGCTGCATCGCTGCGCGGCCCGGATCCGATGGCCTTTCGCATTGAGTGCGGGGGAGTCACCGAATGGGTGAAGCCGCTCTACCGGTGCGAGGACGGAGCAACGCCATGCGAACCAGCGACTGCGGCGGCCGACTGCTCGGGCATCGGTGGTGAAAGCTGCGACCAACTGGACTACAATGATGGCGGAGGCATTTTTGTCAACATCGGCGTGGGACGGGCCACCTGTGATAATTCCTACTTCCTCACGCCGGATCAATGGACCAGCGGCGGTGCCAACGCCCTGTACGTGGCCGGGTTGGCCGTGCCGCCTGACTCGAGACCCACGGTGTTTGCCGTAACGGGCGACTGCGCTAGCCCGACGTCCTCAGATGCGGCGACGCCCGTCGCTGCAACGTGGAGTTTCTGCGACTCCAGCAATGACGGCCAAGTGACCTTCTTCGCCGATCTGTTCAAGCAGTTCAGCAACACGGCTGCCGCGGGAGGCCCGGGCGGGACGGGGCCGGATCCTATCATCGAGGTTGACACGCAGGGCGATTCGCCCGACGTGCCGGACCAGCAGGTCACGTTCTTTTCCGACATCTTCCAATGTTTCGGTGCCACCGCCGCGGGCGGGGGTGCACTGTGGACGGGCGAGACGTGTCCTTAGCATGACAGTCAGTACTGTCGGCGGGCGGCGCCCGTCCTACCCGTAGGTCACCTGGGCTCCGGGCATCATGGCCCGCAGATGGCTTGCGCCACCACGGTTCACCACATTCCCGGCGAACAAAAGGGGCAGGTGCCACAACTGTGACCCTGCCCGCATTTGCTGAAATACCGAAGGTGCCAACGTCGATCAGATGTCCTGAGGCTTGAGCGTCTTCCGCCCGTTGGCTTTGGTGCGCGAGGCGGCGTCGTCGAGCATGCAGTAGACCTTGTCAGAAAGTTGACTGATCGCGTCGGCGGACGTGTTCATTTTACGCGACTTGACGTAGGCTTTCACTTTGCTGGCTACCACCAGCACATCACGGTTCTTCCTGTTCCCTCCGGTACGAGCACCTTTCTTCTTGGGCATGGGTTCATCCTCTCTGGTTCAACGTTTTGTAGTCCGATCAGCCTGTCGATCGTCCGTTTGCTTGTGCGGAAACACCTTTCCATTATCCAACGCCCGAATTCTAGATTGTCACTACTGGTTGCCGCAAGCGGAAAATATAAAAAAAAGGCACGGAGGCACGAAGGCACGAAGGGGGGGAAGGCACGAAGGCAGGAAGCCACCAAGGGGAATCCGCAATCCCGGGTGCCCAATCGTCAATCGTCAATCCCCAATCGTCACTCCCCAATCCCCAATCCGCAATCCGCAATCCGCAATCGTCACCAGGCGGCCTGGCCGACGAATTTCACAAAGCGGCAGGGGATCAACGGACGCTCGATAATACGTCCCTGGCGCTTGTCCAGGGCCGTCAGCGTCTGTTGCTCTGCCCGCCCCACCGGGATGATCATACGCCCGTTTTGAGTGAGCTGGTCGACCAGAGGCTGGGGTATCGACGGGGCGGCTGCGGTAACGATGATGCGATCGAACGGTGCTTCCTCCGGCCAACCCATGGAGCCGTCTCCCACACGATGATGCACGCCGCGGACCCCCAGGCGGTTCAAACGCTCTTGGGCACAGCGCGCGAGTGACGCGATTCGTTCAATGGTATAGAGCCGATCCGTTAATTGCGAGATGATGGCAGCCTGGTACCCGCTGCCCGTGCCCACCTCCAGAACCTTGTGATGCGGTTCAATTCGCAGAGCGTTGGTCATATAAGCGACGATATAGGGTTGGCTTATGGTTTGATTCTCCTCGATGGCCAGCGCCCGATCCTCGTAGGCCAATTCCCGCATCGGCGGCGGAACAAACTGCTCACGCGGAACCGCCTCGATGGCAGCGAGCACGCGCGGCTCGCCGATACCGCGGGCTTCGATCTGCTGAGCGATCATGTCTCGCCGGGCCTGTCGCCAACGGTCAGGTTGGTCATCGTCGCCGCTCATAGCGCCCCATGATATTGGCAAGGCCGTTCGGTTGCACGCCCCGAACACATCGGCCATCATGCACCGATCACAAGGAGCCGTTGTCAATCATGCAGCCGATCACCCTCATCACGGATTTCGGATCGCGGGACCATTACGCCGGCGCGATGAAAGGAGTGATTCTCAGCACGGCCTCAAAGGCCACCATCGTCGACATCACCCACGAAATCGGCGCGCATGAGATTGTCCATGGCGCTTTTGTGTTGCGCCAAACAATCGATTGGTTTCCCGTCGGAACGGTTCACGTCGCGGTCGTTGACCCGGGCGTGGGTTCCCGGCGGCGCATTCTGGCGGGGCGCTACAACGGCCGGATCGTCATCGCGCCCGACAACGGATTGATCACCCTGGTGCACCGGGACATGCGGCTGGAGGAGATATACTCGGTGGAGAACACCCGCTACTTTCCCGGGCCGGTCTCAGCCACTTTTCACGGACGCGATATCATGGCTCCCGTCGCAGCCCATGTAGCCTCCGGGGTCGCCCTGTCGCAACTAGGCCCACCCGCCGGGCGCATCGAACTGCTGCAACTGCCCGAGCCCGAGAGACTCGAGCCTGTAGGCCTTTGCGGCAGCGTTCTGTACGTCGACCATTTCGGCAATCTGGTGACCAACATCAACACCGACAGGTTGGCCCACACCTACCGTCACAAAACTGAAATCGAGGTGTACGTCGGCGAAGTCAGCATCGGGCCGGTTCGCGCCACCTACAGCGACGTCAACCTGCACGAGCCGCTGGCTATGGTAGGCAGCTCCAATATGCTCGAAATCGCCGTCAACTGCGGACGGGCTGATGAGCGCTTCGACGCCCGTGCCGGCACGTTCGTCAGTCTCCGCGCCCGGGCGCCGTAGATTCAGCACCCATGTCAGGAACCACCATTGCCATCATCGGTTGCGGATACGTCGGAACCGCGCTGGCCCGAGCGCTGGTCGACGACGGGCATCATTGCACAGCCACCACAACCACATCGTCGCGCGTCCCTGAGATCGAAGCGACCGGCGCCGCCGCCGTGGTACTGCAACTTTGCGAGACCCAAAGGCTGCGCGAGCTGTTAGCCGACCGCAGAGTCGTATATCTGGCTGTAGCGCCACCCCTTGTGGGTGGCGCACCCTTGCTCCGCGCCACCCACATGGGGTGGCGCTACACGGTAGCCGCCGGCAAGGCCCGGCGCGATTATGGCGAGGTTTATCTCGAAGGGGCTCGAAGCCTGATCCGCGCGGTAGAAGGCACCAACGTTGCTCGCCTGGTCTACACGTCTTCAACAAGCGTCTACGGGCAAGACGACGGAAGCTGGGTCGACGAGGATTCGCCGACCGAGCCGCAATCCGCGGATGGCAAGATCCTGGTTGAAACGGAGCGATGTCTGCTGGAAGGGTCTAAGGCCATGGGCATCACTGCCACCGTGCTGCGTTTGAGCGGCATCTACGGCCCCGGTCGCGACCCCGCTCGGCGCGTTCCTCGCTACGCAGGTCGCGAACTATCGAGCGGCTACGCCTATCTCAACCTCATTCATCGCGACGACATTGTGACGGCCATGCGTCTGCTGTTGGAGGTTGACTATCACGGCGTTTTGAACCTCAGCGACGACACCCCCACCACACGTCGCGGATACTACGACCGCCTGATCACCGCCGCCGGCCTGGAACCCATCCGATGGGTTTCCGGCGCCACCGACGCCCCGTCGGGCAAACGCGTGCGCAACGATCGCATCAAACGGGTGCTGGGAATAACGCTCAAGCATCCGGCGCATTAGCGTCGATGGACGCTGTTGCGTCCCGGGACCTTGTCCAGGTTGACGGGTTGCAGCATGAGGCGGATTGCGGATTGGGGATTGCGGATTGGGGATTGACGATTGGGTACCCGGGATTGCGGATTCCCCCTCGTGCCTTCGTGCCTTTTTCCCTCCCCTCCGTGCCTTCATGCCTTCGCGCCTCTTTCCCTGTGCCATTGGGCATATTCGAGAGCTGCGTAGGTGAAGATTACGTCCGCTCCGGCCCGAGCGATCCCCAACAGGGATTCCGTCATGCAGTCGCGTTCGTCCAGCCAGCCCAACCTGGCTGCCGCCTTGACCATGGAGTATTCGCCGCTGACATGATAGGCGGCAATGGGCAGATCCGTCTCACGGCGCAGTCGGGCGATGATGTCCAGGTAGGGCAGGGCGGGCTTGACCATAAGAACGTCCGCGCCTTCATCGATGTCCAGCCGGGCTTCAATGGCGGCCTCTCGGGCGTTGGCGGGGTCCATCTGGTAGGTCTTCTTGTCGCTAGGGACGTTGGGGGCCTCCACGGGGGCGGAATCCAGGGCCTCGCGGAAGGGACCGTAAAAGGCCGACGCGTATTTGGCGGTGTAGCTGAGGATAGCGGTGTTGATGTGTCCGGCTGCGTCAAGGGCAGCGCGGATAGCGGCGATGCGACCGTCCATCATGTCTGATGGAGCCACCATGTCGGCGCCGGCCTCAGCGTGCACGACGGCCATCTGGGCTAGAATATCAACGGTCTCGTCGTTGAGAATCACGCCGTCGTCGCTGACCAGCCCGTCGTGGCCCATGCTCGAATAGGGATCGAGGGCGATGTCGGTGACCAGGTAGGCGTCCGGTACGGTCTCTTTGACGGCTCGAACCGTTCGGCAGAGCAGGTTTTCCGGATTGATCGCTTGGTGCGCGTCGGGGGTCTTGAGAGACGCGTCCAGCGCCGGAAACAGGGCGAAGGCGCTGACCCCCAGCGACTGGGCTTCACGACATCGTGCGATGATCCGGTCGATGGACTGGCGGGCATGGCCGGGCATGGCCCCGATCGGTTCCGAACGATTCTCTCCGTCAATGACGAACAGCGGCAGAACCAGGCGATCGGGCGTTAGACGCGTCTCCCGCACCATGCCGCGAATAGCCTGGTTGCATCGCAGTCTCCGGGGCCTTCGCAGGGGGCGAGGCAGGTCTTGTCCTGTTTGCATGGTCTTTTCCTTCTTTAGTCATTCGCCGGGTGGCCCATGTCCTTTGGACATGGGGGACGCGATGATATACGCTCAGGTGAACCGCCCGACGATCATCGGCTCGCCCACCTCCAAAGGAGGTGGGCCACCCGGCTTTTCCTTCGACGATCTACGGCCCTATCGTGCTGAATCGGGGATGTTGAACGATCGGGGAATCGGTCCGATGGGCGACGGCACTTTGATGCCGATGGCTCCGTCACGCTCGAATTTTGCGAATATCCGGTCAATCCGGTCGATCAACCCGGTAAGCCGATTTGCGGTCAAGAGAAGCGACTCATAAAGTCGGGCATCTGTCATCACCCGCCCGGCGGTTCCCTCCCCGCGCTCGATAGCCATGCTCAAGCGCAGCAGCGACGCGGCCAGCTTGGCTGTGTTCTCCAACATGGGCCGCAAGGAATCGGCGATATCGCCTATGTGGACGTTGGCGTTGTCGATTCCGCCTTCCAGCTTGGCGCTGATCCGCTTCACATCGACCTGAAGGTCAGCCGTCATGGCGTTGATGTTCTCCAATGCTTCCCGGCCATCGCTGCTCATCTTCTTGACGTTGGCGAACATCTCCAGCAAGCCCTCCTTCATCTTCGGATCACCGAACATCTCGTTGAAGGTCTTGAGCATCTTGTCGGAACGTTCGATCAAGGTGGAGATGTTGGCGGTGAGCTGTCGTGCCCGGTCGATGGGGTTGTCCACTTCCTCTACGGGGTGCTGTTCGAGCAACAGGTGCAGATCATCCGCCACCGGAGTCAAGGCTTCGACGAAGTTACCGAACTGGGCAACCGAACGGTCGATCGAATCCAGCAGCGTATTAGGAATCATATCGCCCCATACGTTCCCCATGATGCCGGGGATCTCCTGGCCCAGCGGCAGGGGCTGGGCCTCGCCCCCGGGCACGTTGATGTTGATCTGGCCGCGGCTGAGTCCAAGACCTCCCGGCTGGATTTCCGCCACCGCCGTTCGCGGTATGGTGTACTGCTTCATGATGCCACCTATGATCTGCACCCCCGCGTCCAGATGCTCGGGGTCTTTGAAACGCAATTCCTTCACCCGGCCGATCTGCATGCCGCTCAGGAATATCGCGGCTCCTTCGCCGATGCCGCCAGCCTCCTTGACGTTGATGGTCAACTCATACTCGCCGCGCCCCATAAACGCCGGCAGCTCGCCGAACGACGACAACAACCAGCCCAACGCCACCAGCCCCACAACCATAAAAACGCCCACGATGGTATTTCGGCGTACTTCGGTCATTGTTCTCCCTCAAGGCTGCGCAGATCTTCTTCGTCGGCACGGCCCTCGACGAACCGGCGCACCGCGTCAGTGTCCGAGTCTCGAATCTCCTGGCAGGTGCCGTCGAATATAAGTTTCCCCTGGTGCAGCATGATCACCCGGTCAGCGACTTTGAACACGCTGGCCATGTCGTGAGTAACCACTACGCTGGTCACCCGCAACTCCCGCTTGAGCTTCAGGATCAACTCGTTTATCACGTCGGCCCGCACCGGATCCAGACCGGTGGTGGGTTCATCATAGAGAATGACCGCCGGCTCCAGGGCGATGGCCCGGGCCAGGGCCACCCGTTTCCTCTGGCCGCCGGAAAGCTCCGCCGGCAACTTGTCACGACTGCCCACCAGCCCCACCAGCCGCAGCTTCTCCTCCACGATCCGCCGGACCTGGGCCC
>JAZGDL010000230.1:0-54435 GCA_036477795.1 Phycisphaerae bacterium
GTGAGAACCAGCAGATTGTCTTCACGGAATGGATGGGCCGGTCTCCGCAGGACGTGGAGGACCAGATCAGCTATCCGCTGACGGTTTCGCTCCTGGGTGTCCCCGGCGTCAAGACCATCCGTAGCTACTCCTTGTTCGGCTTCTCGCTGATCTACATCATTTTCGAGGAGAAGGTGGAGTTCTACTGGTCGCGTTCCCGGGTGCTGGAGAAACTCAACAGCCTGCCGGCCGGAACACTGCCCGATGAGGTGCAGCCGGCCCTGGGTCCCGACGCGACGGCGCTGGGGCAGGTCTACTGGTATACCCTGGAAGGCCGGGACAAGGACGGCAACCCCACCGGCGGTTGGGATCTTCATGAGCTCCGCACCATACAGGACTGGTACGTCCGCTACGCGTTGCTATCGGCCAAAGGCGTTGCCGAGGTCGCCTCCGTCGGCGGCTATGTCCAGGAATACCAGATCGACGTGGACCCGGACGCGATGCGCGCCCACGGGGTGACGCTCGACGAGGTCTTCACGGCCGTCAAGATGTCCAACGTGGACGTCGGCGCCCGTACGATTGAGGTCAACCGCGTCGAATATATTATCCGCGGCCTGGGGTTCGTCGAGAACCTTGAAGACATTGAAGACGCCGTCATCAAGGTCAATGACAACGTTCCCATCTACGTGCGGAATATCGCCAACGTTTCGCTGGGCCCGGGGCTACGACGGGGTGTCTTGGACAAGGCGGGTGCCGAGGCCGTCGGCGGTGTCGTGGTCGTTCGCTATGGCGAAAACCCGCTGGCCGCGATCAAAAACGTCAAGGCGATGATTGAGGTGATATCCCCCGGGCTGCCCCAAAAGACACTCGCCGACGGGACGGTGAGCCAGGTCAAAATAGTGCCCTTCTACGACCGTACGGGCCTGATATACGAGACGTTGGGCACGCTCAGCGACGCGCTCCTTCAACAGATCCTGGTGACCATCATCGTGGTCGTGGTCATGGTGCGGCACCTGCGCAGCTCAATCCTCATCTCAGGGTTGCTGCCGTTGGCGGTGCTCATGTGCTTCATCGCCATGCGGACCACAGGTGTGGATGCCAACATTGTGGCACTCTCCGGCATCGCCATCGCTATCGGCACCATCGTCGACATGGGGATCATTGTTTGTGAGAACATTCTCAGACACCTGGACGAAGCCGACCCGGATGCCAACCGGCTTGAAGTGATCTACCGGGCCTCCAGCGAGGTGGGCAGCGCCATCCTGACCGCTGTCTCAACGACCGTGGTCAGCTTCCTCCCGGTCTTCACCATGGAAGCGGCGGAAGGAAAGCTCTTCAGGCCCCTGGCGTTTACCAAGACGTATGCGCTGATCGCCTCGGTGATCATAGCGCTTACGATCATCCCGCCCGCTGCCCACCTTCTGTTCACCCGAAGCGGTGGCGGATTCCGGCGTCGCACCTGGTTCTTGTATCCGCTGCTGGCGATCGTGGGCGTCGTGCTGATCTTCGGCCCCGGATGGATGTGGCCGGGCGGGCTTCTGGTGCTCATAGGTACGTATGGCTCGCTGGAACCGGTTTTGCCCCCATTCCTCCGGAAGATGGCCCCTTGGTTGGCCAACGCCATCGTCGTTGGCGCGGTCCTGCTCTTACTCACGCAGGAATGGCTGCCGATCGGCCCGGAAAAGGGACTCCTGCGCAACGGCATCCTCGTGGCCGGGACCATAGGCGGATTGTTGCTGGTGTTCCAGCTTTTCCAAGCCGCTTATCCCTTCGTGCTGCGATGGGCGTTGGAGCACAAGGCAACGTTCCTCATCCTCCCCGTCGGGATCGTGGTCGCCGGCGCCGTGGTGTGGCGCGGGTTTGACGATTTGTTCTCCTGGATGCCGTCGATGGTGAAAGAATCGGAACCGGCGACCTATTTCGCCGAGAAGTTTCCCGGACTCGGCAAGGAGTTCATGCCGCCGCTGGACGAGGGCTCCTTTCTCTACATGCCGGTCACGATGCCGCACGCGTCCATCGGAGAGGTCATCGACATTTTGCAAAAGCAGGACGTCGCCTTTGACCAGGTTCCGGAGATTGAGCTGGCGGTGGGCAAGCTCGGCCGGGTCGAGAGCCCGCTTGATCCGGCTCCGTTGTCCATGATCGAAACGGTCATTAACTATTATCCGAAGTACATGACGGACCGCGCCGGGCACCGACTGACCTTCCGCTTTGATGAGAACAAGAAGGATTTGTTCCGCGACAAGGATGGTGTGCCCATCCCCGCGCCCGACGGCGAGCCGTACAATGTCCCAGGCACCTTCGCACGCGATGAAACGGGCGCGCTGATCGAGGAGCGCGGTGGGATGCCGTTTCGGCTTTGGCGGCCGGCGCTCGAGCCGGATATCAATCCCGGACGCCAGGCCTGGCCGGGCGTCAACAACCCCAACGATATCTGGGATCTGATCGTCGAAGCCGGCAAAATCCCGGGAACCACCTCGGCGCCGAAACTTCAACCGATCGCCGCCCGAATCGTCATGCTGCAAAGTGGAATGCGCGCCCCGATGGGCGTTAAGGTCAAGGGACCAAGCCTCGAAGCGCTCGACAAATTCGTGTTGCAAATCGAGCGGCTCCTCAAGGAGGTCCCCTCCGTCGAACCGGCAGCGGTTATCGCCGACCGAATCATCGGCAAACCTTACCTCGAAATCGATATCGACCGTCAGGCCATCGCTCGCTACGGCATCAAACTGCGTCAGGTCCAGGACGTGATCGAGGTGGCCATCGGCGGCAGGCGCATCACCACCACGGTCGAGGGCCGCGAACGGTTCCCGGTGCGCGTGCGTTACCTGCGCGAACTGCGCGACAGCATCGAAGCATTGGACAAGATCCTGGTTCCCGCGCCGGGTGGTGCGCGCATTCCGCTGATCCAGTTGGCCCGGATCACATACGTTCGCGGCCCACAGGTGATCAAGAGCGAGGACACCTTCCTGGTCGGGTACGTTCTGTTCGACATGAAACCGGGGCACGCCGAGGTCGACGTGGTCGAGCAGGCCGACGCCTATCTCAAAGAGAAAATCGCAACGGGCGAACTGGAAATACCGGCCGGCGTCAGCTTCACCTTTGCGGGAACGTACGAAAACCAGGTGCGCTCAGAAAAGAAGCTGATGGTCGTCCTTCCCCTGGCGCTGTTCATCATCTTCATGATCCTCTATTTGCAATTCAAGTCCGTTGTCACCACCAGCCTGGTTTTCACCGGCATTCTGGTGGCCTGGTCGGGCGGGTTTATCATGATCTGGTTCTACGCTCAGCCGTGGTTCCTCGACTGGGACGTGTTCGGCACCAGCCTGCGCGAACTGTTCCAGGCTCATCCGATCAACCTGAGCGTAGCCATCTGGGTCGGATTCCTGGCCCTTTTTGGCATCGCCTCGGACGACGGTGTGGTCATGGGTACATATCTGAAGGATTCCTTCGCCAAGAGTTCCCTCCAGAGCATCTCGGAGATACGGGCGGCGACCCTGGCGGCAGGCAAGCGCCGGATTCGGCCATGCCTGATGACCACGGCCACAACGATTCTGGCTTTGCTGCCGGTTCTTACGTCTAAAGGGCGAGGTGCGGACATTATGGTTCCCATGGCCATACCCTCGTTCGGCGGTATGACGATTGAGATTATTACCATGCTCGTGGTCCCGGTGCTGTTCTGCGCGTTTCAAGAGATGAAGTTCAAAGTGGGTATGCGGGAATCGAAAGCCGCGGTTTCTTATCGGTGAATCTTGGTGTGTCGATTAGCCGATTAAGTAGGTTGCACGTGCGGGTCGAGGTGCCGCAGACAAATCGCTGATCCTTGCGCTTTGTGGAGCCGGCGTTGCGCTGGGCTCACCGATTCCGGGGCCGGGCGTGCCGGCCTCCCTAACGCAAGACCGCATGCACAGGGTTGGACCTCCGACGACTTGTTACGATGCAGTTACTCGGCCGGGTTGACGCGAACATCGAGCAAACCTAAACTTCGGAGACGATGGGTCGAACTCTCACTATTTCGGTGGTTTGGGCAGCGTTCCTCGCTGTCCCAGCACTCTGCGTCGGCGGCGTAATTACGCACGCTTGCGAATGCGCGGCGGAGCCCGACTGCACGTGCGAGCCGGGTTGCGACCACGAAACCGGCTGTAGGCACGAGAGCGGATGCTCGGATGATCCGTGCAGGACTCCGGTTGTCAGCCGCAGGGAGACGGGCAACGATTGGACCGCGGCCACTCAACTCCCCACCTCGATTTCGGAGTCCGTGGCCGGTGACATGCAGTCTCGCGCTCGGACGGTCGGCGTCGAGCTTCTCAAGTCGCCTTCTCGAAGAAACGTGCCGTTTCCGGCCGGCGACCTTCCCCTTCTGATCTGATTTCCCGCTTTTGATTGCGCCTTGGGCTGCCGAGCGCTGAATCCGCGCTCTGTCCGTGGCCTCTTCGATGTGCGCCATCCGATCGATGTGCGCCGGTTTCCCAGCAAAATGGTTGAGGAAATGTCCATATGATCAGGAAAACCGTAATCATCTCTTGTCTGTTCAGCGCATTCGCCACGCTGTGTGGGTGTGCCACGGTGGACCCGCGGCACGACTATGACCGAGTGGGAAAGCGCATCGCCGAAGCCACCGGGCAGGAACGAGTCTATCAGCCTGAAGACGACGCACTGGTTGCTGAGATGGTTGACGTTCTGTCTCAGGACGGTACGACCGCGGCGGAGGCGGTCGAGATATGCCTGCTCAACAATCCAACGCTGCATGCCGCGTTCATGGGTGTCGGCATGGCCCGTGCGGATGTTGTCCAAGCCGGGTTGTTCACCAACCCGTTCATCGGCATCTCGGCGAGGTTTCCCGATGGTGGCGGCTTGGCGAACATCGAAGCCAGCGTCGCGCAGAACATCGCTGAACTGTGGCAGATTCCGGTCCGAAAGCGTGCCGCCGAGCGTTCTCTTGACAGAGCGATTCTCGACCTGGCGCGCACCGCAGCCGGCCTGGCAGCGGAAGCGAAGGTTGCATATTACGTTGCTGTTGGGGCTGATGAGCGGCACCGGATTGCTCAAGAGAATCTCGTCATTGCGCAGGATCTTCTGGAACTTTCGCTGGCCCGCCAGGAAGCAGGTGCAGCGAACGAATTGGACGTTAACTTGTCCCGAAGTCTTGCCTTAAACGCAGACGTCGAGGTGGAGCGATCGCGTCTGGCCTCCGCGGACGCGCGACGAGCGTTGGCCACCCTGCTAGGCCTGGTGAGCCAGGCGGACGGGCTGGTCCTGGTCGATCCACTGCCCGGCGCCTATCCGAAGATCGCTGACGCGCCGTCACTGGTCGAGCTCGCCAAGGGTTGGCGTCTTGATCTGCGGGCGGCCCGGGAAGCCGTTGCGCTCGCTCAGGCACAGTTGGAGGAGCAGTACCGTCTCATCTTTCCGGTGGTTGAGCTCGGCCTGGAACTTGAACGAGAAGAACGCCGAAGCGCGGGCGGTCAAGACACAATCTTCGGACCGAGTCTTGGCGTCGAGCTCCCGATCTTCGACCAGAACCAAGCGCAGATCGCCAAAGCGCAATATGCCCTCCGACAAGCTCGCAAGACGCTCGATGCCTTTGATCGCGCCGTCACTCAAGAAGTCCGGAGCGCGGTCGACCGGGCGCTGACGGCGTGGAGGTTGATGCAGAAGTTCCGAGAGCAATCGATTCCTCTGGCGCAGCGCAATCTGGAATTGTCGCGTGAGGCATACCGGGCCGGACGCGCGTCCTTCCTTTCCGTTCTCGAAGCGCAGCGTTTCTCTTTGGAAGCACGTAGCGGATTAGTGAGCGCGGCCCAAACCGCAGCCACCGCCGTCCCGGAACTAGAAAGAACGATTGGCCTACCGTTCGCCAAACTCTTGGCACAACTCAATGCCGAGCCGGCGCAAGGAACGAAAGCCGGGGAGAAGGTCGAACCATGATAAAAATGAACAGAACAACAACAGTTCTGGCGGTAATCGCCGTGGTCATCGGACTCGGCGGCGGGGTGGCCGCTCTGTCTCGCCTGCGCGCCCAACACACACCGGGCCGTGTCCAGCCCAACAACGCCCACGACCACGTGGATGAGAGGCATGGAACAGCCCATCCGCACCAGCAGGAACATGAGGAGGCCGGGCATCACGAAGAGGATCAGGATGAGCACGACGAGCACGGCGCCGAGTCGGTCGTTCAGCTCAGCCGTGAGGAGAGAAGTAGGTTCGGTGTCGTGGTGGCGACGGCAGGATCAGGGCGGTTGACGACCCAGATACGCCTACCTGGAGAACTCGTGCTCAATGCAGACCGGGTCGCGCACATTGTCCCTCGTGCACCGGGTATCGTTCGAGAAGTTTTAGCGAGTGTCGGGGACAGCGTACACGCCGGCGAGGTGATGGCCTGGATTGAAAGCGCTGAATTGGGGGAGGTGAAGGTTGACTATCTGGCCAGGTGGGCGGCGCTTGGCAGCAGCTCCGTAGATCTCGTCCGCGCCCGGGAAGTTCATCACAACACAGCCCGGCTGTTGGAGGTGCTCGATTCATCTCCTTCATTGGAAACCCTGCGCCAGACAGAGGTGGGTGGCATGGGCGAGAATCGCAGCATCCTCGTTTCCGCCTACGCCGAGTTCGTGTTTGCCAAGGCCGCGTATCTGAGGGAAAGACCGCTTTTTGAGAAGAAGATCGCGAGCGAGCGAGACTATCAGGCCGCAGAGGCTGAATACAAAAAGGCAGATGCTCTCTATGCTGCAACGCGTGACAGCATGGAGTTCAAGATTCGCCGTGATCTACTTGAAGCGGAACGCACGCAACAGGTCCGCGAGATTGAACTTCAAGGCGCCAGACGGCACCTCTACGTGCTGGGGCTCACGTCCGAAGAGATAGCGGAGCTGGAGCGTCTTGCCGAACTCCAGATGCGCGTCAGTGCACGGAACGCGATGTGTGACGATCCCCACTGCAAGACCTGCCAACAGGCTGCGTCCAACAACAACGACGGCATCGCATTCGAAACAAACAAACGCGATACCGAGGAAAAGCTGGCGTGGTATCCACTTCGCGCCCCGTTCGACGCCACGGTGATTGAGAAACACCTGTCGCTGGGCGAAAAGCACAGCGATGAATCCGGTGCTTTTACGGTCGCGGATCTGACTTCCGTGTGGGTCAACATTGCCGTGTATCAAAAGGATTTATCTTACGTCAGGAAGGGCATGGAAGTCATTATTTCTGCCGGCGTCGGCATGCCCTACGCGCAAGGCACGATAGCCTATGTGTCGCCGGTCGTTGACGAGAAGACACGGACGGCGCTAGCGCGCGTCGTTCTTCCCAACCCCGACGGCCGACTACGGCCTGGGCTCTTTGTCAACGCTGAGATCTCCATCGGGCAGGAGAGTGCTTCGGTCGTCATCCCGAAGTCGGCGGTTCAGAGAATGGGACAAAAGCCCGTTGTGTTCCTGGACACCAGCGAGGGCTTCAAACCGAAGGTGGTTTCTCTTGGTCGAAGCAATGAATCGCACGTGGAAGTTCTCGCGGGTTTGGCCGTCGGCCAGCGCTATGTCACGCACGGCGCCTTCGAGCTGAAAGCAAAGATCGTCACCAGTGGGCTCGGCGCCCATGCCGGTCATGGTCATTAGCTTGGGCGCCCCATGAGTTGGCATGAAGCCTGATGTCGGCACCTGCGCCGCACCACCTGAACGTGAGCTCTCAACCGTGCGTCCTTGGAAGGAGTCCGGATGATTGACCGACTGGTCGAGGCATCGCTGAACGCAAAGGGTCTGGTCGTCGTCGCGATCGTTGCGGTGATCGGCTACGGGATCTACGCGTACAGACAAATGCCCGTCGATGCCTTTCCCGATATCTCGCCGATCATGGTTCCCGTGTTCGCCGAGGGCCATGGCATGGCCCCGGAGGAGATGGAGCGGCTCATCACCTATCCCATCGAGTCCGCGATGAACGGGTTGCCGGGGGTTACGCAGATCAAGTCCACGTCGGCGTTTGGGATGGCGGTGGTGTACGTGTATTTCAAAGACAGTGTCGACATCTATTTCGCGCGTCAACTCGTGGCTGAGCGGCTCGCAGCAGCCGTGGCCGAACTGCCTGAGATGGACGAGCCGCCCACGCTCGGGCCCATTTCGACGGGACTGGGGCAGATCTTCATCTACTACCTGACAATCGACGAGAACGTTGACACGGAAGGCAAGGACCCCAACACCTACCTCCGTGAGCTCAACGATTGGGTCGTCAAATTCCAGCTCAAGACCGTTCCCGGCGTGACGGACATTCTGTCCATTGGTGGCCATGTACTGCAGTATCAGATTCGTGTGGATCCTGATGCGTTACTTCGGTATTCCCTGTCACTCGACGATCTGGTCGAGGCTGTGCGGGAGAACAACGAGAACGTCGGCGGCCAGTTCCTTGTCATCGGATCGGAAGAGTCTCTGGTGCGGGGCCTGGGGCTGCTGGCGACCTTGGACGACATTCGCAGTATCCCCATCAAGGTGGAGGACGGTGTCGCGATCAAGCTGGCGGACGTGGCTGAGGTGGTCTACGGAAACGAAATCCGCCGCGGCGTCGTCAGCCGCAACGGCGAACAAGAGGTCGTATCCGGCATCGTTCTAAAGCTGTTCGGTGAGAACACTTCCGAGGTCATTGAACGCCTTTACAAGAAAGTGGAAAGCGTCCGGGCATCACTCCCCCGGGGTGTGTCGCTGAACCCGTACTACGAACAAGCCGAACTGGTGGAACAGGCTACTTGGACGGTCAAGAAGGCGCTTCTGCAGGGTGCGGCGTTGGTTCTCTTGACGCTTTTTGTCTTTCTGGGCAATGTCAGAACCGCGTTCATTGTGGTGCTGTCCCTGCCGATCTGCGCGCTGGTCGCGGTCATCTGCATGGGGATCAACGGCATCTCGGCCAATCTCATGTCGCTCGGTGGCATCGCCATCGCAATCGGCATGTTGGGAGACGGAGCGATTGTCATGGTGGAGAACATCTACCGCCACCTGAGTGACAGCGAGAATATGTCCAAGAGCAAGGGCGATGTCATCCTTCATGCCGCCAAGGAGGTCAGTCGCCCGATCCTGTTCTCCATCGGAATCATCATCACCGTGTTTCTCCCGATCTTCACGCTCGAAGGCGTCGAAGGGAAGATGTTCTCCCCCATGGCCTTTACGATCGCCTTCGCCCTCCTCGGTTCTATCGCGACGGCGCTCATCGTGGCCCCGGTTCTTTCGTCTCTTCTCCTCAAACAGGGGCCACACAAGGAACTCCTCCTCATTACGAAGCTGAAGCGGCTGTATCGCCCCTTGCTGGAACAGGCCATCCGTCGAAAAGGCGTCGTTATATCGATCGCCCTCGTCGGGTTCGTCGGGAGCTTAGGCCTCTTGCCCTTTATCGGAACGGAGTTCATTCCGACGTTGGAGGAAGGCTCCATCCTAATCGGTGTAATCATGTCCCCGTCCATCTCAC
This sequence comes from Phycisphaerae bacterium, assembly GCA_036477795.1. Classification (GTDB taxonomy): domain Bacteria; phylum Planctomycetota; class Phycisphaerae; order UBA1845; family UBA1845; genus JAZGDL01. The sequence goes on from JAZGDL010000230.1 coordinate 9,415, forward strand.
TGGAGAAGGCAACCGACACGGTGATGAAGCTCGAACGACAGATCGGAAAGTACCCGGAAGTCGAGGAAATCGTCTCCAGAATCGGCCGCCCCGAGGCCGGCAGCCATCCCCATCCCGTGAACTACGCTGAAATCCACATTGAGCTTCATCCGCGGGAGCAATGGGCCCGGTTTGAGAACAAGCAGGAACTCGTCGCGGCTCTGAGCGACGAGTTATCCTCCTGGCCGGGGATCCAACTCAATTTCACGCAGCCCATCCAGAATGCCTTTGACGAGCTTCTCTCCGGAATCCGGGCCCAACTGGCTATCAAGCTCTTCGGCGAAGACTTGAGCGTCCTCCGCGACAAGGCCAACGAGATCAGTGCGGCGATCGAAGACGTGCCCGGGCTGGTCGACCTCTCGGTTGAGCAGAGTTTCGGCCAGCCGCAGGTTCAGATCGTTGCGGACCGTGCCGCCTGCTCGCGATACGGCATCGCAGTGAGCCAGATACTGGAGATGGTCGAACTTGCCATCGGTGGCAAAGTGATCGATACGCTTTACCTCAACACCCGCCGGTTTGGCATCCATGTGCGCTTCAAGGAAGACCGCCGGATCGACCCACAGTCGATACGCGACACCCTCGTGCACACCAAGGATGGCTCCCTCATCCCTCTGTCTCAGGTTGCTGAAGTGAGGGAGGTCGTAGGCCCCATTCAGGTGAATCGCGAGAAGAATCAGCGACGTTGGATCGTTCAAGGCAACGTTCGTGGACGGGACATGGGCAGCGTCATCGCGGACATTCAACAGAGCATCGCGGACAAAGTCGACCTGCCGCCCGGCTATTTCATCGAGTACGGCGGCCAATTCGAGAACCAGCAGCGCGCCATGGCCCGCCTATCAATCATCGTGCCCATCGTTATCGCCGTCGTATTCCTCATGCTCTGGATGTCCTTCAACTCGACGCGCCACGCCCTCATCATCATCGTCAACGTGCCCCTGGCGCTCATTGGCGGCATCTTCGGGCTCTTCGTAGCGGGTGAATACCTGTCGGTGCCCGCCTCTGTCGGCTTTATTGCACTTTTCGGCATTGCCGTACAGAACGGCGTTGTCCTGGTGAGCTACATCAACGAGCTGCGCGCCCATGGCAAGTCCCTCCACGACTCGCTCGTCGAGGGCGGGTTGCTGCGCTTGCGCCCGGTTTTGATGACGGCCATCACTACGATTCTGGGCCTGGTGCCGCTGCTTCTCGCCCGGGGGATCGGGTCGGAGGTCCAGCGCCCGCTGGCCGTCGTGGTCGTCTTCGGCCTGACAACGTCAACGCTGCTGACACTCTTCGTCATACCAGCAGTCTACAGCTGGCTAGGCGGAAAAACAGGACAATTCGTGACAATTCGGGGGACATACACTTTAATTCCGATGCATTCCCCATTCGGGGGACATACACTTTAATTAGGATTTAAAGTGTATGTCCCCCGAATTAATTGCCGAATTGCGCCCGAATTGCGCCGAATTGCAAATACAGCAAGCGGCACACACGGGCAATGTGGGAGACGAAAAAGTCATTCGGCGTTCAGCGTCAAGGAGCACGAAGCGAGGGCTCAGCGCATCTTCGAGGCCATCACGAAGGGCACATCGCCGAGTAAAAGTGACGCCAGATTGACGCCCGAGCCAAGAATCAGCCTGAATCGGAGGGTTGGCTGATGATCCTTGCGGAGATAACTCCTTCGCCGATAAGCACTTGCGAGATAGCCACCGAACGGACTCGAACCGTTGACCTGCGGTTTACAAAACCGCTGCTCTGCCAACTGAGCTACGGTGGCGAAAACGACGTAAACGCTTATATAGTAGCAGTTTACGTTCTTATCCGTGTCGCCGCCCATTTTCCCGTCTTGACATTTGGGAAAATGTTGGGAAAATGCGCCCATCCAGTACAGCGATCGAGACGACGTACCGGGCGGAAAGCGATCGCATCATGCCAGCCTCCAAGGACGGCGACGTACAAACCGACAAAACCGACGCTCGTAAGTTTATCACGATCAAGGTCGCGAGCAATGGCCGCGTCGCGTACCGCAAAATCCATCTCAAAACGACGCATCACCGGCTTGCCCGCCCTCGGGCTCGGGCGCTCGAGGGCGTCAATGACCCTGAGCAGGCTCGTCGAATCATCGCCTACCTTGCGTCGAGCAAGACGCCCGGACAGGAGCAGGACCGGCTGGCTGAGCTGACCCAGACGATGCCACTTATCCCATCGCTGTCGCACGATGAGGCGCGGAAGGAACTCGAAGACATCGTTTGTGACTTCGGGGACTATACGCCCGGCGAACTCGACGACGACGTAGTCGACCAGTGGCGATCAGCCTCCTCCGCGAACGACCAACGCGATTTGCTAATCGACCTCGGGGTTCCCGAGGACTGGCTTGCGGAAAACCCCGATCTCTTCTCGTCGCTTCACAAAGGTGGCCAAACGGTCAACCCGCGCTACAAGCCGAGGCACGAAGCGGAGGCCGCGCTTTTCGGTTTGCCTGCGGACGCTCTGGAACCAGACAAGCTCGCGCGTGGACCACATCTGTCGGCGTGCATCGACGAGTTTCGGATCGAGCAAGAGCAACGCGGGAACCGGAAGCGACACACGAACGCCTACGTCAACCGCTTTCAGGTATTCGTCGATCTGACGAGGGACAAACGCGTTTCACGCCTGAGCAAATCGGACTTCGTCAAGTTCGTGGAGCACGTTCTGGCCAAGAACAAGGGCGCTTCGCACAAGACCATTCATGATCATCTGCGCCCCGTGGGCGCGGTACTCGAATCTGCGCGCACGCGGATGCCCGATGGCGTGTTTCCAGAGGGCCTCGACAACTGGTTGACGATCCTCGATCTGGCGCGGATCGCCAGGCCATACAAATCACCGCGACAGAATCGCGAACCGATGCCGCCCGCCGTGTTCCGGAACCTGCTCGCGCAGGCTGATCAATGGGCGAAGGTCGACTGGGAAGAGTACGCGGCGTCGCTACCCGTTCCGAGTCGAGGGAATAATCGCCGAATAGCGCTTGCTCGTACCTCCAACCGCGAGGTCGCGCGGGTCCGGCAACGAACGGGCGTGATCACGCACAGCATGTTGTGCTTGGCCGCGAACGTCGGCGCCCAGCCGAGCGACTTCGCGCGACTGCTGTGGGAGGAGTTGGAGCTCGACGCGAAACTGCCGTTGTATCGCGAGGATCGAACCAAGCCCGCGCACCTGCACGGCAGCGACGTCCCCCGTTGTTGCCCGCTGCTACCCGTCGCGGTCAGGAGCCTGCGCCGATGGGGCGAATGGTGCACGGCCGAACTGGACGACGGTCAAACGCTGTCACCGCATGTTTTCACGCACCTCTACGGCGGTCCCATCGATCAGGAGCAATCGTTCACAGCCACGAAGTACCTGCGACGGGTACGCAGAGCGGCCGGCTGCAAAGAGTGGGAGACGCGTCACTGCCGCAACATCGGCGCAACGGTGGTCCGAGATGCCCACCTACCGAAGGCGATGGCCGACGCCTGGCTCGGCCACTCCGCCGGCGGGACCAACATGTTCTACACCGGCGAGGCGACGGACGATTATCTGCTACCGCTTGTGAAGGCGATCGGAACGAGATACTTCAGCTAAGGGACCGCCAAGTCCATGGACGCAGTTGGGCTATGGAACCCGGAGATCGCCTCGGCACCGAGGAACGCGTCCCCCCGCCCGACGCCAGGGTTTGTCGCGCGAGGAAGGTCAAGCTGGGTCAGATACAACCGCCGCGACTTCGCCGAGCATTGAACCCGGCGGTTGGGCTTGCTGGCAGGTAGCCGCTAGGAGCGCGACGTTCGGCCGGGCGATGCAGCCGCAGAGGTGCTTCGAGGTTCGTTTGCGTGGCGCTGGCGCGTACGCGGCAACAGGGCCAATTCGGTAACCTGAGCGCTCACTGCACGCCGAATGATAGATGAAGAAGGGAGCGGTACCACCCTGATTCGGGCCTGGGAATTTCCTGTTTCCGTTGGTTCTGGCCCGATCTACGTGACGCAGCGTGTGCGTCGAAGTGTAGCGACTCTTGGCCTTCCCAACAGCAACTCAAGATTCCATGTCGTTGAACGTCAACGTGTTCGCTCCGCAGTTCCCGCAAGTGTATGAACTCCATAAGTATATTGTTTACAACGACTTACAATACTACTATAGCATGTGTGATATTCATGCTTTACATAACACGCGAGCGCGTGTATTAATACAGGTGGAATAGTAGACGTCCTTGTCAGCGATATAGCTTTTGATATTACGGCCTGAGAAGATCAGTGAGCTCACCGAGACACAGATTACCGGACGATTTCGATAATCGAATCCGTCAGCTCCGCGCTCGGCTGGGCCTGACCCAGCAGCGGCTCGCGGAGTACCTTCATGTTTCCTTCGCTTCGGTCAACCGGTGGGAGAACGGTCAGTCGCGCCCGAACCCTCTCGCCTGGAGATCCATCGTGCGGGCGGAGCAAGCGGGATTGGGTGCGTTCGGCACGCATGCGCGCGCGACGGAGACCGTGGCCACGGAGGCGGGCGGTGATGCGGAGGTGCCGACTCAGCTCGCTTCGTCAGCCATAGGTATCGACTTGACCGCCTCGTCAGAGGTCGTCCGCGCAGTGGCCGAGGCCCAGCGGCTTGCCTTTGGCCATCTGTTCAATCCCGCCTTCGCCACCGAGACCTCCAAGATAGACCCGCTTCCACACCAGCGGATCGCCGTCTATGAGCGGATGCTGAAACATGCCAGGCTCCGCTTTCTTCTGGCCGACGATGCCGGGGCCGGCAAGACCATCATGTCCGGCCTCTACATCCGGGAGATGCTGGCCCGGCGGCTCATACGGCGAGTTCTCATTGTCCCGCCGGCGGGCTTGGTCGGCAATTGGCAGCGCGAAATGCGCACGTTGTTCAACCTGCCGTTCGAGATCGCCTCCGGAGCCGACGCAAGGACGGCAAACCCGTTCGTTGGAGCAGAGAGCGATCTGGTGATCGTCAGCGTCGATACCCTCGCCGATCCGCGCGGGCGAACAGGGCGGCGGCTTGGTGAAGATCATGTCGTACCCTACGACCTCGTGATCTTCGACGAAGCGCACAAGCTGGCGGCAGATCGAAATCCCGACCTGACCGTCCGTAAGACTGATCGTTACCGACTGGCCGAGATTTTGGCGGGCGCATCGACTGGAGGGCAAGGCGATTTCCGGTGGACGCCGCGTCACCTGCTTCTGCTCACGGCGACGCCGCATATGGGCAAACCGTATCCGTACTACGCCCTTTGGCGTTTGCTGGAACCAGAGATTCTCTCCACCTTCGATGCCTTTGGGGCCTATCCGGTCGAGGAGCGTCAACGGCACTTCCTTCGGCGCACCAAGGAAGAGATGGTCCGCTTTGACGGAACCCGTATCTATCCAAAGCGCGAGTCTCGAACCCTGTCGTTTGATCTCTCTCCGGCGGAGCAGGAGCTGTACGACCAGACGACCGCTTACATGGAGACGTTCTACAACAAGGCCCGCATTTTGAACCGCTCTGCGGCCCAGCTCGCAATGACCGTCTTCCAGCGCCGCTTGGCCAGCTCTACGTACGCCGTACGACGCTCATTTGAGCGCCGCCTTGCCAAGCTCGACGACCTGATCGAGCGCATTCGGTCGGGAGAGATTTCGCCGGAAGCATTAGCGGCTCAACAAGCCCAGCTCGACAGCCGCGCCGAGAAGCTCGACGTATTCGAGGCGATGACAGGGGACGAGGAAGACACAATCGACGATCAGGAAGCCAACGAGGTCGCCGAGGCTGAGGCGCTGGGTGGCGTCGTGGCGGTGTCGCTAGCGGACCTCCAGGTTGAACGCGACCAAGTCGGCGGTCTGCTTGCCCTCGCGGAACGAGTGGAGAGTGCCGGGGAGGAGTCTAAGTTCGAGAAGCTTGCGGAGGTACTGCGGGACGATCGGTTCCGCGATGAGAAGATCATAATCTTCACAGAGCATTACGACACCCTCGATTATCTCGTCCGCCGCCTCGAAGGCTTGGGCTTCGCGGGCAAGGTGGCCCAGATTCATGGCCGCATGAGATACAAGGAACGAGATGAACAAGTTGAGTTCTTCAAGCGACCGGCCGCGGAAAACGGTGCCACGTACATGATCGCAACCGATGCTGCGGGCGAGGGCATCAACATGCAATTCTGCTGGCTCATGGTGAATTGGGACGTCCCATGGAACCCGGCTCGCATCGAGCAGAGGTTCGGGCGGATACACCGTTACGGTCAAGAACACGATCCGGTTCTGCTTTTCAACCTCGTGGCCGGGAAGACGCGCGAGGGCAAGGTCATCCAACGCCTGCTTGAGAAACTAGAGGTAATCCGCAAGGAGCTTCGCTCGGACAAGGTCTTCGATGTCATCGGCCGTCAATTCGAGGGAGTGTCACTCAAAGAGCTGCTCATCCGCGCCACAATAGACAACCAAGCGGACGAGGTCGCCGACGAGATCGACGGCATGCTCACTCCGGAACAGGCCAAGGCCCGGATGGAGCAGATGGAGAAGATGCTCGGCAGCGGGGGCGACGTTGCCCGGCAACTTCCCGATCAGCGTGCGAAGGTCGAGCGCGAGGAATGGCGACGGCTGCTACCCGGATACGTTCGGCGCTTCATCGAGAAGTCCGCCCCCGTCATGGGCATCGGGATCGACGGTGATCTCGACGACACCTTCACGTTCAAGCCGCTCAAGCCGGGCGCGCTCGACGCGATACGCCCCCTCATCGAAATCTACGATCCCGAAGAGCCACGGCCATTGACGGTCTACAAGCCGGATGACGGCAAGAAGGCGATCTTTCTCCATCCCGGCGAACCATTGTTTGACAGGTACTGCGAACTTGTAACCGAGCGTCACGGCCCCGAAGCCCTCAAGGGCGGCGTGTTCGTTGATCCCTACGCGGAGCGTCCCTACTTCTTCCACATGGCGCTCGTCGCCGCATCGCGCCGAGCGGATGACGAAATGCCCGATGCCTTCCCACGCAGCGAGCCTCTCGAACGCCGCCTTGTCGGCATCCGGCATGAAGAGGGTGAGCATCCGACCGAATCCCCGGTCGAGCATCTGATGCTGCTTCGCGGTAGCCAGGGCGTTCCGGCCAAGTGCATCCCCTTCGCGGCGACGGCAAATGATTCGCGCACCAAGGCCCTCGACTACGCCCGTAACGTTATCGCCACCCCCATCGCCGAAACGAAACGCCGGGCGCTGCTTGAGACCCTTGAAGAGCGAGTCCGCTTCGTCGAGCGAGGCTACGCCTATCAGGATGCGGAGCTTGCGGCGACGCGGGCGAAGCTGGCCAGTCGCCTGCGCAGTGGCGATCGGCGTGCGAAGAAGGAAACCGAAGGGGTCAAGCAACAGCAACGCGATCTGGAATCACGGAAGGAACGCGCCGTCGCTGCGATCCGGCGCGAACCCGAACTGATCGAGCCGGACGAGGTTCGGTTTGTGGTGCATGCCCTCGTCGTCCCATCTCATGATCCGGAGGACAAGAAACGCCACGACCGCGAGGTTGAGCGTGTGGCAGTCAAGGTAGCGTGGAGCTTCGAGGAAGCGCGTGGCTGTTCCGTCCGAGACGTATCAACGGCGGACCTTGCCCGCGCCGGGGGTCTCGGCGATTGGCCGGGGTTCGATCTACTGTCCAAACATCCGAACGGCGAGGATCGAGCCATCGAGGTCAAGGGCCGCGCGGCCATCGGTGACATCGAGCTGTCCGAGAACGAGTGGGCCAAGGCGTGCAACCTGCGCAACCGCTACTGGCTCTACGTCGTCTTCGATTGCGGCAGCGCCCACCCCCGGCTTCTGCGGGTGCAAGACCCGTTTGGCAAGCTCCTCGTCCATGCCAAAGGTGGTGTGGTGATCTCTGAACAAGACGTTTTCGAGGCTGCGGAGGCGGACTTTCTTGAAAGGTGACCGGAGGATGCTGGATAAAGACACACCCCGACTGATCGAGGTAGCGTTTCCGCTCAAGCAGGCGTCATTGGACTCTGTACATGAGAAGAATGTGCGGCATGGGCATATCTCGACGCTGCACATCTGGCCTGCGCGGAGGCCTTTGGCGGCTTGTCGGGCGGCGCTGATCGCCACGCTGCTGCCTGATCCGGGGACGCCCCAGAAGCGGCGCGAGCTGATCGAGAAGATCGGCGGGCGGGTCATCGAGAAGATCGAGCGCAAGAAGATGCCGTCCGGCAAGATCAAGGAGATCGTCAAGGAGGAAACCGTCGGCGGTATCCTGCACTGGGGCCGCGAGACGGAAAACAAGGAAACGCTCGACTGGTTCCGCGCGGAGATCAGAAAGGCATACGGCGGGCGCGCCCCAAAGGTGCTTGATCCGTTCGCGGGAGGCGGGGCTATCCCGCTGGAGGCGATGCGCCTGGGCTGCGAGGTGACGGCCATCGACCTCAACCCGGTCGCGTGGTTCATCCTGAAATGCACGCTGGAGTATCCGCAGAAGCTGGCCGGGCAGAAGCGACCGCTGCCGGAGTTCATCCTCAAAGACCGCGAGTTCATGGAGGCGTTCTTCAAGGCGCAGGGCTTGAAGGGCGTCACGCTTCGGACGCAGCTTGAAAAGCTCGGCTTCGGCGAGGACGAGGACAAACCGGGAAGGCAAAAGACGTTCGACGTCGGCATGGCCAGCGTACCGCTCGATGCCGATCTTGCGTGGCATGTTCGGGCGTGGGGCAAGTGGGTGCTGGCCGAGGCGAGGAAGGACTTGGCCAAGTTCTATCCGACCTACGCGGACTTCCAACCAATCAAGCCCGATCAGAGCCGCGACCGTAAGGGAGCGGGGGCCGAAAAATGCCCGATGCGTCTCGTTCCGCTCAAGGAGGACGGCACCGCCGACATCGACGTGCTGAACGCCGAGTTCGACGAGGCGTACTTGGAGAACAAGCAGAATCCACGCTGGGTCGCCAAGCCGACGGTGGCCTACCTTTGGGCGCGCACCGTAAAGTGCAAGAACTGCCGGGCGACGTTCCCCCTGCTCAAGAGTTTCTGGTTATCCAAGAAGGCCAATAGGAGAGTGCTACTTACAATCGAATCAAACGCGCAAAAGTCTGGTATCACCATCGGGATCGAGTCCACAGTGCCAGTCGTCGGTGGCAATGCCGCTCAGCGCCGGGAACACGACAGGAGCTTGGGGAAAGGAACGATGACCCGAAGAGGTGCAACATGCCCGTGCTGCAAACTTCCCAGTATGACGATGGACAGTATTCGACTCGAAGGAAGAGATGGACACCTAGGTGCGATCGTGACTGCAGTAATGGTGGATGGTCCGAAGCACAGAGAGTATCGTCGTCCGACTGACCACGAGCTGTTGATGGCCGACGAGTCGGAACGCAATCTGGACTCGGTTTTTGCCGACATTCCCTTCGGTCGTATCAGCGAACCAATTGCACCCGCGAGTACACGCTCCATTTCGTGTGACCTTTATGGTCTCGATAGCTTTGCGAAGGCCTTTACTCCGCGTCAACAATTGGCACTCGGATCGTTTGTCAGAACGACACGTTCGGCCAAGGCAATGCTGGAGCATTATCGTATTCCGCATGAGTGGCGAGAGGCGATCTTTGACTATCTGGCTATCAACATTGACCGCCTTGTTGATCGATCGAGCGTGTTCTGCCGCCCCGACCCTACGCCGACGCAAAGTGGCGTAATAAACACGTTCTCACGGTTCGCTTTACCCATGACGTGGGATTTCATTGAAGGCGTGACAATCGGAGACTGCAGCGGAGGATATGGTGGCGCAATAGAGTGGATTGCAAAGGTGATCGAGCATCTGGTGACCACCGAAGCGACAGCTCCGCGCGCGGCGACGATCAATGGCTCCGCTACTGAGATCGAAGCAGAAGGATCGATCGACGTAATCGTAACCGATCCGCCGTACTACCAAGCGATATCGTACGCAGATTTGTCCGATCTGTTCTACATTTGGCAACGCCGCCTACATAGTTCTGGTGAGTTCGCTGGGCAGCTTTCCTCGAAGGAATTAGAGATCGTCCAGCATGTTCGTGCGGACAAGAGCCGGGAAGTGGAAAAAGAGAAGTACGAGGCCAGAATGTACGAGGCGTTCTGCCAATCGTATAAGGCACTCACGGAGACCGGACGATTCGTTGTTGTGTTCGCCCACAAGGATCCGACCGCGTGGGAGACCCTCGTCAGTGCCATTATTCGTGCGGGTTTCGTCGTCACGGCTTCGTGGCCAATTCAGACCGAGATGCCCAACCGGGGGAGGGCACTAGCAACGGCAGCCCTCGCTTCCTCCATTTGGCTAGTCTGCCGAAAACGACCTCTCAGCGCTGGCGCTGGCTGGGACAACCAGGTGATTGGTGAGATGTGCGACAGCATACACGGGAAGTTGCGGAGGTTTTGGGATGCAGGTATTCGCGGCCCGGACTTCGTGTGGGCATCCACGGGGCCAGCGATGGAGGCATACAGCAAACATCCGGTTGTCAAGAAAGCCAACGACCCCGGCAAGCTCATGGAGGTTTCGGAGTTTCTGCGACATGCGCGCCGTATTGTCGTCGATTTCGTCGTCGGGCGGGTCCTTTCACACAACGGCGAAGCCGAGTCCGTCAGCGGTCTTGATGACATCACGACCTACTACCTGCTCCATCGCCACGATTTCAAAATGAAGGACGCACCGATCGGTGCCTGCATCTTGTACGCCATCTCTTGTGGGCTGTTGGACAAGGACTTGGCGGATCGTCACGACATTCTCGCTCGAACCGGAAAGAAGGGCGCTGGCGCAGAAGATGACGAGGAATCGGCGGACGTAGATGAAGAGTCCGGCAAGGGCGGCGGCAGCACGGTCAAGCTCAAGACGTGGAAACAGCGAACACGGTCGGGCATGGGGTACGATCCGGCTTGGGATGCGGCCAAGGCGCGGCGAGATCATGAGCGCGAGAGGCCGAAGCTGTTTGACGACGAGATTGACTCACAGGCGGGGACGCCTGTGCCACAAAGTGAGGTTCCGCTGATCGACCAGGTGCATCGGCTGATGCACTTGTGGAAGGCGGGCGATGTCAACAAGGTGGACAGCTACCTCGACACACGCGGCCTGCGTCGAAGCCAGTTGTTCGCACAAGTGCTGCAAGCGCTGATCGAATTGGCGGAGCAAGGCAGTGAGGAACGCTCGCTGATGGAGAGCATCAGCAACCACCTCCGGGCGTCGGGCACGGCCCCGGTCTCGCTGTTTGACGGGTCGAAACAAGAAGAAGATTGAGAGACGCTAGAAGGATTCCTTCAGCGCGCAACATATGAGGAACGCGGTTATGAGTAAGAGAAAACTCCAATGGACGCCGTGGCATGAGGTCGTGCAAGTTCGAGACGATCTCAAGTCAGGCGAGCTTTCGCTCGCCATCTTCGCGGCGGATTTGTACGACGTGGTGATGAACAAGGCGCGGAAGGTCTATCAGGAACCGACCGAGTTCTTTGCCTTGACCTATCCGACGTACAATTTGCGCGAACTGGCCAAGGATGTGATCCAGAGGCTGGCGGGCAAGAACGACAAGACCGTCCGGCAACTTGAGCTGACCTATGGTGGTGGCAAGACGCACACGCTCATCACCCTGCTGCATTTGCTGAGCGATCCAGACAATCTGCCGGATATGCCCGCGGTCAAGGAGTTCATCGAGCATGCCGGGATAACTCCGCCCAAGTCGCGTATCGCCGTGCTTCCGTTCGACAAATTGGACGTTGAGAAGGGGATGGAAACCCTTGACCCCAACGGCAAGGCCAGGTGGCTCAAGCAACCGTGGAGTGTTCTTGCGTGGCAGATCGCAGGGGTGGAGGGCCTCAAGCTGCTGCACGCCGACGGTAAGGACAAGGAGCGGGAGAGCGCCCCGGCTGAAAACCTCATGGTCGAGCTTCTTACCTTGCCAACCAAGGGCGGCTTGTCCGTGCTGATCCTGATTGATGAGGTCTTGATGTACGCCCGTGAGAAGATCGGGTTTGAACCGGAATGGCGCAGTCGGCTGCAAAACTTCTTCCAGTATATGACGCAGGCGGCGACCAAGGTGGATCGGTGCGCCATTGTTGCGTCCTTGCTGGCGACCGATCCGGCCAAGAGTGACAGGCTCGGCAAAGAGATCACACAGGAGCTATACGCCATCTTCCGGCGCGAGCGCGAAGAGGGTGTTCAACCCGTCGTGAAGGGAGATGTCGCGGAGGTGCTGCGGCGGCGCTTCTTCAAGCCGGAGTCCATTCGGGATCGTGAAGCGTTCCGCCAACATGTGGTGGCGGCCATGAAGGGCGTGACTGCCATTGATGAGCAGACGCAAAAGGAGGGCAAGGCGGCGGAAGAACGCTACTTGGCGAGCTATCCCTTTCATCCCGACCTGACCGAGGCGTTCTACTCGAAGTGGACACAGCTAGAAGCATTCCAAAGGACTCGTGGCGTTCTGCGCACCTTTGCCCTCGCGCTGCGTGAGGCAGAGAAATGGGATGAATCGCCACTGGTCGGGCCGAATGTATTCCTGACGGCACCGGATAAGGCCGACATCTCCGAGGCACTCCGCGAGCTAACCACGGTAGCCACATCTGAGGAGTACGAAGGCAAGCGTCAGGAGTGGTCAGGAATTCTCCAGGGCGAATTGGAGAAGGCGCGGATCATTCAGAGCGAGCTGCCCGCTATCCGTTTCCGCGAGGCGGAGCAGGCGGTCGTGGCCACGTTTCTCCACTCGCAGCCCGTTGGGCAGAAAGCGTCCACGGCGGAGTTGATGCGACTGCTGGGTCACACGCGCCCGGACAAAATCGAATTGGAGAAGGCGCTGCGACGCTGGACGGAAGTGTCGTGGTTTCTCGATGAGGCTGACATCTCTACGACATCCGGCGAACCATCCGCGCTGCCCAAGACGTGGCGCATGGGGTCAAGGCCGAACCTGAAACAGATGCACAGCGAGGCGTGTACGCGGGTCAAGCAACTGATCGACACGCAGGTGATCGACGCGATCAACAAGCAGCGCAGCCTGACGAGCGGCGCGTCGGCGGCTGGCGCTCGTGTCCACAACATGCCGAGCAAACCCAGCGATGTCGATGACGACGGTGAGTTTCACTACGCCGTAATCGGCCCGAAAGCGGCTTCGGTTTCGGGACACCCCAGCCCGGAAGCCAAGCGCTTTATCGACGAGACGACCGCGCCCGACCGTCCGCGTGTGAATCGCAACGCGGTCGTGTTGGCGGTGCCATCGCGCGACGGCCTCGATGCGATCCGTAGCCAGATTCGGGAGTACCTCGGATGGGAAGAGGTGCGCACGATGCTCAAGGGGCAGGAGCTTGATCCGCTGCGCGAAGGCCTGCTCAGCTCCTACATCGAGGCGGCGAGAAAGAAGATTCCGGAGGCCGTCCGGCAGGCGTACTGCATCGTCGTCACCGTATCCGACAAGAACGACGTCCAAGCCTTCAAGTTGACCATCGGAGGTGACGCGCTATTCAGCCAGATCAAGGCGGATTCTCGGTCGCGCATTCAGGATACGCCGATCAGCGCCGAGGCCTTGTTACCCGGAGGCCCGTACGATCTGTGGCGCGAAAGCGAAACGTCACGCCGGGTCAAAGACTTGGTCGGGGCGTTTGCGCAGTTCCCGCATCTGCCCAAGATGCTGCGGCGGAAGGAAATCATCGGCACGCTTGTCGATGGGGCAAGGCAGGGCTTCTTCGTATTGCGAGCAACCCGACCGGATCGGTCGGTGCGAACGATCTGGCGACAGGAACCACTGGAAGCCGATCTCAAAGACCCAAGCCTGGAACTCGTGTTGCCCGAAGCGGCGAGCCTCACGGAGATCGCGCCGGGCTTGCTGCTGCCGGACGTGCTGCCCGAATTGTGGCCAGAAACGCGCGAGACCAAGCTGTCGGATGCGTTCGACTATTTCCGGGGTGGGCATGTGGTGAAGGTTCAGCGCGAGGGCTACGAGGAACCCGTCACAATCCCCAAGGCGGAACGCGACGTTGTCGAGCAAGCGGTGACCTCGGCAGTGGAATCCGGGAAGCTGTGGCTCGTCTCTGGTACTGCCAGCATCATGGCCGAACCGATCCCCACCGGGATTCTGAACGAGGCGGCGCAGCTTCTCCCGCCACCGCCACAGATTCCCACGATGGATGTGCTGCCGCCGAACCTGCCGGACGCATGGAAGGATGGACAGACGACGGCGGTGGGTGTGTCGGTTGCGCTCAGCCATAAGTCAGGCAAAACGCTGCCGTGGGCAACTGTCCGAGAGGCTATCGATGGGGCGATCCGCGCGAGGATGCTGGAAAAGGCGGAGGATTCGGGGCCGTGGCCCTGTGACCTGAGCGGTGCGCAAGTCGCCAAGTTCCAGGTTCCGTCTGGCGAGACGCCGCCGCCGACACCACCACCAACAACGCCACCAGCACCGCCGGTAAAAGCCGGGGTGCGCATCGCAGAAGCCGAGTTGCGCCCGAATGAGATTCAGGACTTGGCGGACGTCGTCGGCGAGGTTGTTGGGGCCGCCGTCGGCTATGACTTGAAGTTCAAATTGCGGGTCGAGTTGGGTGGTGACACTCCGCCGCCGGACGATGTTATCGAAATGCTCAACAAGTTGCTCAAGAGCGTCTCAAAAAGCCTGAGACTGTGAGGAGCTGCTGGAAACGGTGCTTGTTCCGGTGGCGCGATCCCTAGGACCGCCGAGAGGCCGTTGAAAAGGGTAACGAACGAAGGCCAGGGTGACGGTTCTGAGTGCGGTGTCGCTGCCGTCCGGGTCGCCGTAACGCCCTATGTAGGTCTTGATCTTCGTCGTCTCGTAGTGGTGCCAGTGAACGAATGGGATGTCGCCGTAGGCGTCAAAGATGGCGGCGGCTTGCTTCAGAGAATCTACCCAGCCCTGCCGATCGCCATCGGGGCCAAATCCTGATACCGCGGCATGGTTGAGTCCTACTTCTTAGTTGAAATTCGAAGCGATCGGCTCCATGAATGATGGTTGTTTTGGTGATCCATCAAACAAGGAGCCGAGTGATGAGGCTGACTTTTCATCAGTATAGCCCCCCCCTCGACAGACAAAATGTGGGTAATGACAAGGCCTTCAGGCCGGGTGGCTGGACTACGAACTACTCCACCTCCTCCCTTTTTCCAGCCGCCTTCGGCGGCGGGAGAAGGGGAGGGGGAATGAAAGGGATGATGGCTTGGTTCACCCGCCGTAAACGACGGGCCTGGGAATTGTCTCCATGGTCACGAAACTGTGTGACCGAAAACGGTACTAGCTTGCCATATGATTTCCTGCGCGATAGGCTGTGTTGTGGCGCGTCAGTCCGCCCTGACCGTCATGGATCGATTCGCAAAGGTGAGCACCTACTACGTGAATGACTGCACCGTCGAAGACGTGCTCAAGCGGTGGGCCGTGCAATTCGATGGCCGTTTTGCCGCGGTATTCGAAGATGCGGCGGATGTTCCTGCGGCGCTGGTGGAAGCGATGCGTTACACGGCACTGGCGGGCGGCAAGCGTTTGCGACCTTATCTGGTGACCCGTTGCTGCGTGCTGTGCGGCGGCAGCGACGAGGACGCCGCACCGGCCGCCGCCGCCGTGGAATGCGTTCACACCTTTTCACTGGTGCATGACGATCTACCCGCGATGGACGATGACGACTTCCGCCGCGGTCTTCCGGCGGCGCACAAGCAGTTCGGCGAAGCAACGGCTATTCTGGCGGGTGACGCATTATTGACACTGGCATTCGAGTTGATCGCCGAGCACACTCCGGACCCCGCCAGGTCGGCGGTCATGGTCCTGGAATTGGCCCGGGGAACGGGGTGGCGAGGGATGATCGGTGGGCAGGCGGTGGACATCCTGGGCGAGGGGCAGGGCCCTTCGCGTGAAACCGCCCATTCGATCCACGATCGCAAGACGGCTGCGTTGTTCGAGACCTCGTGCAAGCTGGGCGGCCTGGCCGCCGGCGCGGGGCAGTCGGTGGTGGAAACTCTCGGCCGCTACGGGAGACGCTTGGGTCATGCCTTCCAAATTGCCGATGATTTATTGGACGTAACCGCCACCGCGGAGCAGATGGGCAAGCGTGTCGGCAAAGACAGCGGCGCCGGCAAACATACTTACCCCGCAGCCGTAGGAATTGATGCGAGCCGCAAGGCGGCTCAGGAGTCGGCGGACGCCGCCGTCGCCTCGCTGGCGGACTTCGGTCCGGAGGCTGACGACCTGCGGGCACTTGCGGGGTTCGTCATTCAGCGTCAACATTAACGCCGACGCTGCAACGGAACCCGAGAGGTTGAATCTGATGGCATTATTGGAGCACATCCAGTCGCCGGCCGACGTGCAGGCGTTGAAGATCGACCAACTGCCGGCACTGGCACAGGAGATTCGCGACCGGATCATCGACGTCGTGGGGCGCAAGGGCGGGCATTTTGCGAGCAATCTGGGCGTGGCTGATCTGACCATCGCCCTGCACTACTGCTTTGATTTTTCGAAAGATCGTTTGCTCTGGGACGTGGGTCATCAGTGCTACCCGCACAAACTGCTCACCGGGCGGGCCGGACAGTTCGAGACCATTCGCCAGGCCGGCGGGATCAGCGGCTTCCCCTCCATTCACGAAAGCGAGTACGACCTGTTCAACGTCGGGCACGCCGGCACCTCGATAGCGACGGCGATCGGTATGGCCCGCGGCGACACCATGATGGGGCGGGACACGCACGTGGTGGCTGTCGTCGGCGACGCGAGCATTGTCAATGGTGTAGCCTTTGAGGGGCTGAACCAGGCGGGCACGCTGGACCGCCAGTTGCTCATCGTTCTCAATGACAACCGGTGGGGCATCGCACCGTCACAGGGGGCCATCGCCGAGTGGTTGGCCAAGTTCCGCGCCGGCACGGTATATGGCGAGATCAAGCAGCGGGCCAAAACCGTGCTGCCCAAAGTGCCCTTGGTGGGCAGCGCCCTCTTCGAAGCGCTGGATCATTTGAAGGAAGGCATCAAGGCAACGGTCACTCCGCTCCAGATATTTGAGCAGTTGGGTCTGAAGTACATGGGGCCGGTCGACGGCCATGACATCCCGCATTTGATCAACCTGCTCAAGTTGCTCAAGGACGTTCCTCACCCTGTGGTGCTCCACGTGCACACCGTAAAGGGTCGAGGAGCCGACTGGGCCACGAAGGACCCCGGCCGGTTTCATTCCCCAAAACCCTTCGTGGTGCAGAACGGCAAGGTCACCATTAAATCGGGCTCGGGCAAGAGCTGGACCAGGGCGTTCGTCGACGCATTGATCGCGTTGGCTAAGGACAACAAGAAGATCTATGCCATGACCGCCGGCATGCCCGACGGCACCGGCCTGGACAGATTCGCCAAGGCCTTCCCCGACCGCTGGCGCGACATCGGCATCGCCGAGAGCTGCACCGTGGACATTGCCGCCGGGCTGGCCAAGTGCGGCCTGCGTCCGGTGTGTGCCATTTATTCGACGTTCCTGCAACGGGCCTTTGACCAGGTATTCCAGGAGGTGGTGCTGCAAGGCCATCCGGTGATGTTCTGCATGGACCGTGCCGGACTGGTCGGCGGCGACGGGGCCGTGCACCACGGCTTTTTGGATATCACCTACCTGCGCGGCTTGCCCAACATGGTGCTGATGGCCCCTATGGACGAGCCGGAGCTGAACGAAGCCATGCGCTTCGGTCTGACCCTGAAATGCGCGTCGGCGATTCGATACCCCCGCGACGTGGTGCCGACCCCGGTGCCCCACTGTCCGCCTTTCGAGCTTGGCGTTTCCAGACGCCTGCGCAGCGGCGAGGCAGCCACCATCCTGGCCTACGGGGTTACCGCGGTCACCGCCATGAGCGCTGCTGAGCTGCTGGCGGCCGAAGGCCACCAAGTGGCGGTGGTCAATGCGCGATTCGCCAAGCCGGTGGATGGTGGCATGGTGCGCCGAGCATTTGCCCATGGTAGGCCGGTGCTCACCGTGGAGGATCATTCCATCGCCGGCGGCTTCGGATCCGCCGTGCTGGAGACGGCCAGCCGGATGGGCGTGCCCATCGAGTCATTCAGGCGTCTCGGGCTTCCCGACGATCGATTCATCGAGCACGGCTCTCGCGCCGGGCAGTTGGCGGAGGCGGGAATCGACGTGACGGGAATCGCGACGGCCGTTCGGCAACTGATCGAGGAGCGTTGCGGGCCGCCGGCACCTGTGGCCAAGGCCGCGTCCTCCGCTCGACCCACAGTAGGACGGGCTCTGCCCGCCTTCGCTCAAGCGGCGGGCCATGCCCGCCCTACCGGCTGAGCCGACGTCATGCCCCAGTCTGCTGCGAACCGGCGGGTCTTTATTCTCGGCAACCCTGAGAAACCAGGCGTTGGCGAGGCCATAAAGAGCGTGCGGGCCTTCACCGCGGCGCGCTGTCGCGTCGTAGGGGCGTCGCTGTCGCTGGAGGGCAGCGCGGCCCTGGAAGCCGGGGCGGACTACATTATTGTTCTGGGCGGTGACGGCACATTGCTGGCCGTGAGCCGGTCGCTGGGACATCGACAGCTCCCGCTCATCGGCGTGAACTTCGGGAAGCTTGGCTTCTTGGCCGAGTTCAGCATCGTCGAGCTCAAAGCCAATCTCGACGCGGTGCTGCAAAACGGCGATCTGATCAGCGAGTTGGCCATCCTGCAGGCCCGCGTGCTGCGCGACGGCGAGCCCTGCTTCGAGAGCCTGGCGGTCAACGACTGCGTGATTCAGGCCGGCCCGCCGTTCCGCATGATCGAAATCGCGATCAGCATCAACGGTGCCCATCTCACCACCATCACCGGCGACGGCCTGATCGTATGCACGCCGGTGGGCTCGACGGCGTACAACCTGTCAGCCGGCGGGCCGATCATGCAAGGCCGGGTGATGGCCATCGTCCTGACCCCGCTCTGCCCGCACTCGCTGAGCCATCGGCCACTGGTCGTCGAGCATGAGTCTGAGATTGAGATTGCCATCGAAAAAGCCAACCCCGGCTCCACCTTGCTGATCGACGGCCAGGTCAACTCATCACTTCGGACCGGAGACCGCATCGTGGTAAAGCGCTTCTCCTCGAACTTCCAGTTGGTCCGCAACCCCGCCCACCCGAAATGGCATGGCTTGGTCACCAAACTCCACTGGGGCCAATCTCCCTCGTACGATTAGGCCTTGCATTCGGTTACGGCGCGGGGTCTGCCAACCCGTCGCTTGCGCTCTGGGCTCTGATCGAGGTCGCACGCGCCCAATACCGACGAGTGCGTCCCCCTCTCTGGAAGGGACCAGGCACCTTCACTATCATACCGGGCGGTTCTATGATCGGAGGCGCTAACCTATGATACGTCGTGTTGCCTGTGGGAAGTGCTGGTGCGAGAATCCTTTCTCGCACCCACCCATTGCGGGAATCCCTTCCCGCGGGCCGCCAGGAAGGGGGACCGAGAAAGGATTCTCGGTCCAGCGTGACCTTGCGCTGTACGTCTAAGATCGGAGACGCTTGCCTATGATACGCCGTGTTGCCTGTGGGCTGGTGGTGATCGCCGTCCTGGCCTTGATCCTGTGGATTGCCCTGGCAAGCGAGACCGCGCCGGTGTGGGACAGGCGTTCCAGCCTGTCGTTTGACCGGCTGGAAAGCCGGTCCCACATCGAAACGCCGTCGCCCACGACCCCCGGAGAGACTGCGTCTGGTGATTTCATCCGGATCATGAATATCGGCAAAGGCTACGTCGATAACCGCGCGTCAGCCAAGGCTATTGAAGTGCTCACCCAAGCCGTACGTCTCCAGCCGGATTCCGCACCGGCTCTGCGCAACCTGGCCCGGGCCCACCTGATTCCCAAGAAGGCCCGCAACTATCTTGTTGCTGTGGATTTGCTGGAACGGGCTGGCGAAGTCAACCCCGGCTCTCCCGCGACGCGGTACTTGTTGGGGCTGGCCCTGGGCGGCGTCGAACGCTTCGAAGAGTCCGTGGCCGCGTTTGAGCAGGCTGTTCGGCTGGATCCCGACACCGCCGCCCTGCGCTACCAGTTGGCTGACGCCCTCCAGAAAACCGGGCAACACGACCGTGCGATGGAACAGCTCGAGGAAACCATTCTCTTGGACCCGACGCACACCGCCGCTTACTACAAGATGGCTTCGTATGCGCGGCGTCGACGCGATCGCGAGGCTGTGCTCCGGCTAACGCGGGAGTTTCAGCGCCTGAAGAGGCTCCTGGGGATTCAGCCGGAAGACATTCTGGAACGCTGCATCCATACCCAAGCCGAGCCGGGGCCAACGGATGAAATGGTGGCCAAGGTGCCCTCGCCAAGTGAACAACATCCCGAGGGCATTGACGTACGATGGACCGACGTGACCGACCATGTCTTCCGGGTTGAAGGAGACCAAGCGGCCACCACCGCAGCCGTGATTGAAGTCGACAAGCTGGGCTTTCCCACGCTCTTTGCCGCCGGGCCCGACGGCTCGTTCAACCTGCTGAAGATGACAGATAGTGACACTTTCGCTCGGACAATTGTCCGCAGAGCCGATCCCGATCGACCGGTTTACACCGCCTGCGCGATTGGAGATGTATTCATCGCCATCACCAGACAGAATAAGGCTATCCCCAAGCTCGCGGCGCGGAACGACGTTCTGTTGATCGGCCCCGGCGGGGTCGTGCTGCTGGAGCGGACCGGCGACGCGTCATTCGTCGATCGCACGGCTACTGCAGGCCTGGCGGAGATCACCGGCCGTGCCGCCAAGTGGGTCGACTACGACCATAACGGCGTGCTCGATCTGATCATAGCAGGTGATGACGGCGTGCAACTGTGGCAGAACAACAGCTACGTAATCAGATTCGACACCGCACCGGCAGACGTCGCCCAACTGGAATCCGCGCAAACCGGGACCTCCGACGACATCCGGTTAGTGAACGTCACCGACGAGATCGGCCTGACCGCCGCCGGCCCTATCTGGGACGTGGCCTCGCTCGAATGGGACAACAACATGGCCATCGACATTATCGCAGCCGGTGGGGATTCGCCGACGCGCGTGTTCATGAATCAACGTGCCGGTCGTTTCCACCCCATGGCGGAGCCGCCGGGCCCTTGGACGCCGGCCCGAAGGATCGCCGTCAACGATCTCAACAATGACGGCTACACCGACGCCGTGCTCATCAGCTCTGACCATGCCCTGTGCATGTTCGGCCGGAGCGGGCAACGCCACCGATTCGAATACCCGGACCTCGACGCCCGGGGCGCGGTGTTGGTCGATTACGATAACGACGGCTGGCTGGACGTCTGCGTCTACGGCGGACGGCGTAACGCCTCCGGTCGCGGCAGCATGCGCTTGTGGCGGAATCTCGGCGCTCTGGGTTGGAAGGAGACCACGCAGGTAACCGGCCTCGATGCGCTGCAAACGGCGGCTGTCGTCGACGCCGTGGCCGCCGACTTCGACGCCGACGGGGACACCGACCTGCTGCTTATCACCGCCGACCAGACTATGCGACTGCTGCGCAACGACGGCGGCAACGCCAACGGCCAACTCAAAGTGCGGCTGGTCACCATCTTGACCAACCCCACCGGGCTGGGAAACCACATCGAGCTGCGTAAAGGGAACTTCTGGGTAACGCGCATGGTCACCCATGTTCCCATCGAAATCGGCGTCGGGCAATCCCGACAGCTCGACACCGTCCACACCCTGTGGACCAACGGCGTAGTGGACAACGAGTTCCTGGTCTCCCCCACGCTCCAACCGCTGGAATTCGTCGAAAAGATGGTTGAGCTGGGCTCTTGCCCGTTTCTGTTTGCCTTCAACGGCGAGCGGTTCCGCTTCGTGACCGACATTCTCGGCAACGCCCCGCTGGGCCTGTCGCTGCGGCGCGATGAAATCCTGCCGGCTGACAACGATGAGCTCGTGTACGTCGGCGATATGAATGACTTCGTTCCCACGGACGGCGCATACCTGCTGGAGGTGGCCGAGTGCTACCGCGAGGTGCTCTATCTCGATGCCGCCGAGCTGGTGGCTGTGGATCACCCGCCCGACGTGGAGATCCATCCAACGGACAAGCTCATGCCGCCGCCTTTCCCGCCGTCGGAGCTGTGGGCTTTGACTGATCTGCGCGCGCCGCATAGCGCCGTCGGTGACGACGGAATCGATCGTACGGCTGCGGTGGCCGAGATGGACGGAGTATTTGCACCGCCGGGCGAGACCCTGCCTCCGCCGTTCCGCGGGATGTGTCACCCCATGACACTAACGATGGATTTCGGCAACCTCGATCACCAGGAGCCGCTGGTGTTGGCCCTCACCGGCTGGCTGCGTTACGGCAGTGCCAGCGTCAACATCGCCCTTTCCCAGAACCCCGGCGTTAAGGTGATACCCCCCACGTTGGAAGCGGAGACTCATAACGGAACGTGGACGCCGGTGGACGTCGTTGTGGGCATGCCCGCGGGCAAGACCAAGACTATTCTGTGCAACCTGACCGGCGAACTGCCGCCGGGCCCCGGGCGGCTTCGTTTGACCTCTACGTTTGAAATCCGTTGGGACCGAATCGCACTGGGCCGGCGCCGACCGTCGGCGGAGCGCCTGGTGCACCGCATCCAACCGGCGTCAGCCGACGTATATTTCCGCGGTTTTCCCGAGATGCGAACCCGGGCACCGCACCACCCCATCACCCCCGATTACCACGTGCTTACCGGGAATCCTCAATGGCGCACCACCCCACAGGGCTGGTGCACACGCTATGGTGACGCGCTTGAACTGGTCGCCCGGAGTGACGGAAAGCTGGCCATCCTCAACGGCGGCGACGCCGTCACCCTGCGCTACCCCGCCGACAAGCTGCCGCCGCTGGATCGCGGCATGATCCGCTCTTTCTTCTTCTACTCCGTCGGCTGGGAGAAGGACGCTGATTACAACGTGGTGAACGGCGACACCGTCGAACCACTGCCCATCGCCGAGGCACGGATTCCAATGCACGACGAGGATTGGCGCCTCAAGTACAACACTCGCTGGGTGCCCCGCGACGCATTCCATCCACGGCGATGACCATATTCACGGGTCGCGCTCGATGAACGCGAATCCGGTGTCGATCGGTTTCTCCCGCCATGTAGCGCAGGTCGTTGACCTACCGTTACCATCTTTCGTTGCGGGGTGTCTTTGCGGTTTCGTGCTACAGCTTCCTTGTTCGAACTCGTATCCAGTCGGCAAGCTCCTTCTCGGACAGCCGGCCGGCGGCAAGTGCGAGGAAGGTGTCGTACTTGTCGGCCTGGGAAGCTATGAGGTCCAAGCCGTTCAGTTTCAGGAAGGTCCGGCAGACAACCAGTGCGGTTCGCTTGTTGCCGTCGGCGAAGGGGTGATTGCTGGTGATTGCGTGAGCGTAGGACGCAGCCAGCGAAGCGATGTCCGGGTCATCATCTGAGTAGGCGTAGCGGTTTCTCGGCCGGGCAAGAGCCGAGGCCAAGAGCCCCTGGTCACGAATGCCCTCCAGCCCGCCGTGCTCGGCAAGCTGCCGATTGTGGATAGCGAGCACGACGTCTTCCCTAACCCAGACCGGCTCGGGCATGCCCAGTTACTCAGCGAGCTTCTTCAGGGCGTCGCGGTCCTCGCGCATAACCTGCTCCGCCGCGTCCATCTGCTTTCCGAACTCAGGGTCATATGGGGTTAGCTGAATGCCGTTGGGCGTTTCAAGCACGTAAAGCGTGTCCCCCTTCTCAACACGAAGGTGCTCGAGAATGTCCCGTGGCAGAACAACGCCGGCGGAGTTCCCGACAGTGGTTATCTTGAGCGTCGTCATGAGTCATCTCCAGAAACTTCGCGGAACCGATGTAATTATAACAAGCGTTATAACGGTTGGTCAAGTGGCATACACGGCCGTCCGATAGGAGTCCAATAGGAATCGCATCGGGACGCCGCAGGAGCGATAATCCGTGGCGTTACGGCTCGCGCTCGATGAAGGCGAATCCGGTGTCGATCGGTTTCTCCAGGCCTCGAACCCGCACGATGAACTCCAACAGCTTACCATCGTCCGTGAGGGTCAATCGGGACTTCAACGTTTCGGAATCGGGAAACACCTTCAATCCGCTTCGCCAGGCGTCGCGGGCGTCGGAATATGATTTGTTTTTGGCGTGGGCATCGCCCAGGAGGAGGTAGATTCGCTCGTAATACTCCTTGGCGTCGGGCGGTCCCGCGGCGAGCTGCATCCGCAGGCAGCGCGTGAAGTCGGCAACGGCATCGTCCGAGTGCCGCAGCGCCCGAGGCCAATGAAGATGGTTCATGCCCCGTGCATAATAAATCACCCACGAGCCGCCGTGGGTCTCAATCAGCTCATCCATCACATCCAACGCTTTCCGTGCCAAGGTGCCCTTGCTAACGATGGCGGCGATCCCGCCGCAGGTGGGTATCTTGTCTATGTAGGCCCCCGCCAGGTTGAGGCCCACCACGAATCGGCCCGGATACTCCTGCGCAAGCCCGGCAAAGAAGTCGATGGCCCGCTCATAGCGGTCGAACGCCACGCAGCGTTGCCGATAGGCATCGGTCATCGGGTAACTCGTCGGGGCGGAGCGGATGCGCTGCTCGAATCCGGACAGCACGCGGTCGATCTCCTTGGGGTCGATGTCCGGCCGCTTGGGTTGAGTACTTTTGTCGACGCGTCGCGGCGGCGGCGGCGGCACCACCACCATGGCATCGGTGGCGTACTGTGATACATCGCGCCGCACGGTGATGATTTGATCAGCCGCCACGTTCTCCAGGTATTGCAGCCCGCCGTCAGGCCAGCGCACTTCAATCAGCTTGGCGACGCGCTCCGGCCCCAGCCCGAAATGCAGCCGCGGATCACTCTGGCCACCGTACCCATTGCCCCCGTCGCGCTCGCGCAACTGCAGCCCGCGATCGGTCACCACGGTGACCCGCGTGCCGATGCCGTCACGGTTAACCCCGCCCGATGATCCAACGTCCAGCGCCACCGTCAGCCAATGACCGCTCCCCCGAGCCGCGGGATTCATCCCGCGCGCCCGCTCGCCCCTAGTGACGTTGATATCATTGCGGAACAGGTGCGGGCGTTGATCCTGATTGGCCACAAACAGATCGACGTCGCCGTCATTGTCGTAATCGAAGCACGCTACGCCGCGCCCGTCGCGATCACTGTCCAGCCCCACGCCGCGGCTCTGCGGCGTGAACGAATCGAGCCCGTCATTCCGCCAGAAGCGAAACGTTTCATAGCCTGAGAAGGAGCGATTCCCGATGGTCGGCCAGTTGCGGGCCTCGGCGGCGTCCTGACCGAGCACCGTCCACGACGCCAGGTCATACCAGTAGTTGCCCTCCCCCGCGCTGATGAAGCCGTTGACCGCAAACAGGTCCAGATCGCCGTCGTTATCGTAGTCCAGGAACTTCGCCCCCCACCCCCAACCACCGTCATAGACGCCGGTCTCGATCGAAATATCGGTGAAGGTCACCACGCCCTTTTCATCGGGGCCGTTGTTGTGCCACAGCATGTTCCCTTCCTGAAGGTACTCCGCCGTGGTGATGTTGGTGACGTATATGTCCAGCCAACCGTCATTGTTGAAATCGCCGAATTCGACGTTCATCCCTTTCTGGGTGTCGACGCCGATGGCCCGCGTGGACACGTTGGTGAAGGTCCCGTCGCGGTTGTTGTAAAAAACCTGATCAGGCCCGAAGTCGTCGGCACAGTAAAGATCGGGCCAGCCGTCGTTGTCGACGTCCGCCGACCCCACCGCCAGCGTCCAGCCCGGATCATCCACGCCCAACGACGCCGCCACCTCGGTGAAGGTGCCGTCGTCCTCCTGGCGATACAGAAAGTTCACCCCGCCGTTGCGGGCCCGCTCGAAGTCTTCGTGCATGATCCGCGTGTGCGGCAGGTGCCACAGGTCGATCTCATCAAAGTAATTGCCGACGTAGATGTCCAAGCGCCCGTCGAGGTTGTAATCAAGAAACAGGGCGGCGTTACCGTTGGCCCAGTCCGTACCGCCCGAGCCGTCGCGCCGGCGGAGATGCCGGCTGGTAACGTCGGAAAAGGTCCCGTCGCCGTTGTTGCGAAACAGCAAATCATTGCCCCAGCGCACCACGTAGAGATCCACCCAACCGTCGTTGTCGTAGTCTCCCCACACGCAGTCCATGCTGGTGCCGCCGTCGTTGTTCACATCGGCTACACCGGCGGTGCCGCCCACGTCGCTGAACGTGCCGTCGCCGTTGTTGCGATAGAGATAGTTGGGAGTGCCTTTGCGCGAGTCGGTCACGTACAGATCGATCCATCCGTCGTTGTTGAAGTCGCCCGCCGCCGCCGCGGCCCCCACGCTGCTGACCCAGTTCATGATGTTGTCCAGCTTGTGATCCAGTATCGGTTTATGGTGTTTGTGCCTGATACCGGCCGCCAGCGTGACGTCGGTGAAGACCTTAGCCGCATGGTCGGGGGTCTTTGACGGCGTGGCGGGCTTCTCCTGCTTGGAACAGCCGACGGACACGATAGCCGCAAGCAGACATGGCAACACCGCAAAACGAATGGACTTGAAAACCATCGTGAGAACTCGCCCCCGCCGATACAGCACAGCCGTGGGACCGGCTGGAAAGCCGGTTCCACACGGAACGTGATTGATCATGCCCTCGGGAATTGTACCCGTTGACCGTGCAGCACGCACGAGAACCCAAGAAGTATACTCGCTGGCGCGAGAATCCCTTCTCGCACCGATGTCGCTGGTGCGAGAATCCCTTCTCGCACCCCACCGCCGGGTTACGAGCCCTAAGCGTATCAGCTTTCAACGATCCGCTATCAGTTGAGTGGCTTGGCACGGTTCGTTGATTTGAAGATGGCGTGATCAGCGACGGGGCCGATTTTCTGTCCGGCTGACTGCTGAAAGCTGACCGCTGAACGCTTGCCAAGGTTCAAGGTTCAATATTGAAGGTTGACGGACGGCCCCTGCAACCTTTAACCTTCAACCTTCAACCTTCAACCTTCAACTTCAGTCGAAGGAGCGACCGATGAGAGGCAACCGGATTCCAGCGCGGATCAACGTTAAAGCACTGATCATCCTTGTCGTTGTCGTCGGTGTTTTGGGTGTGGGCGCCGTCGGAGGGCACTACATTCGCAAACGGGTGGTGGCCCAGCGGGCTCGGACCGAGGGTGAAGAGCTGCTCCAGCAGGAAAAGTGGGCGGAGGCATGCAAGAAGCTGCGGCGCTACCTCAGACAGTACCCCGACGACGTTGAAATGCTGGAGGTCTACGCCGGCGCCAATCTAGCCGTACGCCCGCGGGCGCTGGAGAACATCTCCGCGGCGATTGCCGCCTACCGCCGCCTGTGGCGCCATCAAAAGGGTGATGACCAGCTTAGCGACCAGCTCATCAAGCTGTACATGTACGTGGGCGACCTTGAAAACGCCACCTACATCTGCGAGGGGCGGCTGCAGGAAGACCCGGCGGATGCCAGCGCGACGCTGGCGCTGGCGCGGATTCTGTTGGCCCGGGCAAGACCGGACGAAGCGGTGGCGCGTCTCCAACACCTGGTGGAGACGACGGAAGCGGGCAGTGCGGACGCCTTCAGGATGCTGGCACGCATTGCAGTTCAGCAGGATACCTTGGAATCAAGCGCTGAAAAAGCGCTGCATTGGCTTGTTCAAGGCGTGGAGCGCAATCCCGATTCGGCGGAGGCCCTGGTGAACCGGGCCTTGTTCCATCTCGACAACCTGGACAACCGCAAGTCGCCCGACAAAGCCCAGGGCCGCACCGATCTGGAGGCGGCCACCGGACTTTCCCCCCAAGATCCGCAACTGCTTCTGAAGATGGCCCGGGCGTGGGCAGCGTTGGGGGAGCCGGAACGAGCACAGTCGATTGTGGAATCGTTGGAGAGGGTCGAAGACGAGGTTTTCGTCGCGGAGTTCGCCAATCCAAACGGATTCCGGTTGGAACGCTTCGGTGTGGCAGCCACGGTGCGCCGCATGATAGGCGATCGACAAGCCACCGGGGCCCTGGCGGACCGGGCCCTCGATGAACTCTTCGGACAGTACCGTACCGCTTTTCTGCCGATCGCCGTCGATCTCTACCTGGTAGCCGGTCGGGCAAAGGACGCCTCACGATACCTGGCGGAGCATCGCGAGCAGGTCCACGAGGCCACCGGGGGCCGCAGTGCCGGAGATCAGGATCTGGCGATACTGGGCGCTAGGGTCGCTCTGGCCAACAGCCAGCCGTATGGGGCCATCGATTTGCTTAAGCCGGTCGTCGCCTGGAATCCTGACAATGAAACTGCGTGGCAGGTACTGGCTGAGGCCTACATCAAGACCGATCAACCCGATCAGGCCATCAAGGCGCTGAATCATTCTGGTGCCCCCGGGGGCAGCAACCTGGCCTTGGCCGTTCAGATCGCTCGACAACACATCAAGGTCGGTGAATGGGCGGAGGCGCTGCGCGCTGCTCGTTCCTGCGAGGAGTGGGCCCCCGACAATCTCGAGATCAAGTTGCTGCGCATCGAGACGGCCATGCGGGTGGAGTTCAAGAGGCCGGTGCGATCGGCTGCCCTGGATCGCCTCGCCGAAGAATTGGCCATGCTGCGGGAACGGTACCCCGAGGCCGCCGTAATTCGGCTGCTCCAGTCTCTCATGGCTGAACATGACGGCGATTTCAAAACCGCTGGGGCATTGCTGCAAGGGGCCATCGACGAATGCGGGGCTCCCCTGGCTGCGATGATGCGCCTGGCACAGTTGTTCGAGCGACGTGGATCTACCGACAAAGCGGCGGGCGTGTATCGGCAGGCTACCCAGGCCTATCCGGCGATCGCGCTCCCCTGGATCGGTTTGGGGCGGCTGCACCTCCGGGCGGGGCGCCATCAGGAGGCCAAGCAGACGCTCCAGCAGGCCGCCGAAAGTGTGGATGATATCGGCGAACGCCGCCGCGTCACCTTGGCCCTGGCGGGCCTGCACCTGGAGCATCTGGATCGTGAACAGGGGATTACGCTGCTCAAGGAATTCGCGGCACAATGCCCCGACGACTTGCCCACGCGGCTTGCTCTGCTCGAAGTCGGCGATGGTCTAGGCGACACCGCGCTGGCTCAGCAATACATCGAGGATATACGCTCCATCGAGGGGGAGTCGGGCCTGTCATGGCGCTTCCACCAGTCGCGGATGCAGTTGTCAGGTGACGATTGGCGGGAGCACACATCACAGATCAAGGATGCGCTGACCGAGTGCATCGAACACAGCCGGCGGTGGCGGCCCCGGTCGGTGTTGCTGCTCGGCACCATGTATGAATCGCTCGGTGACACCGCCGCCGCCGAGACTGTCTACCGTCGAGAGTTCACCACCGATCCCGGCTCGGTGGGTGTGGCCGAGCGGCTCTTGAGACTGCTCGAATCACAGCGGCGCTTCACCGATGCCAAAGACATTCTGGACCGGGTGACCCAGCCGGCGCCGCAGCTCGACGTCCACCGTATCGGGGTGGCCATCGGGGTCGGTGAATACGGTACTGCGATTCGTGAACTGGAAGCCCGCCTCCCTGATGATGCTCAGGCCCCCGAGCCACGGATAATCCTGGCCCGGTTGGTCTACTCCGATCAGGGTGACGTGGAGCGTGCATTCGCCCTTCTGGACGAAGCGGAAAAGCTGGACCCGGACGGTCTCTCGTCATTAGGTGTCCGTACCTTCATCTTGAACGCTGAGGGACGGCGTGAAGAGGCCCAGAAGCTTTTGAACGCCAGAGTGGCGGAGCGCGACGACTTCGGGTCGTACGTGCTTCGTGCCCAATTCTACATGGCGGGCGACGATCACGAGGCGGCCGAGCGCGACCTGCTTCGTCTGTGCGAGTTTACAGATGCCGCCGGGGCGGGGCATGAACTGCTGGGCCGGTTCTACAGCTCCACAGCTCGCCCGCAGCAGGCTGTCGCGGCATGGGAAAGAGGGCTCACCATCGCGCCGGATCGCGACTCCATGCGACGAGCCCTGATGCGGGCGCTGCTCGCCGCAGAAGACCAGGACCGGAAGAAACGTGGGATTGGCATGCTCGATGATCTGACGGCGGCCGCCCCGGACGACGTCGAGCTGATGAACTTGCGAGCCGCGGTTATGATGAACGATGGGGGTGACCAGGCCCTGCGCGATGCACGGGCGTTGCTGGAGCGCGTCGTCGAGCTGGACGCCAGTGTGGTCACGGCCCATCTGTCATTGATGGAGCTGGCCTACCTCCGAGGAGACATGGAGGATGCCGCAGCCCTGGTGAGGCGGGCATTGAACGCCAATCCCGAAGACACCGCCATCCTGATGGCAGCGGCGCAGGTCGAGCGCCTGCAACAGAACTATTCGATGGCCGGCGATTTCGCTTGGTCGGCCCTCAAGGTAAACCCCAGGTACCTGCCCGCTCATTTCCTGCTGATCGAAGACGCCTTGCGGGCCGGCGACCATGATCGGGCGCTGGCGTTAGCCGACGCAGCCGTCGATTTGGCTCCGGACGATCCCAATGCTCTGTTGAAGCGCGCCGCGGTGCTGGCCGTTGCAGATCGGACGGCCGAAGCGATCAGTATCATGGAGGATCTGGTGGCACGCGATATCAAAACTCTTCCGGCAATGGGCGCCACGAGCGGCTTGCCCGCCCGTGCAAGGGAGTGGCTGTCTCTGGCAGACTTGTACTGCCGCGAGGGACGGTTGGAAGATTTTGAGTCAGCCCTGGCCAACGTTGATCGTCTGGCGGATGCGAGCGTTGCAGCCCTTCGCATGCGGTTGCGTTGCCATGCTCTGCAGAAGCGGTTCGATCAGATCATGCCGCTGGTGCAGGCCCGCCGGGCAAGCCGCCCGGACGACACCGGCACGACAATGGTCGGTGCCATGCTGTTGGCCTCGTCGGGCAGCGAACAATACCTTAGGATGGCCCGCACGCTCTTTGAGGAGGTCGTGGCTGCGGAATCCACTAACGTTGAGGCCCGCTTGGGTATCGCCCAAACGGCTTACCAGGTGAGCGACCATGAGGCGGCTGTCGAGGCCTACCGCGAAGTCCTGGCCCTCGACCAGGCCAACCACCGGGCCTTGAATGATCTCTCTTGGATTCTCGCCGAGTCCGGAGGCGACCCACAACTGGCGCAGTCCATTAAACTGGCCGACCGGGGGGTCGAGTATTATCCGGCGGACCCCCACCTGCGCGATACTCGAGGTGTGGTGCTGTTCAAGATCGGGCGGCTCGACGAAGCTGTGGAAGAATTGGAGCGAGCCATCGACTTCGCTCAGGATCTGCCCACCACCCGTGCACGGGCCATGATCCACCTGGCGGAGGTCTACAAGAAACAGGGTGCCTCGTCATTGGCCCGCAAGCAACTGCAACAGGCCCAGGCCATCGACCGGGAGCACCAAAACCTCTCGGAGGAGGAGCGGGCCAAGATCGCCGAGCTGCTGGCAGGCCTGTGATCAGCACCGGCACCCAACGCCGTTCAGCTAGCTGGTGCGAGAATCCTTTCTCGCACCCATCCGTTACGGGAATCCCTTCCCGTGGCCCGCCAGGAAGGGGGACCGAAAAGGGATTTTAGCAAGGGTCCAGCGTGACCTTGCGCTTTACGTTTAGCATCCCCCTGGCACGACAACGATCGGCCTACTGAATCGAGTTCACCACTACACCGCCGCCCGCGCAACTGATCTCAGTTTCCACCGCTGGAGCAGGGAGGGTGTCCTGTTGCCAATCCTTACCCCGGAGGATCACGCAGTGCCAAAAACCCCAGTCCCGCGCTGTCCCTGCCCACGCCGGATAGGATGACAGGTGCGGCTGCGGCTGAATGTGGCCTTCAATCTTGACGATCCTGGCGTGCCCGTCTACGAACGCGGTGGCGAACTGCCACGGCTCGCCGTGCCAGCCCTTGATGATCGTCTCCACGTCAGCGCCCAGGGGGCCCCCACCCAGGAAGGAGCAGCCATCGTCGCCATACGCCTTACGCCAACCGTAGCGACCGGCATTTTCGATGAAGTAGATAGTGTTTGCCGGGTTGGACACACGGGAGATCGGCTTGAGGAACGACGAGTTGCTCTGAAGCTTGCAGTCCGCCCCCGGCACCCCGATCCACGACGTGCTGGCGGCGTAGCTGTTGCCGTAGTGATCGTAGGAGGTCAGACCAGAGTCGCGCCATATCGTGCTGTGGTGCCCCGAATAGCCCTTGTCCGACGGCGCACGGAAAATACCCAGGTCCAGGTTGGTGTCGCTGAGCCAGTTCGACTGGCCGGGACCGGGATCGTTCTGGTAGTCCGTGAACCCGCCCTTGTAGACGATCGGATTCAGCCCCCGGCTGGCCGGCCCGCGACCGAACTGCGTGCCCCACTTGGAGGTGACCGCGTCGGTGATCGACTGCGGCTCACCGGCGCCGCTCTTGCCCGCGTACTCATACGCGCCGACGGTGCCGACAGCCATGCCCATCAGCGGATGCACCGGGATGGACATCTCCGAGCTGTCCCCGGCCGCGTAGGTGTTGCCCGCGGTGGCGATGCCCTTGAGGTTGGCCGTCGAGGCCACCATCTTGGCTTGGGCTCGGGCCCGCTTCAGCGATGGCAGCAGAATGCTGACCAACAGCGCTATGATGGCAACGACCACCAACAACTCAATGAGCGTGAACGCCGTAGCCCTCCTTCGCCGTTCCTGCTCGCTCAATCGATTCAACGGTTTGCATTTCATGTTTCGATCTCCCTGAATGAAAACATTATGAACAATACTTACATCATACCACAACATTCGACGCTCCGTCACCCCCCGTACTATGTCGGCGGGCCGGCGCAATGATGAGAATAAAGTATCGCAGTATTTCCGCCAGCGGTCAAACGCGACCGCTGAAGACGAGGGCATGGCCGGGTGGCCCACCTCCTTTGGAGGCCGGGTGGCCCACCTCCTTTGGAGGTGGGGGAGCCGATGATCGTCGGGCGCTTCACCTGAGCGTATATCATCGCGTCCCCCATGTCCAAAGGACATGGGCCACCCGCCAAAGGACATGGGCGCCGGGAGGGCGAGGCTCCTGCCGAGCCGGGAGTAGCACGACCTGTTCGTTGACGGCTCGGCAGGAGCCTCGCCCTCCCACAGATTCGCCACCCAAAACGGAATGCACCCTTACGGGATGAGGGCGACGCTGCCGCGGACGGCGCGGGATTCGATGTAGTCGTGGGCGGCGGCGGCGTCTTTGAGGCCGAAAGTGCGGTCCAGGACGGGCTTGATTCTGCCGGCTTTCAGGAGATCCAAGCCTTCGTGGAGTTCGGCCATGGTGCCCATCATGGAGCCTTTGAAGGTGTGCTGGTTGAAGAAGAAGTTGCGGAGGTTGAAGTCGGTTTTGTAGCCGCTGACCAGGCCGAAGTTGACCAGGATGCCGCCGACGCGGAGTGACCTGGTGTTGGCATCAAAGACCGCAGCCCCTACGTTGTCGATGACCACGTCAACCCCTTTGCCGTCGGTCCATTTCCTGACGCATTCGACCTGCTCTTCTTTGTCGCGGCGGATGACCCGGTCGGCGCCGCAGCTCGAGGCGGTTTCGACTTTGGGTTCGGATCCGACGGTGGTGATGACGTCAGCCCCGAGAACCTTGGCGACCTGAATGCACATGGAACCGCTTCCGGAGGCGCCAGCTTGGATGAGGACCCTGGTGCCTTGAGTGACCCGGCCCAGGGTCTTGACGGCGTGCATGGCCGTAACCAGACAGAGGGGCACGGTGGCGAGCTGGTCCTGGGGGACATCGGTGGTGTCGGGGATGACGAAGCGGGCGGGGACCTGGACGTACTCGGCGTATCCGCCCCACAAGAGGGTGCCGGTGACGGTGTAGCTGGGGGCCTGGTTGATGGGCTGGTGGTCCCAGTCCTCGGGGTTGACGGGGAAACCGGGTGCGACGATGACGCGCTGGCCGGTGGTGAAACCGGTGACCTCCCGGCCGAGTTCAGCGATGGTTCCGGCGATGTCGGCGCCCATGACGTGGGGCAGGGGGACGTCCTTGCGGATGCCGCCCATACGGAGGTAGAGGTCGTAGCGATTGAGACCGCAAGCGGCGACTTTCACCACAACATGATCTGGGGCTGACTTGGGTGTGGGCACGTCCTCATATCGAAAAACGTCCGGTGGGCCGAACTCGTGGATCAGGGTGGCTTTCACGGCAGGCTCCTTTGGTAATTGATCTTATCGGAAAGGTTCTTGAAAAGGGAGGGAATGTTGCCCGTGACCGGCTAGAATAGGGCGAGCGGCGGGGGTGGCAACTGAAACCCACGGATTCTAATCCAACCCACGGATTCTAATCCGTGGGCTTCGGCTGTTTGTGAGGGGGCACGGCGTGTCGGTTGCCGTGGGGAGCAAGGGAAAGTAGCGCATGTCTTCAAGGGCCAACACCTGGCGTGATTCGCCGCCCGTTCTGGTGTGGTGCATGGTTGTCGTGGTCGGTTGCGTTGCAACCGGGACGTTGCTGCCGTTCTCGTTCGAGCGTGGCCCCGCGGGCGCGGATCAGTTATTCGGTCTCTCACAGCTTGGGTGGCACCGGTCATCGCTGTCCGACGTGCTGACCAACGTTTGCGTGTACCTGCCGGTCGGTGGACTCTTCGCCTTGTTGTTCAGAGCGCGCGGGATGAATCCCGCGGCTCGGAGCGACTTCGCGCGGGTACTGTTCGCTTGTGGGTTGGCGGTGTTGATGAGCGTGGGGCTGGAGTGGATGCAGACCATGATGCCGTTTCGGGTGGCGTCGTGGGTGGACGTCTGCATGAACGGATTGGGGGCGTTGGCCGGCGCGACGTTGGCGACGTCCGCGAGGTTCGCAGATCCGATGTGCCGTCGGCTGTTGCGGGCGTTGCGGCTACAACCGTTTTCAACAGCAGCCGGCGTGGTGACGGTCGGTCTTGTGCTCTATCACCTGATGCCGTTTGACTTTGTCACTTCTTCGGCGTCGCTCTGGCAATCGTTGCGCCAGAGCCGAGCGCTGCCGCTGCAGCGGGCGATGGGGCCGGAGACATGGGTGGCCTGCGCGGGGTATGCGGGGCAGTTCGCCGTGCTGGGATTCCTCGGCGTTCTCGGATATTGCCGGCGTGGCTGGAGCTTGGGTGATTCGGTCAAGCGGACGTTGACGCACGTGTCAGTGCTGGCGTTGTTGATCGAGGTATTGCAGGTGTTGGTGGTATCGCACGCGTTTGACGTGGTCGACGGAATGGCGGGTGCCGCCGGCGGTCTGGTCGGGACGGCAGTGGCTGCTTGGCTGGTGGCTGCCCGCATTCAGCCGTCATGGCGAGGCGTGTTGGGCGTCGTGCTGGCCGGCCAGGTGGCGTACCTGTGGGTCTTGAGTGCGGCTCCGTTTGATCTGGCCTGGGGGCATGTCGATCCGTCGCGGACGATCAGTCTGCCGTTCTGGGGTCACTTTATGAGGCCATTCGGCGTGGCCATGGCTGAGCTCCTTGAGACGGCGGTGACGTTCGCCTTGCTGGGGGCGGTTGTCTGGACGTTGCTGGTCGGTTGGCCACGGCGCCTGCGGATGGTCGGCGTGCTACTGGTGGTGGTCGGTGTTTCATCCGCGTGTGAAGTGTTACAGATGCTGACCGCGAGCCGATATGCGGATGTGACCGACCCGCTGGTTGCGGTGTGCGTGGCGGTGGCTGTTGTGTTGCTGGCGCCGCCCGTCGAGTGGGCACGGCGAACTGGAGCGGTTGCGCCGGCTCCAGCGGACGGTTAGTTCCTATCGAAGTCAATTCGAACTCATGTCGCATGGAGAATTCCGGCGACCCACGGGTTGCAACCCGTGGGCTTGGGATGCTTCCCGTTTGCACACTTCATTGACGCGTGGTTTGTAGCGTTTAAGCTGCGTGTGGTTTGTTGATTCCGAACTCTTGTCTGTCAAGACCTGTGCTGTGAAGGGCTTGAGGTGCCGTGGTCCATTTCCTCGAGGATCGAAGCGTTAAACACCGATGTGGGTTGTTCGGTGTGTTCGGGCACGATGACGCGGCTGCGCTGACCCACCTGGGGTTGTTCGCACAGCAGCATCGCGGCCAGGAGTCCGCCGGCATCTGCACCAGCGACGGGGCCCGGACCAAGCGTGTGGCGGGATTGGGCCTGGTCAACGAGGTGTTCGACAAACACCTGCTGGATTCGCTGCGCAATCGCATCGCCGTCGGCCACGTTCGCTATTCGACGAAGGGCTCATGCTCGGACATGAACGCCCAACCGTTGATGTTTGAATGGTCGGGCGGGCAGGTAGCGATCGCACACAACGGGAACTTGATCAACGCCGAGTCTCTGCGGCGGCAGTGCGAATCGCAAGGCTGCGTGTTTCAA
This sequence comes from Phycisphaerae bacterium, assembly GCA_036477795.1. GTDB lineage: Bacteria > Planctomycetota > Phycisphaerae > UBA1845 > UBA1845 > JAZGDL01. Next base: position 45,539 of record JAZGDL010000230.1, read on the forward strand.
ACGACCAGCGATACGGAAGTGATCGTTCATCTGCTGGCCAAGTCGTCATGCCACGATAGTGGCGATCCATTGGTGGGAGTATTGAATCAGTTGCAGGGAGCCTATTCGCTGCTGCTGCTCTTTGCGGACCGGCTGGTGGCGGTGCGCGATCCATTGGGGTTTCGGCCGCTCTGTCTGGGGAAGATGCCGGACGGTGCCACGGTGGTAGCCTCGGAGACCTGCGCGCTGGATATCATCGACGCCCAATACCAACGCGATGTGCAACCGGGCGAAATCGTCACCATTTCGGACGCCGGTGTCTCGTCGCGCCGGTTTGGTGATGACACCAACGGCCGGGGAGCAGCCTGCGTTTTTGAGCACGTCTACTTCGCGGACCCTTCCAGCAACATCTTCGGTGAGAACGTACACCTGGTGCGGGCCTGTTTGGGTCGTGCGTTGGCCCGCGAGGCACCGGCCGATGGCGATATGGTCGTGCCCGTTCCCAACGTGGCGCTTTGTGCAGCCATCGGTTACAGTCACGAGAGCGGCATCCCCCTGGGTAGGGCGTTTACGACCAGTCACTACACCGATCGATCGTTCATCATGCCGGACCAGTCCTCGCGCGATCACGAAGTTCGGGTGAAGCTGCGGGTGATCAAAGACGTTGTTCGTGGCCGGCGGCTGATTGTGGTGGATGATTCAGTGGTTCGCGGGACGACGACGCGCGTGCAGATCGCGGCGCTGCGTAAAGCCGGCGTTGCCGAGATCCACCTGCGGGTGGCCAGTCCGCCGATCCGCCACGCTTGCTACTTCGGGATCGATTTCCCGGATGAGTCCAGGCTGGTGGCCACCGGGCGCACCGTCGATGAGATTCGCGATTACCTGGGGGTGGACTCATTGCATTATCTTTCGATCGACGGAATGCTAAGCTGCGTGAAGATGCCCAAGAAGAAGTATTGCACCGCCTGCTTCAGCGGAGATTATCCGGTGAAAGTGCATGGGTCGTTCGACAAGTTCTCGATGGAGCGGCGGACGTCGCAGATGGTCACTTGACGGCCGGTGGTATTGACATCAATGCAAACGCAGTCTGGGTGAAGCGCATCCAGGCGGCCATGCGGCGAACGCACGGCCGGCGTGTGGTGTCAAAGCCCGAGGCCTTTGTGGGGATGTTCCAGCTTAACGATGGGGAACGAGCCTCCAGGTGTGCCCGGCCGGTTACGCTGGTGGCCTGCGCCGATGGTGTGGGCACCAAGGTGCTGCTGGGCGTCAAAGCCAAACGGCTGCACGGGTTGGGCGTGGACCTGGTCGCCATGAACGTGAATGATCTGATCACCTGCGGGGCCAGGCCGCTGTTTTTCCTCGACTATATCGCGGTGCACCGGCTGGAGCCGAAACGCCTGCTGGAAGTGATCGAAGGCATGTCCGAGGGATGCCGCCAGGCGGAGTGCGCCTTGCTGGGCGGTGAGACGGCTCAGATGCCGGACATGTACGCCCGCGGCCAGTTCGATCTTGCGGGTTTTGCCGTCGGCGTTGTGCAGCAGGGGCGGGCCATCGACGGCGAGGGCGTCGCGCCGGGCGACGTGCTGATCGGCCTGCCCTCCAACGGGCTGCATTCCAACGGATACTCGCTGCTACGGAAATGGCTGGCGCGACGACAACTGAAACTGAATCGACACTACGACGAACTCGGCGAGACGTTGGCCGACGCGGTGTTGAGGCCGACGAAGATTTATGTGCCTGATGTGCTAGCGCTGTTGGACGGTTATCGCATCAAGCGGGTGGTGACGGGGATGGCCCATATCACCGGGGGCGGGCTGCCGGATAACGTCGGGCGCGTGCTGGGGAATCGATGCAGTGCGGTGATCGAGACCGGTTCCTGGAAACCGCCGCCGATCTATGCGTTCATGCGCAAGCGTGGGATGAAGCGGGCGGAGATGTTCCGGGTGTTCAATATGGGAATCGGGTTCGTGCTGGCGGTGCGGCCACGCTATGCCAAGGGTGTTCTGGCAAGGCTGGAGGACTGCCGTGCGTCGCCGGTGGTGATCGGCAGTATGCGGCGCGGCACTGGGAAGGTTCTGTTGCGGTGAGTCTCAAGGACACGGCGACCGGGTTGCAAGACGTGGTAAACATGCTGCCTGGTGCTGTGTCATAGTTCGATTGACGGGTTAACGCCGGCAGTGACTTTGTCGTTTGGCAGACGCTCGAAGCGTAATCTCCGCGGTCTCGTCCCGTTCTCCAACCCACAATTCGAACGTTGACGCCCCACCAAGTTGTAGGTTGCGGTGGGTCGTTTGGGCGGTAAACTGCGTGGGCTCGTCGCCCTTGGCGGCGCGGTTTTGGGGCGGTGAGCATCCGCTGATACAGAACATTCGGACCGGAACATCGGGGCCGAGTGAGGAGCCGTTTTGTTTATGCGCGGGGTTTGTCTGTTCATAGTAAGCGTGCTCGCGGTGGTGTCAGGCTGCGGGCCGCATTGGGAGTACAATTACGACGCGGCTTTGCGACAGGCCCGGCGTAGCGATCGCGATGTGCTGGTGTTGTATAAGGACCCGCTGGACGCCAATTGCGGCCAGGTGTGCGATATCCTGGAATCGCCGGAGGTGGCCTCGCGGTTCAGCGACAAGGTATGGTGTATGCTGGTGCCGTTCTACGGCCCGCATCGTCATTTTGTCGCGCAATACGGCGTCGCCGAGGCCCCCGCCATCGTCGTCGTGCATCCCGACAACACCTATCACACCCTCACCGGCGTGCACAGCGCCGAACGTGTGATCGCGTTTCTGGAATCCGCGACGGCACCGGGTTTGACACCCAAGCTCGATCCTCGCGTTCCGCGTCGCGTGGCTCTTGACTACTTCAACATCTTCGAGCGCGCTCGCGACCAGGCCGAGCGCCAGAATCGCCGCCTGTTCATCATCTACAAGTGGTGGCTTGATCCGGACTCGACTGAGCTGATCCAGCGGATCAGACGGCCGCACGTCGCCCGCTACTTCCAGGAGACGGTGAACTGCATTCTGGATTGGGACCACGTCGCCAATCGCCGGCACGTCGCCCAATACGGCGCGACCGGGTTCCCCGCGATGATCATGGTCGAACCGACCGGCCGGCACCGTGTGCTGAACGGGCTGCACAGCGACGAGGAGATCATCAGATTCGCTGTATCGCGTCTTTATGGAGGCCCGCCGCATCCATTGCCCCCGGGTCCGTGACGCTTTCCGCGGGTAGGAACGGTCCGATCCGAGCCGCGACCGTGAGGGAGCGGGCCAATGGCGTGTTCGCAACTAGCGTTTCCAGCTTACATCGGCGATTCCGCCCCGTGATTCATAGGTCCGCGAATTCTGTCACGTACCCTCACCAAGGTGGGTGGCCCATGTCCTCTGGACGTGGAGGATGCGATGATATACGCTGAGGTGAACCGCCCCACGGTCATCGGCTCCCCCACCTCCAAAGGAGGTGGGCCACCCCGCCGCGACCGTGAGAGAGCGGTCTGCGAGGCGGCGCGCGGGATGAATCCCGCGGCTCGGGTGGTCTTGACGCCGACCCGGGTTGTCTTGAAACCTATTTGCCAAGGAGCTTTGGTTGTGACCACAGGTCATGGTGAGGATTCCGGGGTGTCCCTTTTCTCGCCCGTGGAGCAGGCATTCGTCGATCTTCGCGCGGGGAAGATGATCATTCTGATCGACGACGAAGATCGGGAGAACGAAGGTGACCTGGTGATGGCTGCTCAGTTCATCACCCCCGAAGCCGTCAATTTCATGCTCAAAGAAGGCCGGGGCGTGCTGTGCGCGCCGCTGTCGCGCCAGCGCTGCGAAACGCTTAACTTACCGTTGCAGACGCCGGAGAATACCGCCCGTTTCAAAACCGCCTTCACCGTCACCGTCGACGCCCATCCGCGCTTTGGAGTGACCACCGGAGTGTCCGCCGCGGACCGGGCCAAAACCGTCGAGGTGCTGGTGGCCGACGACTCCAAGCCGCATGATCTGACGCGGCCGGGGCACGTCAATCCTCTGTTGGCGGTTGACGGCGGCGTCCTGGTGCGGGCTGGTCAGACGGAAGGATCGGTTGATCTGTGTCGGCTGGCCCGTCTGAAACCAGCGGCTGTGCTCATCGAGGTCATGAACGCCGACGGAACGATGGCCCGGGTGCCCGAGCTGACTCGCTTCGCCAAAACGCATGGTTTGAACATGTACACCGTCGCCTCAATCGTGGAGTACCGGATGCAGCGCGAGTCGTTCATGACCCGCGGCGAAACGATTTCACTGCCCACCAAGTACGGGAAATTCATGCTCACCGAGTATCACTCGCCGGTCGATCCCGAGCCGCATCTGGCCGTTTACTGTGGAGACATCGGCATACGGGGTGACTCGGGGAGTCCGGCGTCCGTCGATCGGCCGGTGCTGGTGCGTGTGGAGTCGGAATGTTTGACCGGCCACGTGTTCGGCTCCAGCCGCTGCGATTGCGGGCAGCAGATCGCCGCCGCCATGGAGCGCATTCAGCGAGAGGGTGAAGGGGCCATTATCTACCTGCGCCAGGAAGGGCGGGGGATCGGCCTGCACAACAAGATTCGGGCCTACAAGCTCCAGGAGCAGGGTTTGGATACGGTGGAGGCCAACGAGCGTCTGGGGCTGGCTGTGGACCGGCGTGATTACGGAATCGGCGCCCAGATCTGCCGTGACCTGGGCCTGCGCCGAATTCGCGTGCTGACCAACAATCCCAAGAAGGTCAACCGTCTTCAGGTCTACGGCCTGGAGGTACTCGAGCAGTTGCCCATTCAGATTAAGCCCAACGAACACAACGTCGACTACCTTCGCACCAAGAAGGAGAAACTGGGGCACCTGCTGGACCAACTCAAGTAGCGGCGAATGCGGGGTGCCCCACCTTCTCTGAAGGTGGGGGCTAGATGATACGACAAGGTCCGACGTTGGCGCGTGGATCATCGTGTCCCCCACCTCGAAACGAGGTGGGCCACCCACCCCAATGTAGCGCCACCCCTGGGGGGTGGCGCAGAGCGAGGGTGCGCCACCCACAAGGGGTGGCGCTACGGCAGGGGGCCGGGGGAGCAACGGGACCATGCAGCCTGCGGTCGTACGAGTTCTTGACGCCAATGCCAATCGGGCGCGCGAAGGGTTTCGCGTGATCGAGGATTTTGTGCGCTTTGATCTCGACGACGGCGCCTTTTGCGCCCAAATCAAGTCCGCCCGGCACGAGTTGGCGGCTGCCTTGAATGCCGCCTCGATGCCTCCACTGGTCCGCGGGCGCGACGTTACGTCCGACGTTGGCCGGTCGGTCGAGACCAATGCGGAGTACGCCCGCAGCCACCCCGGGCACGTCGCCATCGCCGCCGCCAAGCGGGTGACCGAAGCCCTCCGCGTGCTGGAGGAATACACCAAGACCTTCGACCCGCAACATGCCCGCAAATTTGAGCGACTGCGCTATAATGCCTATGAAATCGAGCGGGCCCTGTGCATTCGGTTGGACACCCGCACACGGTTCGCCCGCGTCCGGCTGTACGTGCTCATCACCGAATCGCTGTGCAGCGGGCCCTGGTTGGCGACGGCGGAGCGAGCCATCGAGGGCGGCGCTGACTGTATCCAGCTTCGTGAGAAATCGCTGTGCGATCAGGTGCTGCTGGACCGCGCCCGCGAGCTCGGCAGATTATGTCGCAACGCCGGTGTTCAACTGGTTATCAACGATCGTGCGGACATTGCCCGGCTGTGCGGTGCGGACGGCGTGCACGTCGGGCGGGAGGACCTGAGCGTATCCCAGGCCCGGCGGATTGCAGGCCCTTCGGTGCAGGTCGGCGTGTCAACGCATACTTTGGAGCAGGCCCGTGCCGCCATGTCGGCCTCGCCGGACTACATCGCCGTGGGGCCGATGTTCGCGACCAACACCAAACCGCAGGATCATGTGCCCGGCCCGTCGTTATTGACTGATGTGCAAGCTGAGACGTCACTTCCGATTGTCCCCGTCGGCGGAATCGGCGCCGACAACCTCGAGACAGTCATAATAGCCGGCGCCCGCCGCGTCTGCGTCTGCACCGCCGTCATCGCCCAACCCGACGTCGCCGCAGCCGCTGGGGAACTGAAACGCCGGTTGTGTACCGGCGCCGCTTCCGATCGGTCGTTTTGTTAGACGTTTCAAAAAAGCGGGCCGGAGCTTCCACCGCCCCGGCCCGAATGGACTGCCTAGCTTCCTGGGAGAACGCTCTACGATCGCGAATCCACAACCACCTCCACGATGGTGCGAGCGATGAACTCGGCCAACATCAACTTGGCCGACTGTTCGCATTGCGTCTCCTGATCACCGACGACGTAGGTCACCTTCTTGCCGGCGGCCTTGCAGCTCTTCAGGCAGGTCACCGGCTTGCCTTCGGACATGTACGTCATCTTGATGCCCGAGATGGCCTCCTGTGCCTTGGTGGCCACTTTGCCGGCTTTGTCTTGATCGTCGAAGTCGAAGCCCGCCAGACGGTACTTCACCTTTGCCTTGGCGTCCTTGGCTATCTTAGCCGCCGTAGCGGGACACTTGTAGCACTTGTCCCCGGCGACGAACTGGACACTGGCCATCTCGTTGGCCTTTTCAGTGATGAGTCCGGCCAATGCGACTTTGGCCTTGCCTCGGGTCTCGTAGGACTTGCTGTCCACGAGGAACGTCATCTTGCCGCCGATGGACGCAGCCTTGTCACTGGCCGACTTGAAGCAACAGGTCTCGAGATCGCCGACCTTGTAGGTCATCTTGGGGAAGGACGCCAGGATCGTTTCGATCTGACCGGCTCTATAGGACTGACGGCAGGTCGGCTTGGACCCGACAAGCTTGGCCGTGCCTGTCTTGGAAGAACACTTGGTACAACCCTTGGGACAATTCCCGGAACAACCCGCTTTGCCGGCGACTGTCTTTGCGCCCTTCCAGCCGCAGCGTTTCTTGGACACCAACGATGACTTGGCGCCCTTCGCGCAGCACGGCTTCTTGGTGCTTACTGTCTTGACCTGGGCGCCGTCTTCGGTTTTTTTCGCCGCAGCGGTGTCCGCGTTGGCCTTGGCCTTGAGGGCCTTCTGGCAGTTGGGGGGACATGCGTAGGCTGATGCCGAGAAGGCAAACGCCAACGCCACTATGAGACTCAAAGACTTCTTAATGTTCATACCTCGCTCTTGCTCCTATTAATTAGATCGGGCTCGCTAACCATGGAAAACCGACATCCGAATTCGGGGATTATAACAACTTCGGCCGCCACATGCTACCGCTACAACCTTTTTTCCGGCATCCCCGACAGCTTTTGACGAAATCCGCTTATGTATCAGGCTTGTCACGAGCAGCGGTACTTCGTAGCTTGATCCTGGCGCAGAAACGCGGATTGAAGGCGATGATCAAAGTCGGACACGTCGTCACCAGCTACAGCAGCGCTGTAACCATCCTCAAGCGAAAGCTGGCGGCTCTGAATGCCTACGATGATTTGGACGTGGTAATTATCACCGGTCCGGTCCCGGAACGTCTCAATCTGTCCCCACCCCCCGTGCGGCACCTGGTGGCCCCGCTGGTGCGACCGATCAGCCCGGTCGCCGACCTGAAGTGCGTTTGGGCCCTGAAAAACCTGTTCCGCCGCGAGGAAATCGATATCGTGCACACTCACACCTCCAAAGCGGGCGTGGTCGGCGCGATCGCCGCCAGGTTGGCGCGGGTGCCGCTGGTTCTGCACACCTATCACGGTTTGGCCTTTTACGATGGCCAGAGCCGCCGGCAGTACCACGCCTACCGCCTCATCGAAGCGGCTGTATCGCATTTACGCCATCACGTCTTCAGCCAGAACCGACGCGACGTGGAAGAATGTGGGAAATTGATGGGTTCGCCCCACAGGGTGACGTACGAAGGCAACGGCGTCGATATCCCAGAGGTGCGCCGGTCCGCCGATGAAAACATTCACCGTGCCGAAAACGACTACCCCCCCGGGGCATTTCGCATAGCGATGATCAGCCGCTTGGAGCCGGTCAAATGCGTGAGCGATTTCCTTGAAGCCTGCACCTTACTCCAACGCACCGGGCTCGATTATTCCGTGGTGATCGCCGGCCGGGGGCCACTGGAAGCAGCCCTGAGAAAGGAAATCACCGACCGCAGCCTCGATCAGCGGGTCCGCCTGCTGGGCTGGACAAACCATGTCCATGCCTTGATGGCAGCGGCTGACGTTGTCGTGCTCACGTCCGCGAAGGAGGGCCTGCCGCGTGCAGTTCTGGAGGCCATGGCCCTGGCCAGACCGGTCGTCGCCACCGACGTGCCCGGCACGCAGGAAGTGGTGATCCATAATGAAACCGGCTATCTGGCTCCGTTGGGGCAACCGCGTGTGCTCGGCGATCACATCACAGCGTTGGCTGACAACGCTGACCTGCGGCGCCGATTCGGCCAAGCGGGCCGGTCACGCGTCCGCGAGCATTTCAACGACGAAAAAATCGCCGCGTCGCTACGAGAGTTTTACATACGGCACCAACGTGTGCACAAACCCCGCAAATCGTGGTAGTTTACGTATATGAAAACACGAAACCATTATCTGTGTACCGTCATTTGCAGCTTCGGTGTCACCAGCGCCCACGCCGGAGACGCAGCCGATAGGCTGCACCGGCTTTTCGCCGAGCGCTATGCCTGGGAGATGCGCGAATTCCCGGAACGGGCCATGTCACGGGGGGATTACACCAACGCCGACAAGATCACCGACGTCAGCCTGGCAGCCGTCCAACGGCGGCATGCCGAAAGGCGCGCCCACCTGGAACGTCTGCTGGCCATCAAGAAACGCTCGTTGAGCGACGAAGACCGGCTCAGCTACGACATGTTTCAGTGGATGCTGCAAAACGAGATCGAGGCCCATCGATTCCGCATGTTTCTCGCCCCCGTGGGCCAGCGATCGGGACCACACCAGACCATCCCACAGATGGGCG
>JAZGDL010000231.1:0-4849 GCA_036477795.1 Phycisphaerae bacterium
CTCATTTCCTGTGGACCGGTGGCACAGTTCAGCCCGATGACTTGAACGGCGTCGTAGGTTTCCAGGGCCACTATAGCGGCGGCCATCTCCGTGCCGACCAGCATGGTGCCGGTGGTCTCGATGGTGACGGTGCAGAAGATGGGCAGTTCGACACCCAGCTCGGCCATGGCGTCCATACAGGCGACGATGGCCGCTTTACTCTGGAGAATGTCCTGGCAGGTCTCGACCATGAATGCGTCGACGCCGCCGTCGATCAGGCCTCGGCACTGCTCCGTGTAGCTGTCCAGCAGGGTGTCCCAATCGGTCTGTCTCAGCGATGGCAAGCGTGTGCCGGGACCGATGGAGCCGAGGGCGAAGCGCGGCTTTTGCGAAGTGCTGAAGGTGTCGCACTCCTTGCGAGCGAGCTGGGCGCCCATGCGGTTGAGCGCTCTGGTAGCCTCTGCCAGGCCGAAATCGCCGAGGGCGAGCTTGCCGGCCCCGAAAGTGCCGGTTCCAACCGCGTCACACCCGACCTCCAGGAAGGAGCGGTGAATCGCCGAAATGACGTCCGGCCTGGTCTTGACCAGGATGTCGACGCAGTTTTCGTGGCCGTCATAGTCGGACAGAGGCAGGTCGTAGGCGTGGCAACTGGTGCCCATGGCCCCGTCGAAGACGAGGACGCGCCGTCTCATGGTTTCGAGCAGTTTCGAGTTCATCGCTTGCAGGTCAGCCCGGATATCATCGGGTGAAACGTGGCGTTGGCTTGCATGTGGATTTATATTGCGGCCTGTTGCGCGTGTCAAGCCGGGATGACAAGTGTTGGGTGAAGGCGCATTGGAAAACGAAGGGCGGTTGAATCGCACGGCGGGCCAGCGGGTGTTGCTGCTGGTCGGTTCGATAGGGCCTCTGGGTTACATGCCGGCCTCGGGCACGGTGGCGGTGGCGGTGGCCGGCGTGCCGCTGGCCTGGTTGATGCGAACGTATCTTTCGCTGGGCGTCTATCTGGCGGTGAGCGTTCTGTTCACGCTGTTTGCGGTTTGGCTACATGGCGTCGGTGACCGCCTTTTGGGTGAAAAGGACAGCCGCAAACTGGTGCTGGATGAGTTGGCTGGCTTCTGGTTTGCGACGACGTTGATGCCGCTGACCTGGCAGATGTTCGTGGCGGCGTTCTTCCTGGAGCGGTTGATCGATATCGCCAAGGTGCCCCCGGCGAACATCATCGAACGGAAGGTGCCCGGCGGAGCCGGCGTGGTGGGCGATGACCTGGTGGCGGGGATCTACACGATGCTGATCCTGCTGCTGGTTGAGAACTTCGTGCCGGCGCATTTCTGGGGCGGGTGAGAGTATGAGGAGAAGGCACGAAGGCACGAAGGCACGGAGGCACGAAGGGGGGGAAGGCAAGAAGGCACGGAGAGGGACGAAGGGACGAAGGGGCGGCATGAGCGAGCGAATCAAGGTTTGTTTTGTTTTCGGGACGCGGCCGGAAGCTATCAAGGTGGCTCCGGTGATCGCCCATCTGTCGTCGCAGGACGCGTTCCAGGTGGTGACGGTGCTGACGGCGCAGCATCGCGAGATGCTGGATCAGGTGGTCGAGGTGTTCGACATTCCGGTGACACACGACCTGAACGTGATGCAGCCGGCGCAAAGTCTGGCTTCGCTGACCTCGGTGCTAAGTGAGCTGATCGGGGCGGTGCTGGATGCGGAGCAGCCCGACTGCGTCATGGTGCAGGGCGACACGACGAGCTGCTTTGTGGGCGCTTTGGCTGCCTTTTACGGGCAGATTCCGGTGGCCCATCTGGAGGCCGGGCTGCGCACCGATGACGTTTGTCAGCCGTTCCCGGAAGAGATGAATCGACGTCTGGTCGCACCGTTGGCATCATTTCATTTTGCGCCCACGGAACAGGCCCGGGCGAATCTGCTCAAGGAGAACATCGTCGGCGATCGGATCTGGGTGACAGGAAACTCAGGAATCGACGCGCTGCGGATCATCAGTGAGCGGAAAGACATCCGACCGCGCGGTGCGTTGGCCGATGTCTTGCGGAGATGTACGGGCCAGGTGGTCACCGTGACCACGCACCGGCGCGAGAACATTCCGTTCATGAATGGGATTGCCTCGGCCATCTGCGAACTGGTCAGAGCCGCCTCGGACGTGGACGTGGTCTTCCCGGTGCACCTGAGCCCGAAAGTGCGCGACGCGGTGATGCCCATTCTGGAGGGGCAGGAGAGATGCCATTTGCTGGACCCGCTGGCCTACGACCAGTTTGTGACCCTGATGCGCCGCAGCGATATTTTGTTGACCGATTCGGGCGGCATCCAGGAGGAGGCCCCATACCTGGGTAAGCCGGTGCTGGTGATGCGCCGCAAGACGGAGCGGCCCGAGGGACTGGCGGCGGGGACGCTCAAGCTGGTGGGTGAGCGGCGGGACTCGATCGTCGAGGCGACGATGAGGCTGCTCAACGACCGCGACGAGTGTCAACGCATGGCACGAGCAACGAATCCCTATGGGGACGGGCACACCTCCGAGCGCGTCGGTATGATTCTGCGGGAACAACTCAGCCGGCTCAGCGCGTCGGGCTCGTGACCGTCTGGATCGCCATGCCGGCGTACAACGAAGCCGCCCGGCTGCCGGCGCTGCTGTCGCGCTGGGTCGAGGTGACGGGCAAACTGGGCACGTCGCATCGTTATGTAATCGTCGATGACGGCAGCGCTGATGCTACACCCGACTTACTGCGTTCGTTCTCGGCAACGCAATCCGCGCGTATCATCACCCATCCTTCAAACGTGGGGCTCGGTGCCTCGCTGCGCGACGGATTGCGATTCGTCGCCGATCATGCTGAAGACGACGACGTTGTTGTGATGATGGACGCCGACAACACGCAGCCGCCGGAATTGCTGCCGGAGATGCTCGAACGCATGAAGTTTTGCGGCTGCGACGTGGTGATAGCGTCGCGGTATCGCAGCGGATCGCAGGTGTTGGGGTTGAGTTGGCTGAGACGGCTGTTGAGCTTTGGAGCCGGCGTCGTATTTCGGGTGATCTTTCCGATCCGCGGGGTTCGGGACTACACCTGCGGGTATCGGCTTTATCGTGTCGGTCTGATCAAACGGGCGTTCGAGAGGTACGGCTCGCGTTTTTGTGATCGCAGCGGCTTTGAGTGCACGGTGGACATCCTGCTACGACTGGCCCAGCTTGGGGCCGGGTTCGACGAAGTCGCCATGACGTTGAACTACATTGACAAGGCGGGGCACAGCAGCATGAGTGTGGGGCGAACAACGCTTGGCACCGTCAAGCTGATATTGGCCCGGCGTTGGGAGCGTCTTTGCGGCGGTCACTCGCGAAATTGACCCCTCCAGGCCGCACTTCTAGAATCCCTCGCCATGGACGAACGCCCGCGCACGGACGCTGACGTCGAAACGACGCGTATGCCGTTCGGCGACCATCTCGAGGAGTTGCGACGCTGCCTCATCCGGGCGCTGATCGGTCTGGCCCTGGGCACCATCCTGTCGCTGGCCTTCGCCAAGGAGATCCTCAGCTTCATCCTTCGTCCGGTGATCGTGGTCCTGCGGGCACACGGCGAGTGGCCTGAACTGCTGGCCCTGAGCCCGGAGGCTCCCTTCATCATCTATCTGAAGGTCGGCTTTCTCAGCGGCATGTTAATCTCGGCGCCGTGGGGCCTATATCAGCTCTGGCAGTTCGTCGGCACCGGCCTGTACGCCCACGAGCGAAGATTTGTCAGGCGATTCACTCCCATCTCCATCGGCCTGTTCATCACCGGCGTGCTGTTCATGTTCTACATCGTTCTGCCGATCGTTCTCAGTTTCTTCGCCAGTTTTAACCAGGGGTTCGATCTGCCCGATCTTGAGATGACCCGGCTGGAACGCGTGCTTCTCGCGCAGGATGAGCCCAAACCTGCCCCGGACACCGCGGCATCCGATCTGCGAATCCCGGTATTGGATTCCCCACCGAGTGAGCCGCCCGTCGGTACCGCCTGGATAAACAATCAAAACCGCACGCTCAACGTCCAGTTGCCCGACGGCACTTACTCCTCACCGCTTCGACCCGCCGCTCGGAGCCGCGCCGTCAGCAGCCAGTACGGCCTTCAGTTCTTTGTGTCACTTGTCTTCTCACTGGCGCTGGGGTTCGGGGTGGCCTTCGAATTGCCCGTCGTGGTCGTTTTTCTCGCCGTCACCGGCATGGTCACCCCCGCCGAGATGGCCGGCACCAGACGCTACGTCATTCTCGGCATCGTCATCGGCGCCGCCGTTCTTACTCCCCCCGACGTCATAAGCCAGTTTCTGCTGGCCGTGCCCATGTTCGTTCTCTTCGAATCAGGCCTGATCGTCGCCCGCATGTGGCAGCGCCCCCCCGAAACGTAGCACTAAGGTGAGCCTCCTATTCATCCGATAAGCACCATGAAGTTCCGTGCGCCGCCAATAGACCGCCCCAGCGCCCGGAAACCGAGCCGCGAGCGCCGGCGACCGGTCCTCCGGACCGAGCGCGGGCCCGAACTCGAAGTGGAATGCGTATGAGTCGGATCTCAATCGCCGCCGTCTTGACCACGCTGCTTCCCGCCTGCGGCACGGTGGTGCCGCAGCTCCTCGGTCCACCGCCCGGACGCCATCAGGTCCCTCCGCGGATTCAAGCCCTGTGCTCGCCCATGTTTCGCGACACGGACGTCGAGACCATTATCGTTTCCATCTCCGCCGCTAAGGACGACGGTGCCACCAAGTCCACAGCGCTCTCCAATGCCAACACTGCCTGCGCCGATACAGCTAGCGCACTGCTCGCCATCGGGCAGGACGAGAACGCCGATTTCGAATTCGACGCCGTCGACGCCGCCGCCTTCCAAGACGACTGCTTCAACTGCTACGT
>JAZGDL010000232.1:0-3001 GCA_036477795.1 Phycisphaerae bacterium
ATGACATTGCTGCCGAAGTTCAGGATGAACCGGGTATTTTCGAAGTCCCAGTTGTCGTAGGATCCGCCCCAGGTCAGTTCGTGGGCGGTGAGGCGGGCGCTCTGACCGAGGCAGGAATTGTCGGCGATGGTGCCGGTGCCGTAACTGGCGAGGAAAACCTCGTTGATCAGCTTCTCGGCGCTGGCCGAGATCCACCCATGGTGGAACATGAACCTCTCGGGATGGCCTTCATCCCGAAGCTTCTCGAGGCGGGTCGCGAGATCGCTGAGGGCGGCGTCCCAGGATATTTTTTCCCACTTGCCTTCGCCCCGCTCTCCGACCCGCTTGAGGGGCTGGAGAATCCGGTCCGGGTCGTAGACCTGGTTGGCGCCTGCCTGCCCCTTGGCGCACAGCACCCCCAAGGTCCTCTGGGAGTCGGGGTTGCCTTCCACTTTGACGATGTAGCCGTTCTCCACGTAACCGATGGCGGCACAGCGGCTGGCACACATCGCACAGGCGGTGGGGATGGGCTCGCGTTCGGTTCCGCTCAGATAGGAGTAGTCCTCGCCCCCCACCGCCGTCAGGTCCGTTTCGTGGGCAAGCGCGTTCTCGCCCACGAACATCGGCCCGCCTGCCGCAGCCGCGGCGCCCAGTTTGAGGAAATCTCGACGGCTAACCATGGCGTCCTCCGAGGAGCCCTAGAGTCCCATTGGTCCGGTGAGCTGGCCGGCGACCACGACGACATAGCGCAGCATGAACCCGCCAATCAGCACCGCGATCGATACCGTGACCTCGATCGCTTTGGGCGCTGCGAAATCCCGGTGGTACAGCAGCTTTGGGACGACGTAGATCAGTTCGGCGAGGGCTGGCAGCAGAAGACCGATCAGTACCACCCAAACCCAAAACATCAGCGCCATGTCGCCACCGGGCAGAATGATCGACATCGCGTACTTCACGTTGCCGACCGTCAAATGAGCGAACATGACGAAGAGGAATATCACCATCAGTTCGAAGCCAATGAGCATGACGTCGGTAGCGGTCAGCAAATACGCGCTCTCGTAAAATTGTCGCTCGACTGCGGAATCGGAGTCTTTCCGGTGGAAAATCGTCCGCGCCAGGATGATCGTCGCGACCCCGGTCGAGAGCGCGGAAATCATGAACAGGAGTGCCAGGATGGGCGAATTCCACAGCGGCCGCGACGGCATCGCGCCCAACAGGATTCCGGTGTACACGGCGACCCCAACACCCAAGGGGACGTTGATCCAGGCCAACGCCCCCCGGACCGGGGCCAACCGGCTACTCAGGCGTTTGAGCCGCGGTAGGAACGACGGCAGGAAGGCCAGCGCGTAGAACACGCTGGTCCCGATGAACAGCAGCACCAACCACGACCCGATGCTCATCGGGGACAGGTTTATGACCTTGAACAGGTTCAACGCCCGAAACGGCCGTCCCAGTTCGAGCACGATTAGGCCCGCGCCGACGATCACCGGAATCGGGCCCATAAGCGCACCATAGCGAGCCAGCGTGAAATGGCCGCCGCCAAAGCCCCCGCCACCGCCGCGCAGAAGAACCGAGGAGCTGACGGTCACGGCCCCGGCGCCGACACCCGCCAGGAACAGGTACAGGATCACGGGCATACCCCAGGTCAGCTCCGCTCCCATCTCTATCTCCTTTCCTTGTGCCGCCGGTGCGTAATGACACGCACCGCCCGCACCTCGGGCCGTCTGGTGTCGAGCTCGTCGGTATAGTCGGCGCCGATGTAATAGACGTTGGGAAACGTCCCCATCTCCCGCCTGAGGACCGTAACCCGGTTGCGGGCGATGAGCTGCGATATGTTGCTGTCGGGATCGCCGAGGTCACCGAAGATTCGAGCGCCCCCCACGCAGGTGTTGACGCAGGACGGCACGAGCCCCTGAGAGACCCGGTGGATGCAGAAATCGCATTTGTCTGCGAACCCGGTGACGGGATTGAGAAAGCGCGCATCGTAGGGACAGGCCTGAATGCAATACTTGCAGCCAATGCACAGGCCCGAGTCGACGACCACGATGCCATCCTGCTCACGCTTGTAGGTGGCGTTGGTCGGGCAGACGTCCACACAGGGTGGCTCCGAGCAGTGATTGCACAGTCTGGGCAAGAAACTTCGACCTACATTGGGGTATTCGCCCTTTTCCACGTACTCGACCCAGGCCCTGTTTTCCCCCAATGGAACATCGAACTCGCTCTTGCAGGCGACCGTACAGGCATGGCAGCCGATGCACCGCCGGACGTCGATAACCATGCCATACTGGACCTTTCGTTCTTTCTTGCCCTTTGGCTCGCTCTTTCCGTTCGCCTTTGTCGCTCCGCCCCTCAGTACTGTGGTGGCGATTGCCGCGGCGGCCGTCACCACGGCGCCGACCATCGCGGTGACGAAACCCCGGCGGCTATTGGGCCATTGTTCTTGGTCGCTCATACCGGTCTCCTAGGTGAACAAGCACATAAATGCAGATTCCTATTCCGTGGCCGACTTGGGTTTTTGGAACGCGTTCTTACGAACCTCTACGTACCGGTGGACCAGGTTGTCGTGGCACTCGATGCAGGTTTCCTTGTTCTCGAGAGCCTTGGCGTGCGCTTTCTGGCCGCGCTTGCGCTTCGGCTTGATTTCGGACTCGATGTGGCAGGTCCGGCAGGTGACGCTGTTGGATTCAAACAGCCGGTCGCGCATCCGGTAGGCGCGTGCGGCGCTCATGGGTATCCAATCACCGGCCCTTTCGGAAGCGCGGTCGCGGAAATGCCCAAACAGATCGGTGGCGCTGGCGAAGTGGGTGTAGGCGAAGGTCGTCGCCCAGAATCCCTCGGGGAGGTGGCAATCCACGCACCGCGCTACTTCCTCCCCCGCCTTAGGGGTGGCGGGATGTGGTTTGGAGAATGACAGCCTGGCTGTGGGATTGTATTCGCGCTCGAGATGGCAATAGCTGCATACCCACTCGGTGGCCACCAGGTTGCGGGTCACCGGCTCGTAGGCAAAGAGCCAGCCGATCAG
>JAZGDL010000233.1:0-8849 GCA_036477795.1 Phycisphaerae bacterium
GCCGCAGGGGTCAGGGCCTAAGGCGTCGTCCCCACGTTGGGCCTGCGAAAGATCGAGATGGCGGCGCATCCACACCAGCGCGGTGAGGACACAGAGGGACAACCAGACCATGTAGAATGGGTTCATAAGAAGTTATCAGTTGTCAGTTATCAGTTATCAGTCAACTGGCAACTTCTCCGACCATCCGGTTTTGTAAGGCCCACGGGTTGCGACCCGTGGGCTTTGCGTCCGGGATGATGCGGCGCCCCGCTATCGGCAGCAAGTCTAACCGCTGCCGGAGACCGCTTTCTTGGCGAGCAAGCTGAAGCCTTGCTCTTGGAGCTTCGGCGCGAATTTGGCGGGGTTGTCATCAAACGCCTTGAGGCAGCGCTTGCAACAGAAGTACACCTTGTCTCCGCCTTCCAATGCCGTAAACGCGCTCGGGTTGATTTCTTTGCCCGACACCGGGCACTTGGCTTGATAGGTGTAGCTGCCGGCCAACTTGGCTTTGTACTTGTCGAAGTTGGACTCGAGCTCGGGAATGCACTTCTCGCAGCAGGCATAGTACTTCTGCCCTCCGATTTCCGTGAAGGCCTCCTTATCGACCGGTTTCCCACTGATCAGGCATGTTACCTGGACTTTCGGGAGCCGGTCCAACGCCTTGCGCTGTTCGGCGACGGCGTCGGCCAGGCTGCCCGGGTCCTTTTGGAATCTCCGGCTGCAGCGCTTGCAGCAGAAGAACACCGGCCCGTCATCGGTTTCGGCGCTGACCGAAAAGTCAACGGCTTTGCCGGAGACCGGGCACTTGAGCAACTCCTGCGGGGCCGATTCCTTTTCACCCACGGGCGGTTCAGCTCTGATGCCCGTCACCAACGCCAACGATGTAACAAGCAAACAAGCGATCGACAGATACTTCATTCTAAGTTCTCCTTTGTGTCTTGGGCCCGCTCGGCTCGCCTTCGGCGGGCTTGATCTTCGCGATTCGGGGCATTATAGCAACATCGACGCCCATGTACCTCCAGGGGCACCCTCCTTTTGCCCCGCAGGCCAGGGGGTGTCGTTTCAGCACAAATAGTCCGCGTGCAGTGGAGCCCGATCTGCCATCACATTTTCCCCGGATTCACCCAATTATCGCCACCCCCTTTCGGGAAATCACGCTAAACACGAACAAGCTGCTGGTGGCGTCCGGACTCCCAACACGCAATTACGAAACTGACGGAACACCAGGTTTCCTTTAACATGTGTCTGCGACAAGGGACCGGCGTGCATGCGAGATCTACTTGAATCCTACAAACCGGGTGCTTCGGCGCGCCTGCACCTGCTACTGGCAGCGGGCATGTGGACCATGGTCGGCGCCATGCTTCTGTTGTTTGGGGCGCGATGGACGTTCGCGGGGCGAATGCCCCGCGTTTGGCTGCTGGTGCTCGCCGCTGTAGCCGTCGGGCTGATCAAAGGGCGGTTTGTACTCGATCGTACCGCGGTCCGGGTGCGAAGCGTTCGATTTCGACGTGGGCGACGATGTTGATCTGCGCGATTTCGGCGGCTTTCGGCACGCTTACGTTGGCGACTGCGCCATCGAGATCACTCAGCAGCCGTTCGGGATAACCGTGTGCGAAGGGCAAGCGGCGCAGCTTTCGGTCTCAGCCGTCGGTCCGCCAGGCGAGACACTTTCTTATCAGTGGCGTCAAGACGGGCTTGACGTGGTCGGCGCCACAGAGGATACGCTCAACATCCCGGCGGGGATTCAGTCGGACAACGGCTCCTATCGTTGCATCATCACCGCCACATGCGCCGAGATCGAGTTTTCAGCCGCCGTCGATCTGGTCGTGAACGCTCCGCCGACGGAGTTTCTGTCCCACCCCATCGGCGGCACGCAGTGCATCGGTTCCACGATATTCCTGATCGCTAGTGCCGGCAGCAATCCGACATATCAATGGTTCAAGGACGGTGAGCCGATCGAGGGCGCCACGTCGCCGTTTCTGGTGATCTCCAACGCCGTCACCGAAGACTCCGGGGCGTACCACGCCGAAGCCACCAACACCTGCAATAGCGCGACCTTCAACGACGCCGTCGTCGAAATCATCGCGTGCCCCGCGCTCGGTAAGCAGTAGGTCGGGCCCTGATACAACGGACCCTCGCCCGCTGTTTAACTCCGATGCGTATGAGTTCGCGGCTGTGCGACTATCCGAATGGCCTCCGGATAGGCGTCGCACTCCTGCTGGAACACGCGGGCTGCCAGTGTCTCAGGGGTGTCGTCGGGGAGCACGGGGACCCGGCGCTGCAGAATGATCGGCCCGTGGTCGTATTGGTTGTCGCAAAAGTGCACGGTGCAGCCGCTGGTCTTGCAGCCGGCGGCCAGGACCGCCACGTGGACCCGACGACCATAGAACCCCTTGCCGCCGAAATCAGGTAACAGCGCCGGGTGGATGTTGATTACCTGACCCTCAAAGACCGGCGGAATCCGCCACAAACAGCAAAAGCCGGCCATGCACACCAGGTCGACATCAGCCTCGGACAAGTGCCGTCCGATCCCTTCATGGAAATCCGGATCAGGAACTTCCGCGCGGGGCACCACATATACCTTGAAGCCCAGCCGCCGCGCCTGCTGGACACCGGGGGCGTCCGGCCGCGAGCTGATCACACAGACAATCGTAGCAGGCAGCTTCCCGGCCTCGATGTGCTCATGAATGTTACGGAGCGTCCGGCCGCCCCCCGAAATAAGCACCCCCAGTCCCGCCCGGTCCATCCCTTGGTCCCGTAAGCGTTCAGCCATCAGCAGTCAGCTTTCAGCTTTCAGCAGTCAGCAGTCGGCTTTCAGCGATCTGGCTGAATGCTGAAAGCTGACCGCTGAACGCTTACTTGTTTCCTTCGTTGCTGCGGCTACTCGTAGCGCAGGGCCTCCACCGGGTCGAGTTGCGAAGCCCGGATGGCTGGATACAAGCCACTGACCATCCCCACCCCGCCGGCCATGATCAGTGCGTACACGATGGCGCTGGGCGGCGTATAAGTGTTCAGCACCTTGGTGATCTGCTCCAGCAGGTCGGCAAAAGCCATTCCCGCCAGCACGCCCAACGCGCCGCCCAGCAGGCTTATGATGGCCGCCTCGATAAGAAACTGAACAAGAATATCAATGCGCCGGGCCCCCACGGCAATTCGCACGCCGATCTCACGGGTACGCTCGGTCACCGAGACCAGCATGATGTTCATGATGCCGATCCCGCCGACCACCAGCGAGATCCCGGCGATGCTGAAAAGCACCACCTCGAAGATCTTGGTCACGTCGCCGAGCTGCTTCTTGGCCTGCTCCTGGGTGAAGACGGTGAAGTCGTCGCTGACGCCGGCCCGGATCTTGTGTTGGCCGCGGAGCGTGCGGCTGACCTGCTGGATCGCGGCTTGCAGCTTCCCTTGATCCTGGGCTTGAGCGGTAATCATGGTCACGAACCGTATCCCGAACAGCCGCTTCATCCCGGTGTTGAGCGGCACGATCACCTGGGAGTCAACCTCGCGAAATCCAAGAAACCCCTTCTTCTCCATCACCCCGATCACCGTGAACCCCATCCCCTTGATCTTCACGCGGAACCCCACCGGTGGGACCTCGCCGAAGAGATCCCGGGCCACCTTGTGCCCGACCACGCAGACCTTGCGCTCCGCCCGATCATCCTGTCTGGTGATGAATCGGCCCTGGGCGACGTGGTAGTCGTTGATGGCTTCGTACGCGTCGGTGGTGGACAGCACCACGGCGTTCTTGTTCTTGTGAAAGTACTTGATCTGCATCCGGTTGGAGACTTCCGGGGCTACCGCTTTGATCAGATCACATTCATCGACGATGGCGTCGGCATCTTCGCGGGTCAGGGCGTCCATTTTAATCTGGCGGCTGCCGCCCCCCGAGCCGCCCGCCACGATCATGATCTGGTCCGCCCCCATGGACTCGAAGCGCTCCATGATGTCTTTCTTGGCCCCCGCCAGAATCGACATGGCTGACACCACCGCGCACACCCCGATGATCACCCCCAATGTGGCCAGCAGCGTGCGCATCAGATTGGTCTGCAATGCCCGAAGCGAGGTCATGGCAATCTTGAAGAGCAACATGAGTACCGGATGCCTCCGTCAGGTGCCCGCAGGCGTTAATGCGCCGTCGCTCCGCAGCATGCCGCCGAGGAAAGCGCTTTGCAGAAGCTCGCGGCGCAGTTGGTCGGTGATGGGCTTATCGACGTCGATGAGCCCGTCGCGCATGTGAATCAACCGCCGGGCCTGGGCGGCTACGCTCATCTCGTGGGTGACCAGGATGATGGTTTTGCCGGACTCGTTCAACCGGTGAAAAAGTTCCAGGATCTGGGCGCC
Organism: Phycisphaerae bacterium; assembly: GCA_036477795.1. GTDB lineage: Bacteria > Planctomycetota > Phycisphaerae > UBA1845 > UBA1845 > JAZGDL01. The sequence continues at coordinate 4,321 of JAZGDL010000233.1, forward strand.
GGTGCCGGAGTCCAGGTTGCCGGTGGGCTCGTCGGCGAACACCACCGAGGGATCGTTGACGATGGCCCGGGCGATGGCCACCCGCTGACGCTCCCCGCCGGACATCTCGCCGGGCGTGTGCCGGGACCGGTCCGCCAGGCCCACGCGCTCCAGGGCGGCCATTGCTTTTTTTTTCATCCGGCGAACCCGGCCATAGATCAACGGCACGGAAACGTTGTCCAGGGCCGACGTCCGGTTGATCAGATTGAAGGTCTGAAAGACGAACCCGAACTGGCGGTTGCGGATGCCGGCCAACTTCCGGTCCGACAGCCGCGTCACCAGTTGCCCGTTCAGTTCGTAGCTGCCGCTGGTGGGGCGGTCCAGACAGCCCAGCAGATGCATGAAGGTGCTCTTGCCGCTGCCCGAGGCCCCGGTGATGCTGACGAACTCGCCCTCCTCGATGCACAGGTCCACCCCGGCCAGGGCACGGACGGTGGTGCTTCCCATCTGATAGATACGGGCGAGCTGTTCGACTCGGATCAACATTGTAACGTGCCGCCCCACCGCCGAGGACGCGGCCCTATAGCACCGTGCGCGAATATGCGTTGCTTCTCCGAGCCGCGCCCGTCAGGAAGCGGGAAAATCGTCAGGCATCGCCCGCTCCCTTACGGTCGCGGCTCTGATTTCACCCCGTTTTGTTAGAGTCCCTTAGTCCTTGTCCCTATCGCGCTGCACCTTGTGCGGCAGGACGGTGTAGACTTCGTCGCCCTCGGAGAGTCCCTCCAGCACTTCGGCGTACATGCCGTTGTCCAGGCCGAAGCGGCAGGGCACGAATCTCTTGTCGCGCTGGCCGGTCTTCTCATCCACGTCAGGCACATAGACGCCCAGTCGGTCGAATTCATCGCGGCGGATGGCCTCGTGCGGCACCAGAACAACCTCATGTACGGATTGAGCGGTGAACTCCACGTCGGCCTGCATGCCGCTCAGCAGCTTAGAACGATTCTCGCTGGTAAGCAGAATGTCCACCTGATAGGTGACCACCGAACTCACCCTGCTGTTCGGTTCGGGGTGGATCCGCTCGATGGTCCCGACGAACTCCTCGTCACGAAACGATTCCACCCGCACCTTCACCGGTGTCACGCTTTTGAAGGGGATCTCATCCTCGGCTGCCCTGGTCTGCCCCGGCCTGGCCCATTGCGGCGACAGGTCGCGCACCGCACCGATGTCCGCCTCGTCGACTTCCGCGCGCACGTAGAGCTTCGACACGTCGGCAACCACGCCCAGAACCGTGCCGCCGGTAAAGGTGGTCTTGCCCCCCTGGATCACTTCGCCGATCTGCCTCTTGATCTCCACCACCATCCCGTCGATGGGAGAGACGATGTCCGTGTCAGCCAATCGTTCTTCAGCGTCGGCCAGCGCCGTCACCACCTGTTCAAAAGCCGCCTGGGCCAGCAGCACGTCCTGATAGGCCAGTTCAACCGCGATCTTGGCGTCCTCCAGATCGGCCTTGGCCAGTTCCAAACCGGCGGACCGCTCCTTATAATTGGCCCGCACCCGTTTCAATTCGTCCGGAGACGACTGGTCCTCAACATGCAACCGCTCGATCTTGTTGAGATTGAACTCGGCGAAGTCGAGGCGAGCTTGTATCTGCTCGATTCGAAGCCGGGCTTGCTCCAACCTGACAGTCTTGAGCCGCCTCTCCTTGATCTTGGCAGACTCCAACATGGCCTTGGTGCGGGTCACGTCGGCCTTGGCCCGATCCACGGAACGCTGCTCGTCGTCTTTCTTCAACCGGATCAGCAGGTCGCCCTTTTTGACCATCGCCCCGGGCTGATAACGAATCTCGATTATCTCCCCGCTGGCTTCGGACTTGATCTCATGGCGCGACAGCGGGCCGACTTCGCCGGTGGCGTTGATGGGAATGGTCAAGTCCCCCCGCTGGCACTTGACGGACTCGCCGCGCAGCATACCGAGATCCAGATCGATCTTTCGCAACCGGTCATAACCCAGCCATAGCCCGCCCAATACCACCAATGTGATGAACAGTTTCTTCATGGTTCACACGGAAGAGGGCTCGTAGGGCATGTCGAAGTACTCCGCCACCGCCCGGTGGGTCACCTTGCCGTGCTCCATGTTGATCCCCTCAGCCAGACCCGCATCCGCTCGGGCCGCCTCCACGTAGCCTTTGTCGGCAAGCTGAACCAGGTACGGCAAGGTGGCATTGGTCAGAGCGAACGTCGACGTCCGTCCCACCGCACCGGGCATGTTCGTGACACCGTAGTGCACCACGTTGTCCACCGTGTAGGTGGGATCTTCGTGCGTGGTCGGGTGAATGGTCTCGCAGCAACCGCCCTGGTCCACGCCGACGTCCACGATCACCGCGTTCGGCTTCATCACACCCAGGTCAGCCTTGGAGATCAGGATGGGGCACCGGGCGCCGGGGATCAGCACCGCTCCGATAACCAGGTCCGCCATCTTCAGATGCCGCAGGATGGCATGGCGGTCGCTGTAGATGGTGTCGACATTGGCGGGCATTACGTCATCGAGGTAGCGAAGCCGGTCGATGTCGATGTCCATGATGGCCACCCGGGCCCCCAGACCGGCCGCCACCTTGGCGGCATTGGTGCCCACCACGCCTCCGCCGAGAATCAGCACGTGCGCCGGCTCCACGCCGGGAACACCGCCCAGCAGAATCCCCCGCCCGCTCATGGGGCGCTCCAGGTACTTAGCCCCCTCCTGAATGCTCATCTTGCCCGCGATCTCGCTCATCGGCGTCAGCAGCGGAAGCTTCCCGTTCCGATCCATGATCGTTTCGTAGGCGATGGCTACGCAGCCCGTAGCCAGCACCCCGTCGGTCAGCTCCCGGTCCGCGGCGAAGTGGAAGTAGGTGAGTATTACCTGCCCCTTGCGCATCATCGGCCATTCGACGGCCAGCGGCTCTTTCACCTTCACGATCACGTCCGCCCGGGCGTACACCTGTTCACCGTCGGGGACGATCTTGGCCCCGCACACCACGTACTCTTCGTCCTTTATCCCCGAGCCTACGCCCGCGTTGGCCTCTACCAGCACCTCATGTCCGTTCTTGGTCAGCACCTCCGCGCCCACCGGCAGAAGCGCCACCCGATACTCGTGATTCTTGATCTCTCTGGGAACGCCGACAATCATGACTCTTCCCATCTACCAGCACGGGCGGGTCTGTTGTTAGTTATCAGTTGCCAGTTGCCAGCAGAGCGGCAACTCACCACCGCAAATCCCCAATCCCCAATCCGCAATCCGCAATTGCCAAGCCGCCCGCGGCACCCGCGCGAAAGAGAACTATATCGCTGCCTCACCCGCGTGGCAAACCGCGTCACGTGGCCCCAAGCTGCTGCTTCAACCGCTCTCGCCCCTGCGTGAAGAAGGCGTGGTAGGTCTCGGAGGCGTAGTCAGGATACGTCCAAGGCCACGCCCTCCAGCCGCCCTTCTCGAACCGCAGCGTCACCTCCGCGAAGATTCCCTGCTGCAGATAGATGCGGTGGGCGTGGTCTTTAGTGGTGGCCAGTACAAGTTTCGACAAGGAAATGTAACCCGGATCGATGTTGACCCGGCGGGTGCTCCGCGGCAAACCCAGATCGTCGCAGATCCGATGCTCGATCTCGTTGGTCAGCCGCTTGATCTCCGCCAGCCGCTCCACGGAAATCAGATTGTCAAAGAAAACGAATTGGCGTTGGATTCCCGGACCAGTCTCTGCTTCATAGTAGTCCGTCGCGTCGAAAGGCCAGACCTGACTCTGCAAATCGATCTCGCCGAAATGCTCCGCAAGACGCCGGCGACCCAGCGCCAGCAGATCCAACTCGCTGCCGAGCAGGCCGCAGAACAGCTTGGCCCGTCTTGGGGGTCGGATCGTGCCCATGCCCCAATGGTAACCGATTCGGTGAGCGGTCCCACCCGCGGACCGTCCACGTTTTCGCCATCGAGTATCGAGGGGGCCTCGACCCATCGAGAGGATTGCCCGGTGCCGAAAAGGCCTATTCGGCTCTCGGAGATCTATTCGTTGATTTGGATATCACAGGAGCGTATGAACTCCGCAGCTTGCTCCATGATCAATGCAACTTGGCAGCCCTTCGGAATCAGGTGTGAAAAGACCCCGCGGAGGATGTTGAACTGCTCAACCGTGTCGGTGAACACTTCGCTCATCGACTCCCACGAAAGCCCCAGAGCGCTGAACGCTAGGTTGCGCAATTGTTCGTTGATTCGGGCGGTCTGCCGGTCGGGGGCAAACGGAACGGAGGCGCAGAAGTACGCGATCTGCCAGAGGCGCTCATCGGGATCGGCGGCCGGCATGAAAGGCGGTTCCGTCCACTGTCGCCCCAGCGATTGCACCAGCGGTTGGGGAAACTTCCAACGCAGGGCCAGGGCTGCGGCGATCTGGACGGCGTCGGTTCCGAATTCGGCCCGCTCGACGACTTTACGCCGGGTGTTGTCGCCGCGGACGCCGGTGTACGCTTCGCCGTAAAGGGCGCCGAAGTGGGTCCCCAGGATGAGCGTGCCGATGTCCTGGATCATGCCCA
>JAZGDL010000234.1:0-4781 GCA_036477795.1 Phycisphaerae bacterium
CCCGGGCTGCCCTTGTCGATGCTCAGGCCCGGGAAGGATGCTATGCCCGCTACGTTTGTCGGCACCACCGTGCCCCCGGAGAGGGTGCCGGGACACGGGTTCGTCCCGATGGTCATGGTGATGCTCACGCCGGGGATTACCGCCATAGTGGAATCGAAGAGCTGCGCACTGACAGGCGGTGTGATCGCCTGGTCCGCGGTCGTGTTGCTCGGTTGGGTGACGAAGACGAGAAACGCAGCGGCAGGCGCAGGAACTAGGATGGTCAGCGTTTGGGTATCGGTTTGCTGCGTCGGGCTGGAGGAATCGTTGACCTTGACGGTAAAGGTGAAGGACCCCGTGGCATTAATTATGCCGCTGATGACCCCCGAACTGCTCAAGGCGAGTCCCGGCGGCAACGTCCCCGAGAACAGAGACCACGTCAGAGGGCCTGTGCCCCCGCCCGCCAGCAGCGTTTCACTGTAGAGCGCGTTCAGAACCCCGTCCGGCAGCGAGGTGGTGGTGATGACGAGAGGCGGGGGAAGGTCTATGACAATGGTCAAGTCTGCGGTGGCCGTATCGCTGAGGTCGTCCGTCACCTGCACGGTGAAGAGGAACGTGCCCGCGGTGGTGGGAGGCCCACTGATGACGCCTCCGCTGCTCAACGCCAGTCCGTTCGGAAGCGGATTGGAGCTTGCCGCCAGACTCCAGTTGAAGCTCCCCGTCCCGCCTGTGGCGCTCAGGGTTTCGTTGTAAGACACACCGACGGTGCCATCGGGCAGCGAGGCGGTGGTGATGGTCAGCGCGTCGGTTCGGATGAGAATGCTCAAGGCGCGGGTGGCCACTTGCTGGGGCGAACTGGAGTCGGCGACCTCCACGGTGAAATCGAACGTGCCCGTGGCGGACGGACTGCCGAAGATTACACCAGTGGCGGGGTCGAGGTCCAACCCAGCATCGGGCAGCGCAGAAACTCCTTCAACCACACTCCAACTGAAAGGCTCGGTGCCACCGATGGTCTCGACAACCTGACTGTAAGGGGTGTCGACGACGCCGTCGGGCAGCGAGGTGGTGGTTATGAGCAGGGAGATGGCAATCGGAGGGGGCGGGGGCACTTCCCCCGGAGCTGGCAGGTCTTGGGTGTTGACCGCTTGCGAAGCCACTACGCCCGCCACCGTGCCGGGAACAAAGGGCGGCCCTGGTGGTTCGGGCCCGTCGTTGGTATCCAGCACAAGCAATGTGACCAGGATTTCCTCATCGGGGCCGGGGGCTACCGAGAAGGTGGCAGTATTGGCACTGAGAATATCGGGGCTGAGGATGTCCGGGCTGAGGATGTCCGGGCTGAGGATGTCCGGGTTCAGGATGTTGGAAATCAGCTCAATGTGGGCGATTCTTTTCAGGACGCATCCCTGGGCGATGGGGGTGGTTGTGATGCGGAAGACGAGGAGCTGGACAAATTTGATATCCTCCGGCAGTCGCGAGGCAGAAATCGGGGAAAACGCGTAAGCAGCATTGGTGTTGCCGGCGTTCCGCACCTTCCAGGTGATACTGGTTAACTGAGCATCGGGACCGGCACTGAGGATGTCGGGACTGAGGATATCAGGACTGAGAATGTCGGGGCTGAGGATGTCGGGGCTGAGAATGTCGGGGCTGAGAATGTCGGGGCTCAGAATGTCCGGACTGAGAATATCTGGACTCAAAATATCAGGGCTAAGAATGTCCGGACTGAGGATGTCCGGGCTAAGAATGTCAGGGCTGAGGATGTCGGGCGAGAGGATGTCGGGACTGAGTATGTCAGGACTGAGGATATCCGGGTTGTAGACTTCAAAGCTCAGGATGTCGGGGCTGAGGATATCGGGGCTGAGAATGTCCGGGCTGAGAATATCCGGACTGAGGATGTCCGGGTTCAGCAGAACCAGGCTTTGCAGGCCGTCGGGTAGGACAATTCCATCAGGTTCAGGCAGGGGAGCATCAATCTCTTCGACTTGAACGTTTATCGTGGCCAGTTTCACGTCGCCCTCGACGAAAACCGCCCGTGTGACGGTGGACAAAGGTTGGACCGTTACCTCTATTTTGTCTCTCGCAACGAACTGATCAAAAGACGCCGTGACTCCGGACGGGGGCTGGACGATGGTTAGTCGGTAGAACTTCTCCTCGCGCGTCGTGTTTTTCACGAACACTGCAAAGGCGCGCTGGATCACGTCAATCGGCTTGGTGTTCCCGAACGAGCCGGCAATCAAACCCTCGGTGAGCCGCGCGGTGTAGATGTTCTGGTCCCTGGTCTTCGTGATGGTGTCGTCATTGCAAACGGCACCGGTGCTAAAACCCGGTTGGTCCGAGTTGGGTGGATTGTAGTTGACCGCTGTCGAATCACCCGGAGGCGCACTGATCCTGACGTCGCGATTGTCAGTCCAGGTAGCATGGAAGACCGGCGAGATGGTGGGGGCCGAAGAGGTGGAGGATGCAGTAAGCGCGCCTGTCCCGCCCCCGGTGTTGTGTATCCACTTCCCGGGCGTTTCGGGATCGGGCAGGAAGGTGGGCGCGGCCGCCAGGTCAACGTAGTCGCCCATGAACGGCTTTGTGCCCCCGTCGAATAGAGGCAGGTTGGGAGGGTTGAATTGGAACTGGAAAATCTTATCCGTAGAACTATCGAAAACGTGCAGGTACCTGGAGACCCTGGTGGTTTCGCCGCCGGTGGGGGTGAAGCTCGGCGCGTCTGCGGGGGTGGCCTGGGCCGCCCGCACGTCAAGAGTATGGCGACGTTGCAGCTCGTTGGGGGGCGACGCTAAGGTGCAACTTCCCGCGGCCAAGCGTTCGACAACGCAATCGGTAAACACGCCCTCTTCACCACCCGGAGGGGCTAGGTCGCCCTTCGGTTCGCGAAATTCTACGAACTTGCCTTCAAGTTCAGGGTCAAGGCTGCGGGAGAACTCGCCGCTGGTGTGATCAAAGCGCAAGTCGTAGTACAGCAGGAGTACCTTCCCGGCCGCAAAGCTCAGGGAGGGCATGAGTTGGTGACCGCGGTCGGGATGGTTGTCGGCGGGCTGTGCCGCTGCGGTCCAATTCAACCCGTCCGCGGAAGTCTTGACCATGATTCGCGCATCGCCGACCGAAGTATCTCCTCCCGGCCCTTGCTTTCGCTGCGACCACGCCAGATAGACGCGATGTTCGTTGTCAACCGTCATAGTGGGGAACGCATTCGTCCGGAAGGTGACGACGGAGGTTCCTTGTTCGAATAGATCGAACGGGGCAAAGGTGGCGACCTCAATCGCCTTCGTAAACGTCTGGCCCATGTCGGTGGACTTGGCAATCATGAAGGCGCTGGACTGGTTCACAGTCGGAAACCGCCGCCAGGCCACATAGACGTCGCCGTTGAGGGGATCAACTGCGACCGTGGTTCCCTGGTTGATGGGATAGCCTTCGCTGAGTTTGATGGGGTGGCTCCAGTCGGCGCCGCAGTTAGTCGAGCGGGTGAACATGAGTTTTGTGCGAATGATCTTGTCGTTGCCCACGAAAATGGCGTAGGCAAGGTACACATTGCCGGCCGGAAAGGTCTGCGGGGGAATAGTGATCTCTTCAGCTATCTGATTGCCCCCCCCGTCGATTGCCGGAATCCTATCCTCCAACGCCGGAATCGTGCAGGAAGCGGCGCCGGCGCGCGGGACATCAACCGCCAGCCAGGGCTTGTCGATGAACTGGCCCGCATTGCCGGTGTCAACAAGAGTGGCATCGATGTATTTAATCGGATCGGGGTTCAACGTGGGATTATCGAACCGGACTCCTTCCTTGTTGTTATTGTCGATAAAGCGCGCCACGAAAACTGCGCCTTTTCCCCTCACTTCTCGATCGAAGACGATGCCGCTGTAGTAGAACATACCGTTGGTGCCGGCGCGCACCACCGGATCCGAGCCCGCTTGAAATCCTTTGAGGGGCGACAGCATCCCTTGCTCAGTTTGATCTTGGGAAAAGCCGGGCAGCAGCGTGGTTAGCCAGGTTTGGCCGCCGTCGAAGGACTTGAATATCCCCAGCCAGGCGTCACCCTTTAGCTTCCCTTCGGGAAGATCGCCTGTGGGAGGAGCATCGGGAAAATCCACGGTTCGGTAGTCGTTGGCGCCCGCGAGTAAGTGCAGCGGGTTGCGGGAAGACACCGCTATCGAAGGCTCGTTCTGGCGTTGCAGATAAGGGTCTCCGAAAGGCAGTTTCGTGCCGGACACCATGTTGACATTGCGACCGGCCAGGAGTTTCTTTTCCTGCGCGCCGGTTGAAGTGACTAACGATGTTGCGCACACAACCGCAAGCAACAGGTAGAACAACGGACGATACGATGACAATCTCATGGTGTACTCGTTCGGTGGCCAGGAGAGCCGTCTGGGTGGGGCCTAAAGAGGGTAAGAAGAGAGAAGCGCTCAGGGATTGTGAGATCCCGCGAGAAACGTACGCCTTCGAGTGGCGGCACCACCTTTGTCCCCCTCTGCCCTCACGCTGCTAAGCTGACCCCGCACTCCGCTAGTTGACCAATAGAGTAGTTTTCAGAGTATAGCTTGTCAATATGAAAGAGTTTGCACATTCCTAACTCGTTGCAACTACAGGAAGAAGAAAGATGTAGTGGCTCTGGCGGACGCTCGCGCGATCCTCTTCCACCTCAGGCTCAGCTCGCAAGCCACGCCCCATGGTCTCGGGTGTTCGCGGTCTGAGCCTCCGTATACCTGCGGTTAGGCCGGGTCAAAATCATTTCTTTCCGGCGCAAATGGTTTGGTTAAGCGGAAAGGTCGCCGAGAGAAATGGCTACGCTGCGCGCAAAGGGCTTC
>JAZGDL010000235.1:0-5846 GCA_036477795.1 Phycisphaerae bacterium
AAGTTTCGTGGCCCCGGGCCACTTGCTGCGTGTAGAAGTCACTTGCCTGCGCTTGGCGCCGCAGGCCAGCCGGTTTTCAGGAGTCGGGCATTGCGACGGGAGAGAAGTGGTCAAGGGTCGGTTTTCCCTCACCCACTTCAATCTGGCATCGCGATCGCCCGGACTGGCTTCCGTTGATCGCCGGATCATACAGGAGGCCCGGTGCCGCTGGTCCCTGGTTCGCCCGGCAACGGAGAATGCCGCTTGCGATCCGGCGAACGAGCAGCGAAGTATAGTAGCCGGCCAGTAATGCCGCTTACCAGGAGATCTGATGGATGGCGACAACACTATCTCGAGATGACGTGTATCAGCGTGTGGAAGAAGTGCTTATCGAGGCACTGGGCGTCGAGCCTGAGGAAGTGTCGGCCCAAGCCACTTTGACAAGCGACTTGGGCGCCGAGAGTATCGATTTTCTCGATATCGTTTTCCGGTTGGAGAAGAGTTTCAGCATAAAGATTTCAAAGGGTGAACTCTTTCCGGATGACATCCTCAACAATCCGGACAATTCCGAGAACGGTAAGATGACCCCTCACGGTATTGAGCGGTTGAAAAACGCCATGCCCCACGCCGATTTCTCAGACTTTGAGAAGGACCCCACCGTCTCTAAAGTGCCGGACCTTTTTACGGTCAATACGATTGTCAACTACGTGGAGACGAAGCTGAGCGCCGCTTAGCTTCGAAAGGTGTGGGACCGGCTTTCCAGCCGGTCAAACGACAGGCTGGAAAGCCTGTCCCACATAGTAGTGAGGCGCGGTTTGCCATGCGCTGGATCTGGATCGACAGGTTCACCGAGTTCGTCAGCGGGTCACACGGGACAGCCCTGAAAAACGTCACGCTTGGGGAGGACTACCTTTCCGGACATTTCCCGGGCTACCCGGTGCTGCCTCCAACGCTGATGATCGAGGGAATGGCCCAGACCGCCGGCATCCTGGTTGGCGAAGCCCGCGGGTTTGCCGACAACGTCATTCTCGCCAAGATTCGTGAGGCCCGGTTTTCTGACTATGCCGTACCCGGTGACCAGCTTCTATACCATGCCCGCATCGAATCGATCGACGATTCCGCCGCCGCCACCGTCGGCCGGGTGGATCTCAACGGCCGCGACATCGGGCGCGTGAACCTCATGTTCTCCTATATGAACCACAACGGCGGGGTGGCGGGCTTGCCTGAACACAACTTCGTCTTCACCGATCAGTTCATGCGGCTGTTCGAAGCCATCCGCGACGGCGGGCCCTCGGGAGGCCTCCGTTCATGAAAGGGGAAAGAAGGGTGGTGATCACCGGGCTGGGTGTCGCCTGCCCGCTGGGGATCGGTGTGGCCTCGTTCTGGGACGCGCTGATGGATGGGCGTAACGCCGTTGCCCCCATCCGGGCGTTCGATGCCTCCACACTGCCGTCGTCCATCGGGGCGGAGATGCCCGCGTTTTCAATCGGTGACTACATCCCCAAGAACTATCGCAAGAGCGTCAAGCTCATGTCGCGCGACATCCAGTTGGCGGTGGTAGCCGCCTGCGAAGCCGCCCGCGATGCAAAGCTGCCCACCCGCTGCCTGGTCGATCGGGGCGAGGCGGCGACGTGGGACAGGCTTTCCAGCCTGTCGTTCGGCGAGCTGGATCCCGCCCGTGTCGGTGCCAACATCGGTGCCGGTCTGATCTGTCCCGATCTCGACGAGCTGGGCGCCGCATTCGCCACCGCCGCCAACCACCAGGGTGAGTTTGATCTGACCATCTGGGGCGATGAGGGCATGGGTAGCCTGACGCCGTTGTGGCTGCTGAAGTTCCTGCCCAACATGCTGGCCTGTCACGTCAGCATCATTCACGACACCCAGGCGATGTCCAACACCATCACCTGCGGCGAGGCCTCCAGCCACCTGGCCATCGGCGAAGCCTTTCGCAACATCGCCCGCGGCGGCATGGACGCTTGCATATGCGGCGGAACTGAATGCAAGATGAACCCCATGGGCGTGGCCCGCCCGGCGCTGATGAATCGTCTGGTGGTCGATGGCGCTTCGGAACCCACCGCCGCGTGTCGGCCCTTCTCCGCTCGCCGCAATGGAACCGTTGCCTCCGAGGGCGGCAGCCTGCTGATACTTGAGTCGCTGGAACACGCCAAAGCCCGCGGCGCCCGGATTTACGCCGAAGTCGTTGGTTTTGGAGCCAGCGGCAACACCCATAGTTGGGACAGGCCAGACCCCACCGGTGGTTGCATCGCCGCGGCTGTTCGCAAGGCCCTTGCAGATGCGGATGTGAGGCCGGAACGACTCGATTTAGTGACCGTATTCGGCTGCGGCACGGTCGACCACGACGCGTCGGAGCTGCGGGCCTGGAAGAGCGTACTGGGCGACGCTATGGCTGAGATGCCCGCTCTGGCCATCAAGGGCGGTTTGGGTAACAACGGCGCCGGTAGCGGCGCCCTGGACGTCTGTGCCACGGTGTTGGCAATTCATTACAACACCATCCCGCCGTCGTTGAACACCGATCCGCCGGATCCTGAGGGGACCTTTCGTTTCGCCGCCGCCGATCCGGTTGATTGCCGCATCGACACGGCTATCACGCTGGGATACGCCCTCGGCGGCGGGCAGAACGCCGCCCTGGTGATCAAGAAGTTCCGGGAGTAGCGTCATGGCCCATAGAGTGGTTATCACGGGTGCCGGTTGGGTGACACCGTTGGGGCACGATATTGAAACGGTGTGGGCACGGCTGCTGCAGGGCGAAAGCGGCGTCGCTTCGACGACGGTGTTTGACGCTTCTACTTTTCCGACACGGTTCGCCGCCGAGGTCAAGGGTTTTGATCTCAAAGACTTCTTAGCCGACGATGCCGATCGCCACGCCCATGCCAGCCGCAATGCCCGCTTTGCCCTCGGCGCTGCCCAGCGTGCCTGGGAAGACTCCGGTTTGACCAACTGGATGGCGCTGGCCCCTTCAGAAGTGGGGGTCTATCTGGGGGGCGGAGAGGGGCCGGTGGATTTTTTCAACTTCGCTGAAGCGGTCCTGGCGGGCTGGCATGGTGCTCCAAGTGATGAGAAAGGCACGGAGGCACGAAGGCACGAAGGCACGAAGGGGAATCCGCAATCCCCAATCCGCAATCCCCAATCCCCAATCCCCCATCGCCTTGACGGGGCATCCTGGGGCACGGTAGCCATGCGAAAACTCAGCCGCGTACGCGAGCTGGAGCAGGACCCCAACCTCGCCGCCGGCCACATAGCGGTGCAATTCAACGCCGCCGGACCGAATTTCAACACGCTGACTGCCTGCGCCGCCAGCACGCAGGCCATCGGTGAGGCTGCTCTGATCATCAAGCGGGGCGACGTCAACGTCATGATCTCCGGCGGCACCCACAGCATGATCCATCCCCTGGGCGTGACCGGCTTCAACCGTTTGACCGCCCTGTCGACTCGCAACGACACGCCCCGGCAGGCTTCGCGACCTTTCGATCGTTCGCGCGATGGATTCGTTCTGGGCGAGGGAGCCGGTGTGGTGATTCTCGAATCGCTGGAGCACGCCAAAGCGCGCGGGGCACACATCCTGGGTGAGATCGTCGGCTACGGCTCCACCGCCGACGCCTTCCGCGTCACCGACATACACGACCAAGGCCGGGGGCCGGTGGCGGCCATGCGTAACGCACTGGACGCCGCAGGCATGTTTCCCGAGACAATCGACTACATCTCCGCTCACGGCACCGGCACCAGCGAGAACGACAACATTGAGACACTCTCGATCAAACAGGTCTTCGGTGACCGGGCCAAGGACATCCCCGTCAGCAGCATCAAGAGCATGATCGGCCATCTGATCGCCGCCGCCGGCGTGGTCGAGTTGATCGTGTGCCTCTTAGCCATCCGCGACGGCATGGTCCCGCCGACCATCAATTACGAACATCCGGACCCGGCATGCGATCTCGATTACGTGCCCGGCAAAGCCCGCAAGCACCCGGTGCGCACAGCCCTGTCCAACAGCTTCGGTTTCGGCGGCCAGAACGACACCCTGATCGTGACCGCCTACCACGACGATTAATTCGGGGGACACACACGTTATCTCTAGCGCTTGCGACCGTTTTCGGGACGCCGCAATAATTAAGGTGTATGTCCCCGGAATACCACCCGGACGGTGCAACGACTGCAAAAGAGACTCACTAATGACTAAATGCGCTCTGACCCCAAAGATACCTGACCCCAAAGATACCCTCTGACCCCAAAGATACCCAGGTCGTGGGCGCGGCGATCCGGGGCGCCGGGATCCAGTGCTTTGGATTCCCCTGGGCACCGCACAGCGGAGGGCTGACCCTGGTCGACAGCCTGGTGGAGATCACCACAGGTACCCCCGCCGTCACCTCCAACCGCCCGGTCTTCATCTCGAACAGCTACTTCTTGGGCGCCCCGGTCATCGTGGAGTTGGACGGCGCGGCGGACCTCAACAGCGCCGGGCCTGGTTGGAGCGAGGTCGCAGAGTACGCCGGGTCGCCCTCCGTGGCCGTCTTCCCGGTATGGACGGAGGGAGAGCGACAAGCGGCTTCGGTCGGCACCGCGACGCCCGCGGCCGCACCCCCCGCCGGTCTCGTGGACCGGCACCTGGGCTGGGTGGACCCGTTCCCGAGCTGGATCAGCGCTGCGGCGGCCAACGTGCGCCGCCCCCCCTACCTGGCCGCGGGCGACGGCCTCGCCGACGACACGGACGCCTTACAGAGCGCTATTGACCAGAGCCCGGTGGTGTTCTTGCCCAAAGGTTTCTACCGGATCCGAAGACCGCTCAAGCTCAAGGCGGGCACACAACTCATCGGCGTGGGGTCGATCTACTCGAAGATTCTGCCAGACCTGCATGACCCTTCCTCCTCCTTCCTCGACCCCGGGAACCCCAACCCCCTGGTGGAGACGGTCGACGATGCAGCCGCGACGACGAGAATCGCCTTCCTGGAACTCCAGGCCAACGCCGGGGGCGTCTACGCCCTGCACTGGAGCGCCGGACGCTGCTCCCTAGTGCGTACCGTGAGAATGCAGAACTTTCCCTGGCAGGGACCGGAAGCAGCCGCCGGCGTTCCTCGCATGGTGATCGACAGGAATGGCGGTGGACGTTTCTATAACGTGTCCAATGGTTCACAAGCCGGTGTGTCGTCGTTATTACGGGTGGAGGGAACGCGCGAGCCGCTGGCCTTCTACATGTTGGATCCGGAGCACGGGCTTTACGACTACTGGGTCGACTTCCAGAACGTGCGGAACGTCACCATCTTCGGCTTCAAGCTCGAAACGGATATCAATGGAATCCCCCCGGTTCCCTTTCCGCCGATTCGTTTTGAGGATTCTCAACAATTCCGGGTGTTGGGCTATGGCGGCTTAGGCGCCCTGCCCACCGGCGCGTTCTTCACTTTGAACAACTGCAGCGATTTCAGGCTCGCCAACCTCCATCCGGAGCCGAAACAGTCCTTTTCACCCACGGACTACGACGTGATCGCCGACAGCCCGGCAGGCGGGCCTACGGTGAACACGCCGGCCACCGAGTACCTGGTGCTCTACAAGCGGGGCGACCCGCGGCCCGAACTCCCACCACCGCCTGCCGACTGCGCCACCGAGACGGGCGCCATCCCGGCCGTCTCCCAATGGGGGATGATCGTGATGACGTTACTTTTGCTTTCTTTGGGGACTATTGTCATGCGTCGACTGAGAACGGCGTAGGCGAGTGTGGCGCTGCGGTTGTGAAAAGACCAGCTATAGGCAGTCAAGGTTGAAGTAGAAGAATTCGGTTTTTTTGCTCTTTGACAAGTGAAGATTCCTCAGGGTTTGGCGTTGGGACGTTGCGGCAGGTAGTCGCGGCGGTCGGTCAG
>JAZGDL010000236.1:0-2390 GCA_036477795.1 Phycisphaerae bacterium
TGCGGTGGACGGCTGCCCTCCAAAGGCGTCGCAATGTGCCGATCCGCACATCTATGGCCCGCCAGCCAGTTTTATATTAGCGTTTGCTGAATGGCCGTTATTGGCTAATAACGGACATGAACGGCTCCCTCATTAATGTCCGCATTCGGGGTAATAGCGGACAAAAAAGGCTCGAAAGCGGACGTTGCCGCTACACGTCCGTTATTCACCCAAGAGCGACTATCTCGGCAGTAAGATAACCTGCGTTACGCCGTCCCTCTTAGCGGTCCCCCGCATTCATAACGGCCGTCTTCTCGCAGCCGATTGCACCTTGACTCGGATGTACCGAGTGGCCCGTCCGAAGTCGCTAACTTAGGTTGCGTCGTCTGGCTTGTGGTCAATACCCCAATGTGACACCGTTTCTGGTGCTCGGGAGGAGTCAACTGAGAAATCCCAGCTTAGAACGAGGCGTTGAGAACCATGACCACGGCAAGTCTTTCGCAAACGGCAAGGGCGTTGGTCGCGGACGGCAAGGGCATTCTGGCGGCCGATGAAAGTTCCCCGACCATCAAGAAACGTTTCGATTCCATCGGCGTGGAATCGACCGAGGAGAACCGTCGCGATTACCGCGCCATGCTGTTCGGCACGCCGGAGGCCGGACGCTACATCAGCGGCGTCATCCTGTTCGACGAAACCCTGCGGCAAAGCGGGGCCGACGGAACGCCGCTGGTCAAGCTGATCGAAGCCGCTGGAATGATCCCCGGCATCAAGGTGGACAAGGGGGCGAAGGACCTAGCCGGGTCTCCCGGAGAGACGGTGACCGAGGGGCTCGACGGTCTGCGCGACCGCTGTAACGAGTATGCCGGGCTGGGCGCGCGTTTCGCCAAGTGGCGGGCCGTTTACACGATCGGCGAGGACATCCCCAGCGCGGCCTGCATGACGGCCAACGCCCACGGCCTGGCCCGCTATGCGGCAATCTCCCAGGCAGCCGGGCTGGTGCCGATCGTGGAGCCCGAGGTCCTGATGGACGGCGATCATACCATCGACGACTGCGGGGCCGTCACCGAGGAGGTGCTGCGCATCGTATTCGCCGAACTTTCGGTTCAGAAGATCGAGCTGGAAAGCATGCTCTTGAAGCCGAACATGGTGGTGTCAGGCAAGGACTGCCTGGAACAGGCTGGTGTGGAGGAGGTGGCAGAGCGCACCCTTCGCTGTCTCAAGCGCTCCGTGCCGGCCGCGGTGCCCGGTATCGTCTTCCTGTCCGGCGGGCAGTCCGACGAGGTCGCGACGCTGCACCTCAACGCCATGAACAAGCTCGCCGGGATCCCGCCTTGGAAACTCAGTTTCTCTTACGGCCGGGCGCTGCAGGCTGCCCCGCTGAAGACCTGGGGCGGGCAGGCCGAAAACCTGCCGGCGGCACAAGAGGTCTTTTTCACGCGGGCCAAGGCCAACGGCGAGGCGACGCTCGGCGCCTACGTCTGAGTCCTGGCGGCAGTCAGTCAACGCTTGAAATCAAATAGGTAAAGAGACCGGTATGGCGGTTTCCCTTTTTGTGCCTCCCTTGCCAATCAGGGTTTCAAAAGTTGTTAGCAGAAGCCTAATAAAAATCAGATAATCGAATAGGGCCGGTGACATTCCGGTCAAGAGGTAACGTTGGTGGACGAGACTGAAATCAGAACACTACTGGAAGAACGGCTGCACGAGCTCTCCGAAAGGCTTGAGGAGATCGATGAAGACCTGCACGAGCACGAAGAGGACGATTTCGGAGACAGGGCGATCGAGACTGCCGGCGACGAAGTGCTGGAAGGGCTCGGCAGCGCGGGCCAGCGGGAAATCCAACAAATCCGTGCCGCCCTGGTGCGCCTCGACAAGGGCACTTATGGAACCTGCACGCGCTGTGGACAGCCGGTTGGCGAGCGTCGCCTGCAAGCGATTCCCCACGCGGCATTGTGCATCACCTGCGCTGGGCAGGGCTGACTAGAAACCGCACGGCGAAAAAGAGCCCAACCTGGAAGCTTTGCGACGGCGCCTCGGCAAGATCGATCCAGTCGTTGTCCAAGATTCCCTTGATGGATAATTTTTGCCGTTAGCGGCAACCGCCAGGAACCACCGTCCGATAACGGGGCAATGCGGACGTGAAACGCCATAGGTGACGAAGCATACGGGCGGCCCGGCAGGGGGGATGCGGCCAAGCATTACCACTGCCGAGCCTAGCCGCCACCGGGGCTTCTGAGGGTACAGCGCGGCCCGGTAACAGCCGCGAACATCATAGCATATTTGCTTGACCCCGACTCTGCGCCCCTCCAATCACGGGTTTCAGTGTGTCGTCCCACTCGCGCCCACCGAATGTTGAGCGTAGACGATTTTCAGTACGTCTCTCGCAATCCGTGACGCTGAGGTGCGGAGATCCT
>JAZGDL010000237.1:0-11605 GCA_036477795.1 Phycisphaerae bacterium
ACCACCAGCGAGATGCCGGCGATCAGGCCCAGCATGATCTGCTGGTTGGCCTTCTTCTTCTGGGCCAGCTTGAGACGGGCCAGCGGCACCTTGACTTCGTAGTCGTTCTTCTCGTGTCCGTATTCCAACACCCGCTTGACCATCTCGGACACCGGAATGACATGGTCAATCTCGTCCACGGTGACGTAGAGCGAGGATAGCTGCACCTTGGACGTTTCGCGGGAACCGCTGGTTCGCTTCACCGTGGTGTCGCCGTAGAGTGTCGTGGCGGTGGTGTAAGGGACGTAGACCTCGCGGTTCAAGTTGCGTTCTTCCACACCACGGGCCGGCGCCCCCGCCGTGGTGACTTCTTCCAGCACGCCGACAACCCGGTAGGGCACCATGCCGGAGGCGGCTACCACGAACAATGACTCGCCGATGGGATCCTCGAAACCGAAAAGCTCCTTCTGTACCTCCGCTCCAATTACACAGGTTTTCTTGAAATCGTCCATGTCGGTGGCGGTGATGACCCGCCCGCGGGAGACGTCGATGTTGACCGTCTCGAAGAACTGGGGAGTGGTGCCGATGACCTGCCACTCGACCTTCTTGTCCCGGCGCTGCACGGCGTAGCCGACCGCCTTGAGAGGGATGACGTAGCGCACGTGCGGAAGGGTGTTGTTGATCAGGGCGACGTCGTCCCGGGTGAGCCCGTACTCCAGCATGCGCGTCGTCTCTTGCGATGTTTGAACTGTACCGGCCGGCTTGACCGAGTTGCAGATGATGTTCTGCGTGCCCAGCAGTCGGATGAGCCGCATCTCGTCGGCGGAGGCTCCCTCACTGATGGACAGCATGCAGATAACCGCAGCCACCCCGAAGATGATGCCCAGGGCTGTCAACGTACTGCGCAACTTATGGAGGCGCAGATTGCTCAAGCCCAAGAGCAAGGTTTCCGGAATGATAGCGACGTTGAGCCCTGGCATTACTGTTTCCCTGACGCGGGTGCGGTGCGGACGTCTCAGTCAGCATACCACAACCGACGAAGTCCCCGCAAGAACGATTGACGATTGACGATTGTGAATCGCTACGCCAGCGATAACCGACGGTTGGCAACTGACAACTGATAACTAATCATACGACTCCGGATGGAGCGTTCGTTGACGCTCGCGGTATCGTTGGCGGGTGGGGCCTGCCCTACCGTCTGAGTAACTTGCTCGAATGGGAATCGTTGGTCAACGAAAACGGGCGGTTAGACCAGAAAACGGAGTAAACTGAGTAAACTGCTCTTAACGCTTGAAAAAGTGCCTTTTTTCCAATGCGAGCACCCCATTTTCCCTTGGTCCCCGATTTGACTTCAATTATCGGACGGCCTTAGATTTACGACGGCTGTAGCGCTTGGAGAGCTTGTATCGGGCGGAGGTGGAGTATGGTCAGGGGCGGGACTTCGCATAAGCCGGGAAGGACCCTCGAGAGGGGAGAGGCGGGCAGGCGTGTCGGCGATCGGCTCGTCGAGTATCTGCTGCGCCGTGCGGTTGGTGTTAATCGTGAGATCGGCATCAAGGGGTTGGGTGAGAAATTGCAGACGTCTTACTCGACGCTCACCGCCAACCTTCGCCGTTTGGCCAAGTCAGGGACCGTGGTTCCCACCTATCAGGTGAATCCCTTCAAGACCCGGTTTTGTCATGAGTTCAGGGTGGGCGTGCGCATCACGGCGCATCGCGTTGGAGGACATTCTACACTTGAGAAGTTCGTCGAGAAGGTCATCCGCAAGGTTCACCGGCACCCGGAATTCGGAAAGCACATCATTATCACCGACGCGGTCATGCTTCATGGAGCTGGTGATCGCGACATGGAGTTCACCGTCCTGACCGATGACGGTGCCTATTCGATCGGCAAGTATATTCGCGCCGAACTGATCAATGAAGCGTGGGTCGCCCAAGTAACCACCGTGACCGTCGGGTGGCGACGATGCTTCGACGGTTACTCAGGTGAACATGCTAATCGATGGAACCGGGACGGGAAATTCCTGGTATAGCGGGGGAGTTGGAGTGAATCTCGGCATGAAACGAATCAAGCGTGCCAAACGATCGAAGCGCCCGCCGTTCCAGTGAGGATGCTGCTGGTCGGTTGGAGTGCAGTGGAAAAAAGCGTGGCCCGCTGATTGACGGGGCACGCCAACCCGCGGGCCGAGCGTAGAAAAGCTCAACCTGAGCATATCTGGTACGCGGTAGGGCGTCAACCCCGAAATCGTTTGCACGCGGGCACGAACGGTCGCAAGAACGTCCGGGCGCAGCCCGGAGCCATTTCGGTGCGCGCATACGGGGGAAAACCGTATGTTTGTCGGTTCGAGAAGAGGTGATGGCAACTTCAATCAATCGACGCCCCGGAGTACGTTCCAGGACCGACACTGAGCAGAAATACTTATTCGGCATCGCCGTTTGGCGATGCACCATCAATCTTTTTCATTGTGGGAGAATACCATGTTCATTCTAGGTTCGAACAAGAGGAAACTGGTCAATCGCTCGCGAAAAAGACTCGAGAGGGCACACGGGCGCGACAAGTACCAGCAAGAGGTTGGAAACCTAATCGGACGAGCGATGCCTGTTAACAAACACTGTCAGCATCTAAGGGCAAGCAAATTGGGGTCAATAGCTGAACTTGACGCAGTACGCGGCGCAGCGGTCGCGGCGACCGCGCTGGCCGTCGCGATGGTTGTCGTCCCGATCGTGAGTGGCGCGGACGGGGACAACCCCCCCGCAACGGTCGCGGTAGACGGGACCTCGTCCCGGGGGCAGATTCAGCACGACCTGATGGTCGGAGAGATGAAGGACTTTGGGCTCGACTCTGGTGCGCGCGCAAACGCGGGCCAAGGGGCCCAAACGGTGTTTTCCACGACCATCCGATTCGCCGATGTCGCCTGGATGCGACTGTATTTCCGCGATGTCGCCCTTGGGAAGGAGAGCTTCGTTCGAATGACGTCACTCCTTGACGGCGAGACGCAGGAATTGGACAGCGCGTCACTTTTGATGTGGAATCAGTCCTCGGGCTATTTCAACGGGGACGCGGTGCGCCTGGAGCTTGTTGCAGGGAAGGAAACCGGCGACAATCGCGTTGTTGTTGATCGTGTTGAAGTCTCGGCGGCTCAGCGCGGCGAATGCGAGTTTCCGTGTGGAATCTGTTCGGCCGATGATCGTGCCCCGTCGGATGAAGACTGGGCTGGTCGTTTATTGTCTAGCCAGGAAGTCTGTACCGCCTCCGTTTGGACTGATGCGAGCTGCCTTGTGTCAGCCGGCTACTGCGTTGGACCGAACATGGTCGTAGAGTTTCGCGTTCCGCCGTCGCAGCTGATAGGAGGAGGCTTCTGCGTCATTGCGCATCCACCTCTTGCGGATCAGTTTCCAATTACTGACGTGGTGAATCTAATTGGTCCCGGAAATGACTGGGCAGTGATGACCGTTGGGGCGAGCATATCAGGTTTAACGCCATACGAGCGATACGGGGCCTTTCGACCCATTGCACACAGCGCGCCTGCGGTAAACGACGTGGTAAGTGTCTGGGGGTTTGGAAAAGATGACCAGTGTGAACGCGACCTTGCGCAGCAGACGTCCGCTGGGCTGATTTCGTCCGTGGCAAGCGGATCATTCGAACATACGGTAGACGCGACGTGCGGCAACTCCGGGTCGGCCTTGACTCGCAACGGGATGATTGTTGGAATCGCGTCGACATGCCCCCCCGCATGTCCGAATGTGGCGACGCGCGTTGACGTACCCCTCTTTGCACAAGCCCGAGAGTCTCTGTGTCCCGGCGCACCCGAATGTAGCGATCCAGGGCACTGCGACGACGGCCTCTCGTGCAATGGCGCCGAGACATGTGTGGACGGGAGATGCCAGCCCGGTACGCCGCCTGACTGCGACGATGGCGTCCCATGTACATCGGATTCCTGCAACGAAGCCATGCAGACGTGCAACAACACACCCACCAACACTGCCTGCAATGACGGCCGGTATTGTAACGGGGTGGAAACTTGTCACGCTGCGGCAGGCTGCCTGTCGGGGACGCCCGTAAACTGCAATGACGATATCGCGTGCACGGCTGATGCCTGTGATGAATTTCACGACCGGTGCGACAACGTCCCGTTCGATGCCGCATGCGATGATGGGGTGTTCTGCAATGGAGCAGAGTTCTGCGATGTCGGATCGGGGTGCAGTGCCGGCAGCGACCCTTGCCCCGGTCAGTTTTGTAACGAGGGTACCGAGACGTGCTTCGACTGCTTCGTCGACGGCGACTGTCCCAGCGGATCGTCCTGCAACGTCGGCTTCTGCGAACCGCCGTGTACTATTAGCGAGACGGCCGAACTTACCCCGTCGGAGCCCGTGGTATTCGGCCAGTTCGGGACGGCGGTTTCGGTCAGCTGGGACACGATCCTAATCGGTGCGAGTCCGTTATCCGGTATTGGGTCGGGACATGTGTTTCGACTCGACTCAGAGACGTCGGAATGGACCGAGGCGGCTCAGCTCACGACGTTGGGCGGGCGGTTCGGCGACGCATTCGGTTCGTCGGTGGCCATCGACGGCGATGTGGTCGTGGTCGGAGCGTGGAGTACCGATACATATGACAACCCCCCGTTCTTCAATCCCTTTAACATCGGAGCGGCCTACGTGTTCGTAAGACCTCCGGGTAGTTGGGTGGGGGACATTACCGAAACAGCAAGCCTGAGAACCTCGGTCCCGTTGAACGAAGAGGACCGGTTCGGTTCTTCGGTGTCCATCGACGGCGATGTAATTGTGGTCGCAGCGCCGCGCAATCATCAGCCGTCTGGTTTTCCTGGAAAGGTCTACATTTATGTTAAGCCGTCAGGCGGATGGGGCGACATGACCGAGACCGCCGTGTTCAGCGGTTTCGGGTCTTTCGGGCAATCTGTCTCGAATAGCGGCGACGTGGTAGTGGTTGGTGCGCCCGGCTCCGACGCTGGCGGGTCCAACTGGGGCGCAGTGCATGTCTATCGGTTGATGTCAGGTCAATGGAGCGAGGAAGGGACGCCGCTGACGGCGTCCGACGGCGCTCCCGGTGACGGTTTTGGCAGTTCCGTTTCTGTTAGCGGCAACGTTTGTCTAGTCGGAGCATGGGCGAACGACGGTGGCGGCTCAGCGTACTTCTTTCGCTACAACAAAACGACGGGCAATTGGGATGAGCAAAAGGTGACCGCTTCAGACGCTGCGGAAGGAGACGGATTTGGGCATTCCGTTTCCATCAGAGGGAACGTGGGTGTGATCGGGGCTTTCAACAACGAAGTCGGCGGAATTAGGTCCGGGTCGGCGTATGTGCTTCGATTCGATGGAACCACATGGGTTGAGGTTGGGAAACTGACGCCCAGCGACGGCGTAGGAGGTGAGTGGTTTGGCGTGTCCGCAGGCACCAACGGAGAGTTGGCCGTGATTGGGGCGTTTTGGCACAACGAAGGTGCAGTAAGATCCGGATCAGCGTACGTTTTCTCCGACCTAAGCGATTGTAACGTCAATGACACGCTCGATGTGTGCGACATCGGCGCCGGGATCAGCCAGGACTGCAATGATACCGGCATTCCCGACGAATGCGAGACAGACTGCAACGAGAACGGCGTCGCGGACGAATGCGACGTTGCCCGCGGGTCCAGTCAAGACTGCAACGCGAACGAAATTCCCGACGAGTGCGAGTCTCCCCCGCTGATGGTGCTGTCGGGAGAACTCGAGCCGATCGGCGATGGGGTCTCGCAGAAACTCATCATAACCGACCCACCGCTGGCCGGCAACGATGTGCTCATCTGGCTATTCGCATTCGCCGATTTGGGATCACCACTCGAATACCTTGACGTTCTTGTGAACGATGCGTTCGTGGGGAGGCTCTTTGAGCAAGGTGCGAATGATTGTGCAGCCGAGTTGGACGTCGGGGCCCTCGTCGTAGAGGCGGCCGACTATAACACACTGGTTGAAGGCCAGGATGCCGTGATCACCGTGATCACCGTGGTCGCTTCGGAGGCAGTTGATCCCAATCCGGCGCTGTGCGACTCATTCGTCTTTGTCGGCGTGACGTATCCGGAGCTTCTCGGCGGTGATTGCGATGGAGACGGTGTGCTGGACGAGTGCGAACTCGGTGTCGGGTTGGTCGACGATTGCAATGGGGATGACGTCCCGGACGACTGCAACATCGCTGCCGGCACCAGCCAGGACTGCAACGGCAACGGCATCCCCGACGAGTGCGACATCGCTGATGGCACGAGCCTCGATTGCGATGGGAACGGTGTTCCGGACGAGTGCCAGGCGGATTGCGACAATGACGGCACGCCGGATGTGTGCGAGCTGCCGCCGTTCGGGACGAGCGAGGATTGCAACGGGAACCTCATCCCGGACGAGTGTGAGTCGATCGACGTCGGCGACTGCGACTGCAGCGGAGACGTTGATCTATACGACTACTGGGAGTTTCAACAAACCTGCTTTACGGGACCCAAGGAGGCACCGAACTTCCCTGGTTTGCCACCCGGATGCGAGTGCTTTGATCTGGATGAGGATGGGGACGTAGACCTTTTGGATTGGGGGCTATTCCAGGATGCGTTCACCGGGCCGAACCCTTAGCTCGACTTTTGCCGTCTTCTGGAGTCACCCTGCCGGACAGAGGTAGTCGGAGAGAAAGCGGGTCAGGCTTACTTTCTTGGTACGTAGCGAAAGGTGGTGGACGGAGGAATTGAGGGCGTATACCGCGCCTCATGTCGGCCGCCACCCTTGCTTCGCAAGCACGGGGGACGAGGACCGGGCTATTCAGTGCCGCGAATGTCAACGAGTAGCTAGACACCGGAAGATGCCCGCGCGGTGACCGCTCCTTGACAGTCGCGGCTCTGATCGCTGGACGGCATGCCTCCAAACCAAGGCACGGCTCAGTCGGCTTCGTTGATGGCGTTTATCAGCATGCGCAGCCGCCCGACACTGCGCCTGTCGAAACGGAACACCAGTCTGGGCAGATCGGAGTACTCGCCGTTCTCTTCGGGCAGCGGCTCACTGACCTGACGCAGGGCCCCTGTCCCGAAGATGTCGGAAAACTCGTCGTTCAGCTTGGTGATGAACTCTTCGGGCAGCGGCGAGTTCATCCGCAGGATGAAGTCGTCGTGCACGTAGCGCGATGAGTGGTAGCGGCGGAAGAAACGCACCACCTCCTGGCAACCTTCCTCAGCCGAGTCGGTCACGAAGAACAGCTTCATATCCTCCGGGCTGATCATGTCATTGCCCAGAAGCTCGGCCTTGACGTAGGTGCGCCAATGCTGCCAGTAAGTGCCGCCCGGCTCATCGATCAGGACGATGGGCACCGGCGCGGATTTGCTGGTCTGCACCAGGGTCATAGCCTCGAAGCCCTCGTCCTGCGTTCCGAAACCACCGGGGAACAGGGCGATGGCTTTGGCCTCCTTCACGAAAATCAGCTTGCGGGTGAAGAAGTATTTGAAATTGACCAGCTTCTCATCGCCGGCGATAGTCTTGTTGGTTTCCTGCTCGAAGGGCAGGGCGATGGCCACCCCGAAGCTGCCGGCCCGGGTAGCACCCTGGTTTCCGGCGTGCATGATGCCGTCGCCGGCACCGGTGATCACCATCCACCCGTTCTCGCGCATGAGCCGGGCGAACTTGACGGCCTGCTGGTACTGCGGATGTTCCGGGGGGGTGCGCGACGATCCGAACATGGTGATCTTGGGGACCTCCTGGTAGGGGGCGAAGATCTTGAACGCGTAACGAAGCTCTTTCAGGGCCCGGTTCAGTATCTTCAATTCCCCGCGGCCGCAGCCGTCGGCGGCAAGTCGCGTAATGGTCACCATCATTTCTGCCATGAGATCCTGATTGTCACCCGGTGCAAACGTATCCAGGAACTCCTGGCAAGCCGCCTCCCGGGCCTTCGCTCGTTCCGCCCGGTTGGCGAAAACAGATTGACTGCGGTTCATACTCCTCACTCCTTCTACCGACATCGCGGCAAAGCGATTCAGTATACCACATTCCAGGTTCGGCGACAAGAGGAATAGCGAATGGCGAATTCAGAAATTCAGAATGGCGAAAAGGGGCGCCACCGGTCCTGTTTTCGCTATTCGCCATTCGCTATTCCTCTGGCGTGCAGCGGCCCAAGGGTGTACAAACTGTAGCGTGCCCAGGTCATTTATTCAAGATTCCGACCGCGAGGAGGTAGCCCGGTTTATCGAGCGGTACTGGGGCAGCAGGAAGATAATGTCCTGCGGGAAGGTCTACTATCCGGAAGACCTGGAGGGCATCATCGAGCGGCACGACGATGAAATGGTGGGCTTGTTGACCATGCGGGTCTATGGGAAGGACATGGAGATTCTCACGGTCAACAGCGTGGTTGAGGGCCGGCGGATCGGTACGTCGCTGATTCTAGCGGCCATCGAGGAGGCCCGGAAGCGGGCCTGCCGGCGGGTGTGGCTGGTCACCACCAACGACAATCTGCGTGCGGTGGCGTTGTATCAGCGTCTGGGGTTCAGGATCATCGAGGTCCACGTCGGGGCGGTCGACGAAGCCCGCGAGATCAAGCCGCAGATTCCTAAAACCGGTGCCCAGGGCATCGAGGTGCATGATGAGATCGTGCTGGAGTTGCGCATCAAACCATATGCTCAAGCAGAGGAATCGAAAGAACACTGACGCCTGCGTGACCGGTGCGACGTAAGCAAGCCCACGGGTTGCAACCCGTGGGCGTTTGCGCACAATCTTGCTGCGTACAGGGGGAAGTGTGAGGACGATTCTTTGACAGAAGGAGCGAGTGCATGAAACCGTTGCCGCGATTGATGATTTGCCTCCTGGTTCCGACGCTGCTGTGGGTCAACGGAGCATCGGCTGAGCTCAAGAGGGTCGAAGCCACCGGCGAGGGCATCAGTCCGGAAAGGGCCAAGAAGAACGCCATGCGCAACGCGCTGGAAAAAGGCGCCGGTCTCCTGCTGGCCAATTACAGCAAGGTGGAGAACTTCCAGCTCATTCGCGATACCACCTTCACCCGCTCCGAGGGGCTGGTGCAATCCTACGACATTATCGAACAGGGCGAAGCCGCCGGCGGCCTGTTCTATTGCACCATCCGGGCTACGGTCAGCACCGACGCGGTGGCCCGGGCTTGGGGTGAGGTGCAGAACGTCCTCGATCAACGCGGCAATCCCAAGATTATGGTGCACATCGTCGAGACCATCGACGGTGTGCAAAGCCCGGGAAGCATCCTGGAATCCAAGATCGAGGAACGGCTCATCAATATCGGGTTCCAGGTATGCGCCAAGGATCAGCTTAGCGCCATCGAGCGCCGCGAGGCGGACGACGCCACCCGGCACGGGCAGGTGGCCAAGATGCAGGCGCTGGCCAAGCGATTCAAGACGCAGATTTTCATCACCGGCTACGCCAACGCCGACAAGGCTGACCGCAGCAGCCCGCACGGGGTGTCGCTGGTGAACTACAACTGTGACGTGCAGACCAAGGTGTACTACACCGACACGGCCACCATGCTGGACAGCACGGCCATCCCGGTCACTCGCGGCGGGGCCCGCGGCCGGACCGAGTTTTCTCCACAGGCCGGCAAGATGGCCATCTACAACGCCGCGCAGGGCAAGCACGGGCTTATCGACATCATGTACGAAACGGTCATGAAGAACTGGGCGGCGGAGATTTCCTTCGGGGGGCGCATCGACCTGGAAGTGAGCGGTCTGCCGAAAGCCGTCCATATACTGAGACTCAAGAAGTCGCTCAAGAGGATTCCCGGCGTGGAGTCGATCAACACGGACAAGTCCGAGGATGGTATGGTATATTTTCGGATTCGGGCGAAAATGACCGGAGAGGATCTGGCTGAGCATCTGGCTGACGACAAATGGGAGAGGAAACTGGAATTGCTGGATTGGTCCCTTAATCGCGTTCAAGCCAAATGGGTTGGTGACTAGTGTCGTGTGAATCTCGAACGAGCAAGTTAGACATGGGTGCCGCGGCTTCCGGCGTCTGCCAAACGACAGAGTCACTGCCGGCGTTGGGCCGTCAATCGAACTGTGAGGGAGCGGTCGGTGGGTGTCGAGGTCGCCCCTGGTTCGCGCACGGTGGTCTAGTGATGGAGAGCTAGGGCGATGGCGAAGGAAATTCGCGGTGACTTACAACTTGCGGACCAGCGCTTCGCGATCGTGGTGACGCGTTTCAACGACTTCGTTACCTCGAAGCTTCTCGACGGGGCGGTGGATACTCTGACCCGTCACGGGTGTTCAGAGGATAACATCACGCACGTGCACGTTCCCGGTTCGTTCGAGATTCCACTGACGGCGTTGAAGCTGGCCCAAAGCGGGAAATACGACGCGGTCATCTGCCTGGGATGTCTCATCAGGGGCGAGACGCCGCACTTCGAGTACATTTGCGCCGAGGTCACCAAGGGCATCGCCCAGGTGGGGCTGGAGACCGGGGTGCCGGTTACCTTCGGCGTGATTACGGCGGACACCATCGATCAAGCCGTCCACCGGGCGGGCGCCAAGGCGGGGAACAAGGGCTCCGACGCCGCGATGGCGGCCATCGAAATGGTCAACCTGTTCGCCCGAATCGCGGGGGGCTAGCTTCGGCGTTCCGGCGTGTCCAGTGTAGTGTTTCATAATTGGCGACGCTTCTATTGATCCGACCCGCGACCGTAAGGGAGCGGTCTTCGCAGGACGTAAACATGTGCCCTCCCTTACGGTCGGGCCTCGGATAAAATGCCATCTGCGCGAAACACTACACTAGCGATCGTCATCACTCTCGGATACTGGCCATGCAGTCGTTGTGCCAGCACGACGTGCAGGGCGGCTCGTTAGCGGCGGTGTGCGGTGCGGTGGCTGCCGGCGGTGACGTGGGCCCCAGCGTGCTTGACTACGCCCGCTCCTTGTGCGAGCACTACGAGCGGAATGCCGATGATGTGGATGCGCGGGTGCGCGACGTGCTTCAGCATTGGGATATGGAGCGTATTGACAGCGTGAGCCGGAACGTCATGCGCGTGGCTGCCGTGGAGTTGTTGCGGGCTGAGGTGCCGCCCAAAGTGGTCCTGAATGAAGCCATCGAGATCGCCCGCGAGTACGGCAGCAACGAGTCCGCCCGGTTCGTCAACGGCGTGCTCGATCCGCTTTGGAAGAAACTGCGCCAAGAGGGTTGACCCATGGGGCTTTTCGACAGGCTAAGAAAGGGCCTTTCCAGGACGCGGGAGAAGGTGTCGTCCGGCCTGGCCACCCTGCTGCCTCGGGGTCGCAAGATCGATGACGCCCTGTTGGATGATCTCGAGACGGCCATGCTGGCTGCGGACATGGGCCCGTCCACCGTGGCTAAGCTCATGGAGTACATCCGGCAGGAATGGAAGCGAGGGCGCATCGGCGAAGCCCAGGACGTCGTCGAACACCTCAAGAAGCACATCATCGAATTGTGGCCTGACGACGACCGGGGCATCCGTTTCACCGACCAGGGTCCGACGGTGGTGCTGGTCACCGGCATCAACGGTTCGGGCAAGACCACCAGCGTCGCCAAGCTGGCCAAGCACTTCACCGACCAAGGCCGGCAGGTGATTCTCGGTGCCTGTGATACCTTTCGGGCGGCAGCGGTGGCCCAGTTGACGGAATGGTCGCAGCGAATCGGCGTTC
>JAZGDL010000238.1:0-2571 GCA_036477795.1 Phycisphaerae bacterium
CCCGACCATGGCAATAACACACCGATGCCCAAACTCGGCGGACTACACCATGCCTAAATCCGAATCTGACTTTTAGTAGGGACAGGCCAACCCAGGTTACTCTGACGGTACCGTCTAGCCGCGAAACTGAATGGTATTGGGCAAATACATGACGATTTCTGGAACCAGCGTGATGAGCACCGCGAAGCCCGCCGTGATAATGAAGAATGGCAAAGTCGCGATGGCGATGCGACCAATCTTCTCGCCCGTCATGCCCTGAATGACGAACAGGTTGAACCCAACCGGCGGCGTAATAACCGACATTTCAACCGCGATCACCAGAAACACGCCGAACCAGATCACATCGAACCCTGCGTCGACCACCAGCGGCAGCGTAATCGGCAGGGTCATCACGATGCTAGACAGACCTTCGAGCACGCAGCCGAGCAACCCATAAAAGACCAGGAGCACGAGGATCAAACCGATCGGCGACAGGTCGAGATTGGCAATTTCGCTGGCGATGAGCCGCGGCACGCCCAGATAAACCATGGACACCGACAGGAACACGGCACCAATAACGATCAGCCCGATCATGCTGGTCGTGCGCACCGCCCCCAGGCATGCCTTCTTGACGGTCGCGAACGTTAGGGTTTTCTGAAAGCCGCTGACGATAACCGCGCCAAGCACGCCTACGCTTGCCGCCTCCGACGGACTGGCGTAACCGCCATACATCGCACCCATCACGAGTACTATGAGGAAAAACGGCGGTCCTAGATTGGCCAACCCGGCTATACGGTGGCGCCACGTTACCTCCGAGCGTTCCCGCGGCACCAGCGATGGAAAGATCGCCGTGCGCACACCGATGAAAATCATGTAGCTGACCGCCAGCATGAGTCCGGGCAGGATGCCGGCGATGAACAGCTTGAGGATCGAGGTCTCGGCGAGCACGCCGTAGATAATGAGGATGATGCTGGGCGGGATGAGAAATCCCAGCGTCCCGGCCCCGGCCAGCGAGCCCATGGCGAGATCCTTATCGTATCCCCGGCGAAACAACTCGCTAAGCGTGATACGACCGACGGTAGCCGTGGTCACGGCCGACGACCCGGAGATCGCCGCAAAAATGGTGCAGCCCAGCACATTGACGTGCAGCAGCCGCCCCGGCAGTCGATTGGTCCACGGCGCCAACCCGGCAAACAGATTGTCTGACAGTCGCGAGTGAAACAGGATCTCCGCCATCAGAATGAACATCAGTAATGCGATCAGCTCGGGCGTCGTCGACACGTTCCAGGTGATCTGCGCCATCAGCTTCTCCACCGGCACGCTGCTGAACAGCGCCAGGGCGATGATACCGACCGCGTAGAGCGCGAGAGCGACCCACACGCCCAGGCCCAAGGTGAGAACCAACAACGCCAGGATGGTAATTAGGACAACGGTGCTCATCAATCGACCCTGTAGCTTGCCTGGCCGCTCGAGTCTTCCGGTGGCTGGCCCGTGAACAACCGCACCAGCCGGGCAATCAGTTGCAGCAGGAGCACGATGGCGCCCGCGGCGACGCCGCCCTGGGGAACGACCAGTGGCGTCGCCACGATGGTCGGTGACTTGCTGCCGGCGATAAGCGATCCCAGGACCATTTCGGTCATGGCGTAGGCCAACAGCGCGACAAGCGCCACCGCGATCAGTGTGCAAAGGATGTCGATGGCGTAGGCGGCACGCGGCGGGACGCTCGTCGACAGGAGCGAGACCCGGACATGCCCTCCGGTGCGCAGCGTGTACGCGGCGCCGCAGAAAATAACGATCGCCGTGAAGTAGGTGCTGTACTCCCAGGCGAAATCCAAACTGAGATTGAGCGCGACTCGCATGATGATCTCGGTGAGGATCAGCGCCGCGATTCCGATCAGCATGACCGCGGCAACACCGCCCGCGATCTTCGAGACGCTGTCCACAACGGACAAGAACCGGGAGATCATGGTTTTACGTTCTTCCGTGCACAATACGATCGCTTGGCCCAGAAACCTCGTCGTCTCCAGGGATCTCACGGAGATAGAGCGATTTGGCGAAGCCTCGGGCCACGGTTTGCGCTACGTAGAATAACGGTTCCATCGACGGGGTAGCGCACAAATCGCGCCGGACGTCGCCGCCTCCCCGCGCGCGGCGACCGGCAAGGCTTCCTATCGTGGGTCTGGGCGATCCTTGCTAGCGGCCGACCTCGGCCAGGAATGCTTTGACGACCGCCTCTGCTTTCGGTCCCATGGCCCCAATCTTACGCTTCATCATAGCCGTGGTGAGATCCTGCATCCGCTTGAGCATTTTCGGCCCTACCGCGCCCTTAACCATGCCGTTGTCGGTCAGGATCTTGGACTTGTCCGTGTCCTCGCGCCGGCTGACATCCCAGAACTCGGCTTCGAGGCGCCTGGCCACGTCGATGATCGCCTTACGGTGCCCTTGTTTCAGCTTGTTCAAAGCGTCGAGGTTGACGGTAACCATGTTCGAACCCCAAACGTGGTTCGTCGGATACATGTACTTCAGGAACTCCCAGAAGCTAGCGTTGGCGCCTAGGCTGGCGGCCGTGGTAACAGCGTCGATCGCCCCAGA
>JAZGDL010000239.1:0-2447 GCA_036477795.1 Phycisphaerae bacterium
TGGCGGCGCCGGTGGTGGTGGGGATCACGTTGATGGCAGCCGCCCGAGCACGTCTGGGGTCGCTGTGCAACTGGTCCGCGGTGCGTTGGTCGTTGGTGTAGGCGTGGATGGTTGTCATGAGCCCTTCCACGAAGCCGAAGTTGTCGTGCAAAGTGCTGGCCATCGGAGCCAGGCAGTTGGTGGTGCAACTGGCGTTGGAAACGCATGAATGCTCGGGCTTGAGCTGATCGTCGTTGACGCCGAGTACCACGGTCAAGTCGGGCTCGTCCTTGGCGGGTGCCGACAGGATAACTTTCCTGGCGCCGGCCTGCAGGTGGTCACCGTAACCGCCCTTTTCGCCGGCCCGTTTGGTGAACAAGCCGGTGCATTCCACGACCACGTCGACGCCCAGATCAGCCCAGGGCAGCTTGGCCGGGGCCCGCTCAGCCAGGATGGCCACGGTCTTGCCGTTGATCTTCAGGGCTGAGTCACCATCGACGGAAACAGTTCCGTTAAAGGGCCCGTGCACGGAGTCCCGCTTGAACAGGTGGGCCAGGGCCGCGGGGCTGCCGAGGTCGTTGATCGCGACCACGTCGAATCTGTCACCCCGGGCAGTGATAGCTCTTAGAACGAGCCGCCCGATACGCCCGAAACCGTTGATGCCAACTCGAATTGCCATTTCGCACCACCTTTCTTAGAAACGAGGTTGAAGGTTAAAGGTTGAAGGTTGAAGGTTGAAGCTTCGAATTACCGACTTTCAACCTTGAACCTTCCAACCTTTCAACCTTCTACCCCTCTAGCCTTCCAAACGCAGATCAGTACATTAGGATCGGGTTTGTAGCAGGTCAAGGTCCAGGGAATTTGCGGCCGGGGGCGCAGCGGTCGAGTTCGAAGCTGGTTTTCCCATGCACGATAAGATCCCGGACGATGTCAGCGGTGATGGGGGCCAGCGCCAGTCCGGAGCGGTAGTGCCCGGTTGCGGCGATGAGTCCTTGGTGCCCGGGAACGGGCCCGATGTGGGGGCGTCCGTCGGGTGTGCCGGGCCGGAACCCGGACCACATGGCGGCTACGGAAGCCTGGGCGATGCAGGGGACCATGATGATGGCGTCGGTCATGAGGGAGTTCACGGCTTGGGCGGTGTTGCGTTTGTCGAATCCGGCGTCGGGCTCGATGGTGGCGCCGAGTAGTACCTTGCCGTCATTGCGGGGCACCAGGTAAGTGTGACGTTTGTGGATGACGCGCGAGAACGGTGGTCCTTTGGCGGGCACGTGGGTGTTGACATCGTCCGAGGGCACTTCCGGCGGCGCGCGGGATGAATCCCGCGGCTCGGGGAGATTGGCAACGGTGTCCAGTAGGATGATCTGACCCTTGACAGGGTGCACGGGGATGAGATCGGCGAGGTCTGGTGCGACGAATTGGCTGGACCATGCCCCGGCGCAAAGCACGGTACGATCGGCGGTGAAGTACTCGCTGTGCGTTCGGGCCCCGGTGACCCGCCTTTTCTCGACGGTGAGAGATGCTACCGGTGTGTTTTCGCGGATGGTGACGCCGAGCTTGGTGCAGGCGGTTCGCAGGGCTCTGAGTAGGCGCGGATTGCGCACTTGGGCGGTGGTGCGGCATTGCATGATGGCCAGGGCTTCGCCGGTGACACTAGGTTCCAGTTTGCGGCACTGGTCGGTGGTGAGTAGTTCGAGGACGGGGAGGCCGTCATCGGTCGTGCGCTCGGCGGTGACGCGGATGTCCGATTCGCCCATCTGGACGAACTGTTCGGTGGTCAAGAAGCGCAGAGCGCCGCACCTGGTGTATTGGGGGTCGATGCCGGAGATGTCCTGGAGTTCGCCGCAGAAAGACGGGTAGCGATCGATGCTCTCACAGTGGATGGCGTAGAGGTGGTCGGAGCGATGCGGATTGCCCGGAGCGATGATGCCGGCGGCGGCCCAGGAGGCAGCGCAGCCGCAGCCGCCGCGTTCCAGGATGGTCACGCTCAAATCGGCCTGGCATAAACGAAAGGCGACGGACAGACCGATGATGCCTCCGCCGATGATCAAGGCGTCGGATCGCTCGGTCATTGTCTTGTGCCTCGATTGTCAATCCTGAGGTGTTCTTTCCTACGACCCGTTCGCCCGAACGATGTTTTCTAAAGAGGCGATCAGCGCAGGTGTATCAACCGTCATCACTTTCCAGAGAATGTCCGCGTCAACATTGTTGTAGCCGTGAATCAACCGGTTGCGGAGCGCGATAATCTCAGCCCACGGAATCTCCGGGTGCGACTCCCGGCAGGCTTCCGACAGACGATTGGCCGCCTCGCCTACGATTTGAAGAAGCTGAAGCGTCGCCAGGTACAGCACCCGATCGGTATCGAGATCCGAACGTGACCGCCCCGTGGTCAGCTCGGTCACCTCGCGGACATGATCCAACATCTGCCGTAGTGTCACCCGGTCATCATGCCGCGACATACACAGGCTCCG
>JAZGDL010000024.1:0-30489 GCA_036477795.1 Phycisphaerae bacterium
CGGAAGCGCCGAGCCTTGTGGGACCGGCTTTCCAGCCGGTCAGATGACGGGCTGGAAAGCCTGTCCCACAGTCGGCATCGCCGTATTGAGAGGGGCGCCGTGAAAGCAGATCGCTCAGTATCTCGAACCCGCGCCGACCGCATGATGGTCTACTGCCACGACAGCGTGGGCATAGGCCACCTTCGCCGCAGCATCGCTATATGTGAGCGTCTGACCAGCCGCTTTCCGGGGTCGTCGTTCCTGATTGCCACGGGCACGCCGTATGTCCCGCTGTTCACGATTCCACGCGGTATGGACTACGTGAAGCTGCCCGCGCTGAACAAGCGATCGGACGGTGTATACGAGAGTAAGTTCCTGCCACTGCGTACGCGTCAGCTTCTGAAGTGTCGTCGGGCGCTGCTGCTTGCCACGGTACAGTACTTTCGACCGTCGATCTTCCTGGTAGACAAAAACCCCGTAGGAGTCTGCCGGGAACTGGTTCCGGTTCTGCAGTGGCTGCGGCGGAACTGCCCCCAGACGCGGGTAGTGTTCGGGATGCGGGATATCGAAGACACGCCCGAGGCCACCATCCGGCAGTGGAACGACCAAGACGTGCCCCGGGTGTTGGAGGAGTGCTATGACGAGATATGGGTATACGGCAGTCAGTCGGTGTATGACGTAGTTCGCGAATACCGGCTGCCGCAATCCGTATGCAACAAGCTCAGCTATACCGGCTACATCGAACGCAATCCGTGCGACCACGACACATCGGAGGCACGCAGGCACGAAAGCACAGAGGGACGGAGAGAGAGGAAGGGACAAAGGGACGAAGGGACGAAGGGACGAAGGGAATGCCCAATCGTCGATCGTCAATCGTCAATCGTCAATCCCCAATCCCCAATCCCCAATCACCAACACGTTCTGGTAACCGTCGGCGGCGGATCGGACGGCGTGGAACTGCTTGGCAAGTACATCGCGGAGGCGGCAGGGACAGTGGCCAAGAGAGGGGGCCGGTCGACGATCGTCGCCGGGCCGGACGTGCCACGCGGTGCGGCCCGCTGGCTGCGCCAGGCAGCGTTGGATCTGCCGGAAACGAGGTGGCTTGATCATACCGGCTGCATGAGCTGTCTGATGCGCAGCGCCGATCTGGTGGTGTCGATGGGCGGCTACAATACGCTCTGCGAGATCGCCTCCTACGGCAAGGCGGCATTGGTGGTGCCACGTGTTTTCCCGCGTTACGAGCAGGCTATCCGAGCGACGATCTGGGAGCGCCTGGGGGTGATTTCTACGGCCCATCCGGCCACGCTGACGCCGCGGCGTTTGAGCGAGCGCGTCCTGGAAATGCTTGACAATCCCAGGGCCCCGGACTCTTCGCGTCTGGATCTGCACGGGTTGGACCGCATCGCGGATAAGTGCGCGGTCCTGTGGAACGGAGGGCGCAGCGTTGAAGCTCCTGTACGTGTGTAGCGACTTCGGAGTGCCACCGTCGGGCGCGAAGGGTGCTTCGATCCACCTCCGAGCTATCACCCGGGCGCTGTGCGATTTGGGACACAGCGTAACTCTTCTGAGCCCGCACGCCGGCCCGGGAGATGGACACCCCGCGACGCCGTTGCTGCCGCAGGAATCGTGGGAGGCCTGTGGTGTCGTACGCGACACCGCTAAGCTGCGGCGATACCTGAAAAACCACGATCTGCCGCGCGGCCTGGCTGGTGAGATGCGCTCCATGTTCTATAACGAGTGGGCCACGGCGCGGGCCATCGAAGCCATCAAGCACCACCCTCCGGACGCTATCATCGAACGACTGTCGCTGTTTGGCCACGTCGGGCTTGACCTGGCCGGCGAAGTGGGGTGCCCGTTCATCGTCGAAGTCAACGCGCTGCTCAGCCGCGAAGCCAAGCAATTTCGCGACCTGGAAATGGGGCCCCTGGCCCGCCGCATGGAGTCGCGCGTTCTTCGGCGGGCGGACGCAGTGCTGGCCGTCTCCAACGAGCTTCGCCAGACCCTCATCGAAATCGGAGTCGATGGGCCAAAGGTGCGGGTCGTTCCCAATGGGGCTGATGTTGAAGCTTTTCATCCCGCCAACGACGGGGGTGCCGGGGAGGGTGTCGCGCGCGACACTGCTAAACGAGAATCGATACGTGACGAACTTGGGCTTGATGGCGATTTCGTTATCGGCTTTGTGGGGAGCCTGAAAGTGTGGCACGGCGTCGATCTGTTGGTGTCGGCGTTCAAGCGTGTGCGATCGGGTGTCGCGCGCGACACCGCTAAACTGCTGATCGTCGGCGCCGGGCCGATGATGCAGCGGCTGCAGGATCAGGTGCAGGCGGAAGGACTGGAGGACTCGGTCACGTTCACCGGGGCGGTGGATCACCGGGCCATCCCTCAGTACATCGGTGCGATGGATGTGGCAGTTGCGCCGTTCCGGTCAGTGGGGGGATCGGGTGTCGCGCGCCACACCGCAAAACGCGATGGATTCTACTTTTCACCGATCAAGATCTTTGAATACATGGCTGCCGGTCGATGCGTGGTGGCCAGTAGATTGGGTCAGATCGAAGAGGTGATCACCGACGGTGAGCAGGGGTTGTTATGCGAGGCTGACGACGTCGATTCATTGGTGCAGGCGCTGTTGAAGGCGCGCTGCGATCCCGCGCTGCGCCGCCGAATGGGGGCGGCGGCTCGGGTGCGGGTCCAGCGCGATTATACGTGGCGTGTTGCGGCGATTTCGACGAGTGAAGTGGTTGCCGGTCTGGTGGGATCCGGCACCGATTCGATCCCACGGATTCGAATCCGTGGGCCTGGGAACCTGGTATGAACGAGGAAGGGACGAAGGGACGGAGGGACGAAGGGACGGAATGGAATCCGCAATCCCTAATCCGCAACCCGCAATCCGCAATCGTCAACGAGGCGCGTGACAACATGCACGTCGGCTACATGCTGCGGATGTACCCACGATTCACCCAGACCTTCGTCGTGAACGAAATACTCGAACTCGAACGACAAGGCGTTGGGTTAAGCATCCTTTCGCTCAAGAAACCCACCGACGGCCGGTTCCACGAATCACTCAGCCGCGTGCGGGCAAGAGCGGAATACATCCCGGAATTATTCGCCGAATCTCGGGCCAGGATCCTCAAGACCCATTGGTCGAATCTACGGGCCCGGCCACGGTCCTATGCCCGCACTGTTGCTGAAACGTTCCGGCACCGGGGAGCCGACGGGACGGACCTCCTGCAGGCTGCCCTGGTCCTGCGCTGGGCCAGAAAACGCGATGTCCGGCACGTACACGTGCACTTCGGCACCCACGAAGCATCGGTGGCGTATCTGGCGAATATCATGGGCGGGTTGTCCTACAGCCTGACGCTGCACGCGTTCGATATCTTTCGCGAAAACGTGGACCGCCGGTTGCTGGCATGCAAGATCAACTCCTCGCGCTTCACCGTGACGGTCAGCGAGTACAATCGCGATTTCATGATCAACAATCTGCCCGGCGTCGAGCCCGATAAGATCAGAGTCAACTACAACGGTATCGACCTGAAGACGTTTCGGACCAATGGCGCACCGCGAACCCCGTTCGCCATCCTGAGCGTCGGGCGGCTGATTGAAAAGAAAGGATTCATCCACTTGATTCGTGCCGTCGCCCGCTTGCGTGACACAGGCCTGGAGGTGTCCTGCACCATAGTCGGAGAGGGCCCGGAAAAGGGCCGGCTCAAGGCTGAAATCAAGATGCTGGGATTGAATCGGGGAAAAGACGAAGGGACCAAGGGACCAAGGGACCAAGGGACGCACGGACGAAGGGAATCCCCAATCGTCAATCGGCAATCGTCAATCCACAATCCACAATCCACAATCCCCAAGGCCATGGTGACGCTGGCCGGCCCGTTGAGCCAATCCCGCGTGCGCCGGCTGTTGGCTGAAGCTGCTTGCTTCGCACTACCGTGTGTACAGGCCAAGGACGGCAACGTCGATGCCCTTCCCACCGTGCTCCTGGAGGCCATGGCCTGTGGGTGTCCCTGTGTCAGCACGACGATCTCCGGTGTGCCCGAGATCATCGAGCATGGTCATAGCGGTTTGCTGGTCGGGCCTGGGAACGAAGAAGGGTTGGCCGACGCGATCGGCCTGGTATTGCAGGATTCCGATCTGGCCGCCTCGCTCGCCGGTGAAGGACGACGGCGCGTCGAGTCCCTGTTCGACATCCGCAGGAACGTCGCCGGCATGAAGAACTGGTTCACTCAAGTGCTGAAGCCCACGGATTCGAATTCGTGGGATTTATGGGGAGAGCGCTCCTTGATCCCCACGCACGCCGGGACGGTTCTGAGCGGCGCCGAAGGAACCGCTGCGATCGACCCAAACCAGCGCGGAAAGACCTCTCGCTGGCGCTCGGGGCTCGGAAAAGCGGAGTGCGAACCATGAAGTGGCTGCACGCTATCCGAACCCGGCGGGGCAAGCTCAACGTCGGCGAATTAGACATCATCCGCCGGCGATTCGCCAAGTACGTGCGCCCCCATTGGAAGGCCATGCTGGTGGCATTTGCCGCGACCATGGGTGCGGTGGCCATGGCCGTCATCTCACCCTGGCCCATTAAAATCATCTTTGACGTTGTGCTTTCGGACGCCATGGCCGATTCGGCGATCGGCAGGTGGTTCGCTCGATATGCGCCGACACCGGGCGGTGCTCTGGCCGTTGTTTGCGCTGTTGTTCTCCTGATCGCTCTGGCCCAGTCACTCTTCGCCTACGTTCGTGACGTGATACTGGCACAGACCGGCCAAAGGGTGGTCGGCAAACTCCGGCACGATCTGTTCCGGCACATGCAGCGACTCAGTCCCGCGGTGTTCGAGTCCCGGCGAACCGGCGACCTGTTGATGCGGCTGACCGGTGATATGCAGATGCTGCGCCAGATGATGATCAACGCCTGCATCACCGCGGGCGAAAACGTCATGACTATCGTCGCGACGATCGCGGTGATGTTCTGGCTCAACCCGTTGTTGGCCGCCGTCGCGACGGCCATGATCCCTCTCATCGCGATCTCGGCCACCCGTATCTCCAAAAGGATCACACGCGCGGTCAAGAATCAACGCGAGAAGGAGAGTTTCGTAGCCTCAATCGCCCACGAGGTGCTGGGGGCGATAACGGTGGTGCAGGCCTTCAACCGCGAGAAGATTGAGTTGCGACGCTTCGCCCGGCAAAACCGCAGCTCCATCCGCGCCGGCGTTCGGACGACGCGATTGGAAGCGCGGTTGTTCCGCATCGTGTCGCTGGCCTCGGCGGTGGGGCTATGCGCGGTGCTGTACATCGGCGTGCGCGACGTGCTGGCGGGGGTAATGACGGCGGGCGATCTGCTGGTGTTCGTAGCCTACGTCCGAGCGATAAACAAACCGCTTCGAAAACTGTCCAAGCTGGCGGGCCAGACGGCCAAGGCCACGGCGTGCGGACTGCGTGTCGCGGAAATCCTCGAGATTCCACCCGCGATCCAGGACCAGGCGGACGCGCTGGTGGCCCGCGAAGTGAAAGGCGGGATCGAACTGGACCGCGTGACTTTTGTTTACGGCGACGGGACGCAAGCATTATGCGACGTCTCCTTGCG
The DNA here is from genome assembly GCA_036477795.1 of Phycisphaerae bacterium. Taxonomy (GTDB): domain Bacteria; phylum Planctomycetota; class Phycisphaerae; order UBA1845; family UBA1845; genus JAZGDL01. Next base: position 5,558 of record JAZGDL010000024.1, read on the forward strand.
AGTGGAGCCGGGGCAGCGTGTGGCCATCGTAGGAAGAAGCGGCGCCGGCAAGAGCACCTTGATGAAGCTCCTGTTGCGTTTCTATGATGTATCCGAAGGGGAGATTCGCATCGACGGTACGGACATTCGTAGGTTCACCGTCGCATCATTGCGCGACCAGATCGCCGTGGTTCAGCAGGACACGGTCCTTTTCGGACTGACCGTTGCGGAGAACATCGCCCTGGGCTGTGAAGAAATCGACATGACCGAGGTCCGTCGAGCAGCGAAGATCGTCGGTGCCCACCGTTTCATCAAAGAACTTCCGGACCGCTACGACACCAGGTTGAGCGAACGGGGGACGACGCTTTCGGGTGGACAGCGGCAACGCATCGCGTTGGCCCGGGCCCTGCTCCGCTCTGCGCCCATTCTGATACTGGACGAGCCGGTTACCGGGCTCGACCCTCAAAGCGCTCGGGCGGCGGAGAAGACGTTTATGCACAGAGACGCGACTATGCACAGAGACGCGACCGTAAGGGAGCGGGCCCCAACAACGCTGGTCATTTGCCACGATATGTCGTCGATGCAGCGGTTCGACAAGATCGCGGTGTTGGACCAGGGCCGTTTGCTGGCGACGGGCAAACATGCGGCGCTACTGCAGTGCTGTTCCCATTACGCCGCGCTGTACAGCGCCCAGCTCCAACGTACAGAAAAGACGTCCCCAAATCCGCGATCCGAAATCCGAAATCCACAATCCGAAATTAACTCTCAGGAGTCGGTCGATGCTCACGAATCCGAACGATTGGCCTGTTGACCCGACGCACGGGAGAATAATCGAAGCGTTGGCGCCGGATCGCATCCTGCCCGTGCTGCGCGAGCATATCAGAACCAACTCTCCCCCGAAGAACGAATCGTCACCGGCTAGCGGTGTCGCGTGCGACACCCCGGGTTCCGTGGAATTCACCCAGCGCCCCGTCTGCCGCGCCATCGAAGCCCTCTACGATCCGGGCGAACACGTTCGCATCGCCTACGTGCTCTTCAACGATGGCAACCCCGGCAGGCGTCGAACCTGGCCCGACGGTGACGTTTGCTACGTGCGCTACCCCGTGCGCCAACCGATGTCGCGTCGAGGCCGGATCGTAAACGTCGGCGGATTCGATGTTGAGCTCTATCGCTTCCCCAGCGACCGGCGGTTGCGCGGGCTTCGCAAGTTCGCCGGGCGCGACCGCGCCGCCCGAGCTTGGCAACACTGGCTCAGCCAAGACGAATCGGCGCTGGAACTGCAGCCCGACTCTCTACGGCGCTCGCTGCTCCGCTACGTGCCCGAGCAGAAGTGGATCGTCTTCCTTCAGGCACGATGCTATGACCTCGTGGCTGAAGAACAGGTTAAACGGGCCATCGTGGTGCGATCGGCGGACGCCGCCGCCTGCCAGCGGATCTACTCACGAGTCCTCGCCATGCGCCGGGAGCGGCATCGCTTCGAGGGCTTCTTCCGAGTCCCGAAACCGGTGGCGCTGGATACAAACCTGGGCATGCTGGCCATCCGCTGGGTCTGGGGCCAGTCGTTGCTGGAGCTTCTCCAGACCGGGGATTCGCAAGCCATTATGGGCCGGGTTGCGGCAGGGCTTAACGCTTTGCACCAAACCACCATCGACCATCTGGAGGTGCGCTCAGCCGAAGACGACCTGAACGCTGCCAAGCACTGCGCCGACGATATCGCCACCGTGCTGCCCGCTCTGCGTTCCCACGTCGACTCGGTGGTCCAGGCGTTAGCGGCATCGCCGCCCGAGGTGAAGGCCGATGCCTATCGGACCATACACAACGATTTTCACTGGAATCAACTGCGCGGCCGGACGCAGCGGTTGACCATTCTTGATCTCGAACGTTGTGCACGCGGTGATCCCTGGGTTGACGTGGCGACGTTTGCAACACAACTCTCAATGCTCCCGGTGCGCGATGAACTCAACGTTGGTATCGAACAAGCCGGCACATGGGTGCTGGAATTCCTGAATGCGTGGGAAGCGGAGACCGGCCGGGCCGTGGACGTCCGCCGAATTCGTTGGTATTCGGTGGTCGCGCTGTTGACACTTGCAAGGGGGATGGTGCGGCATCTGCGGCCCGGCTGGCCCGCACTATTACAGCTCTGTCTGGAACGCGCTCTCGAGACTGCAAGACAACGCGATGACTCGGAGATGCTCGTTTGACAACTCCCCCCAATCAATCGGAAAGACCCATCGCTAGCGCTCGGGGTTCGGAAGCCCACGGATTCGAATCCGTGGGATTCATCCTGGGCGCTATCAGCCGCTGCCTCGCAGGGCACGTCGTGCGCGACGAGCTGAACCGGTGTATTGATTGGCCGGGCGGAGTTCAGGCGGAAGAGGTGCTGGTTCGTCGATTCACGCCCAGACCCCAGGGACGATTCGACATCGAATACGCCGTTCGGCTTGGCGCCACGAAGAGCCGCTTCACCCAGATGCAGAAGCCCATGGATTCGAATCCGTGGGATCCATCGGTCGTTACGCTTTACGGGCGTTATCCGATGTTGGACGTTGAAACCCACGGATTCGAATCCTGGCCGCTGAAGCCCACGGATTCGAATCCGTGGGCTTCACCTGTTTCCGGCGTCTATGTCGACATTCCGACCTTGAATGTGACCATTCACTCCATGGATCAGGATCCCGCCTTTCCGCAAGTCGGCCGATGTCTGGACGCCGGCGAAATGGCCTCAAGAATCGGGGATCTCCTGTCAAGGGAATCCCGAAACGTCACCGGGCCCAGCGCGGAATCGCTTTGTTGCGAGCCGGTTTCCTTTCGGCGTGGCCGGCGGTTCGTGGTGCGCTATGTGGAGAGCAATGGCCCGGGACCGCATCGGGCGTGGGCTGGAAAGTGCTACGCCAACAACCGCGGAAAGAAGCTGGCCGAGCGACATCGGCACCTGGCCGATCATCTGGCCTCGTTCGGCGACGGCAGCGTTCGCGTGCCTCGAATGCTGGGTTACGAACCTGACCTCCGAATGGCCGTTACCGAGTGGAGCGATGTCTCAGCCGCAGGCGGCTTCGAGCCTTCGGACATGTTATTGGCACAACGTTCAGCCCGGGTGTTAGCCGCGTTACAATCTTGCCCGGTCCTGCAACTGAAAGACGCGAATTCCCAGGGCTATTGGAACACCTTGAAGCGCTGGTGCGAGTTGATAGGCGCGTTGCGGCCGGCGCTCGCCGACCAGGCCGGCGAACTATTGCAACAACTGGCTGATGCGCGGAGGCGGTTCGAGCCTTCGCGGGCGGTGGTAACGCACGGTGACTTCTACGAATCGCAGATCGTCATTGGCAAGGACGCCACCACTATCCTGGATCTCGACACGCTGGCCGCCGGCGATCGCTGCGCGGACGTCGGCAACTGTCTTGCCCATCTGTGGCTGTGGTGCCTCGAACATGACCACGGCTTCGAGTACTACACTTCGCTGGCCCGGGCCATGCTGCAAGAATATGAATCGGCCACGGAACCGGTGGACGAATCGGCGTTGGCCTACTACTGGGCGGCTACGCTTTTCCGCGCCGGGGCCCTCCACGCATTCCGAGACCGTACCGCCCCCTACGCGGCGCCACTCTGGGCCATGGTGGTTCCGGTACTCAACAAAGGACGCAAAGCCCTCGAACCATCACGCAGTGATGCTCCCAGGCTTGCTCAATCCCAGCGCGCCGCAATCACCGTGGTGCACACACAGCGGATACACACCAACGATGCGATTTGAAGACACCGTAAACAAGAGCACGGTGATTGCCGTGGGCGCGCTGATGGCGATCACTTTTTCCGCTTACCGGCTGATAGAGCCCGATGACCGGGTCCTGGCGATGCCGCAAACCAGGAGCGTCATCGTCAACCGGGTCATCAGCGGCAATAAGTTCAAGATCGAGCCGGAGGGGTATGTTGTGCTGGCTGGTATTCGAGCACCCTATCGAAGCGAGCCCCTCGGTGACCAGGCGTTCCAGGCCCTCGGCGAGCTGGTCGAGCACGAGCAGCCGCGCTTGCGCTTCCCGGGCCGCCAGAAAGACGACCGCGGCCGATGGAACGCCTACGTCTTTGTCGACGGCGGGATGGTGAACGAGCGGCTGGTACGTGAAGGACTCGCTTACGTCCGCCTCAAAGCCGGCCAGCAGCGATTCGCCGACGAGCTTCTCGCTGCTCAGAGTGACGCTCGCGCGGCTCACCGAGGATTATGGGCGCTCCAGGTCGCCGCCGCCAGGCGCTACTTCGGAGATCGCAAACACGGATCATTCCACCGGCTGACGTGCCAGGATGTAGCCAACATCAAGCCGGATGATAAGATTGACCTGGTAAGCCGCGACGCCGCGTTTGACCAGGGTCTGGCGCCGTGCGGACATTGTGATCCGTAGAGTAGCATGAACCGAAGCGACCTCACCGTGAGTCCCCTACCGCCATCCAGAATGCCGATCCGTCTGTTACTCGTGGAGGACGATCAAGAGGTCGTCGCCACCATCCGCCAGAGCCTCGACGAGCACAAATTCAAACTCGACTACGCCCGCACCACAGCGCAGGCCGAGGCACAAATGGCCGCCCAAGTCTACGATGCCGTTATCCTTGATCTAACCTTGCCGGAAGGTGACGGCTTGAGCCTGGCGGACAAGCTCCGCGCCTCCGGAGACGACATCCCCATCCTGATGCTGACCGCCAAGAGCACGGTGGCAGAGCGCGTTGAGGGATTAAACCGCGGCGCGGACGATTACCTGTGCAAGCCGTTCGCCGTCGGCGAATTGCGTGCCCGCCTGCAGGCCATCCTACGCCGCTCCACCGCCGACGCCAGGTATACCCTGAACTACCGGGACCTGAAGCTCGATCTTCTTCGGCGAAAAGTCGTCCGCGGAGTCCTGGAAGCGACGCTCTCAGCCCGGGAGATGGAGCTGCTGGCCTATCTGATGCGCCGACCCGAGAAAGTCATTCTTCGCGAGCGCATTTTGGAGGAGGTCTGGGGTGACGAAGCCGACAGCGACAGCAACGTCCTGAACGTCTACATCAACTACCTGCGCAACAAAATCGAACGTGGACGGTATCCCCGAATCATCCACACCGTACACCGATCCGGATACATCCTCTCCGACAAGGAACCGGAGGAGATTACATAGTCCCGACTACTCGCGGCGCCGAAGCCCACGGATTCGAATCCGTGGGATTCAATCCGGCGCGGTTCCCCGATCCGCACCTACAGGTCTTCTGTCGTTGAGCGATCCTTGACGGTCGCGTTTCTGATCTCCGAAACCGTCGTACGAAGCGCCGCCGCAAGAATCTCACCTAACACTTCCATTCTGAACGGTTTTGCCAACTGGGCGCAGACGTGCTTTTCAAGTTCTACGGGAACAGCTTTCTCGGCGTATCCGCTGATGAAGACGATCCGCAGGTTCGGGCTCATCTCGACCAGTTCCTTGGCCAGATCGACCCCGGCCCCCTCGGAAAGATTCATGTCGATGATGGCCAGGGGAATCTGCTTCTTGCGCGATGCGAACTTCTCGCGGGCATTGACGATCGAGTCCGCCGCTATGACGGAATAGCCCCAGCGCTCGAGCACCTCCTGACACACCGGAAGCACCATGGGGTCATCATCCACCAGCAGTATGTTGCCCTCGGCAGCCCACGGACTCGAATCCGTGGGCGTCGCCCCTGGCCCAACGATCGCGGTTTCTCTGTCTTGGGGTGTCCCGACAGCTTCGGGCACATAGACCCGGAAAGTTGTTCCAACCCCAAGCTCGCTATCGAATTCAATGAATCCGTCGGCACCCTTGACGGCGGCCTGAACAGTGGCCATCCCCATCCCACGCCCACGGCCTATGCCCGGAGGCTTGGTGGTGAAGAACGGTTCGAATACACGTTTCCTGGCTGCCGCCGACATGCCCGCCCCGGTATCTCTAACCGTCAGCACGGCGTAACGACGCGGCGCGTCGGGCTCGCCCTCGGGGTTGCGGGCCGTCATCGAATCGACGGCGAAGCACAGTTCCCCGCCGTCGGGCATGGCGTCGCAGGCGTTGCGGATCAGATTGAGCACCACCTGGGTCAACTGATCCCGGTCCATCTTGACCAGCACCGGATCGGCCAGGTCGGTCCGCAACTCGATCCCTATGAAGTATGACGGGTCGAACGAGTCAAGGATTAGCTTGACGGATTCGCGAAGGCTCAGCACTTCGGGGAATCCGTGGGCCCCGCTGGCGAAGTTGAGCAACCGCCTCGACAATCCCGCCGCCTGCCAGCACGCTCGCAGAGCCGTTCGGACACGCTCGACCTGCGGATCGTCTTTCCGATCTTTCCGAATCCCGGTTAGCGGTGTCGCGTGCGACATCCCTCCGGGCGCCGGCGAAGGATCAACGAGTTCCTGCTCCATCAACGAAAGCGTGCCGATGGCGCTGGTCAGCAGATTATTGAAATCGTGCGCCAATCCTCCAGCCAGCGTCCCGATCGCTTCCGTCGTCTCCGCCCGCCGCAAACGAGTCTCCAGTCGATGCCGCTCGGTCACATCGCGAAGAACAACGACGGCCCGACGCACGTCACCGTACTCGACGCCGTAGACGATCAAATCGACGACCACCTGCCGGCCGTCGTCGTTCTCCGGTCCTAGTTCGACGTCAACATCCTGGTACCGTCGACCACCCCTGATCACCTCCTTGATCAGCGAGGTCCAATCCGGCACAGCCCGGCGCCATTCGGGCCAAACATCAAGAATGTGTCGTCCCACCGGTTCGTTTTGCAGTGTCGCGTGCGACACATCCTGGTCTCCGTCGATCCGCAACAACCTCGAATCGCCGTCGTGACACTCCACAACGGTCCCGGCGACGTCCACGATAACCACCGCGTCACGAAGGTTCTCGAACAGTGAACGGTGCTTGGTTTCAGACACGCTCAGTTGCTGTTGTGCGTCCGAGACCGATTGGGCCATGGTATTCAGTGCCGTGCCCAGCCGCCCGAGCTCATCCGCCCGCGTAAGTGCCGTGCGATATCCGAAATCTCCGTCGCTAAACTTCTCGGTAGCCTCTTGAAGCTGCATGAGGGGAACGAACAGCCAGCGTCGTACCAGGGCCGCCCCGGCGACAACGAGCGTGGCCCCAAAGACGCCGATGACAACCGTAACCACCAGCACTTTCTTCGTCGTCGCCACCAGTCCGCTTACCGAGCGCGTACGGGTGTCTCCCAACCGCCGCTCCACACCGCGCAGTCGCGAGACGGCCTGGTTAAGCAGTACGTCTTTGATGCGCGTGTTCAGCAACTCCCGCGCCTGGTCAATCTCGTTACTCTCCACCAGCTCCAGGCAGCGATTCATCGATGCTTCCAGTTTCCGGGCCACGAAGGAGATACTCTCCGAAGCCGTTTTGTCATCACGTTCGAGCAGAAGCCGGGCCACACGCCGGAACTTGCCGAAGAACGCCTCCCTCTCCGCGATGTAGGTCGCGCTCACCGTCCGGCGCCGGTCAACGATTTCATCGAGTTGCAGCACCTGCTCGCGGGCCATCCGTCGCAGATAATACACCTGGTCCGTTTCATCCAGCGACCGCACAAAGCCATCAATGACGTCGGCGATCTGGAGGTTGACGGCGTAAATGGTCACCGTAGCCGACAGCACGGCGAACGCCGCGAAGGTCACAAGCAGATAGGTCAGCCGATAGCGCAAATTCATCATTGACTTGCCCGCGGCTCAGCGGCCCGCTTCCGCCTGCTAAACCCAATCCGCAATCCCCAATCCCCAATCCCCAATCCGTAGCCGCCCCGGTGACCGCACGATGGAATTGTACAAAGTCATCAACATCGACGTCCTCGTCACCGTCCGTTTGCCTGTTGACCACCAATAACCGCGTTCTTGACCACGCCGGGCGGGACTCGAACCCACGACATTCGGATTAGAAATCCGATGCTCTATCCACCTGAGCTACCGGCGCCGCGGAACACCAGCATACATGACCACGCAACTTGTGTCATGTGAATGTCGAATGTAGAAGGTCGAATGTCGAATGTCGAATGTCGAATGTCGAGTTGAGATCGACGACTTCGCTATTCGCCATTCGTCATTCGCTATTCGCTGGTAATCCGCCCGTGTTCATGACGGGGGTTTGTTCCCCGCTACGTTCCAACCGCCGCCCGTCGACCTTCGGAGACGAATCGTCGGGTAATGCTTGCGGGTCAGCTCGAAACTGGCCCCGTCGATCTTCAGCACCACCCGCCGGGTCCAGTCGATCTCCATGCGCTCCAGATGCATCACGAACTGTACTACATCGCCCGTCTCGATCACGATCTTGTTGGCTGATGAAATGAAGAGGCCGGTGGCCCACCCCCCTTCCGCCCCCTCCCCAACTCGCTCGACACCAAGCCATTTTCCCTCACCCGACTCAACCGCTTCCGCTAGCTCCGGCGGAATGTCATCCGGTTCCACCACAGCCGGCCTGGCGGCTGGCAGGTCGTAATTGCTGTTTCCAACACCGGCTTGGCCGTTGCATCCGCCGTTCACCAACAGCCCTGCCCATAGCACGATCAAGCAGCACGCCCTGTCCAGCCCCACAGCCCACCACCTCCACCCGGCCACGATCGCGTTTCTCGTAGATGCGTCCACGATGTTCAGGGAATTCAGAATAGCAAATTCAGAATAGCGAATTGAAAACACCATCGCCACTCCCGATTCGCCATTCGCCATTCGCCATTCACCTACTACCATTGCACCTTATGCCCACTTATTGTACCGTCTTCGCCACACGTAAGGATGCTTGCGCCATGAATGAACAAGCCATCGAACCGCTTACCCGGTCCACAACCATCCTCAGCGTCCGCCGCGACGACCTCGTCGCCATCGGCGGAGACGGGCAGGTCTCGCTCGGTGACACCACCGTCAAGCACGATGCCACCAAGCTGCGCTCGTTTCAGGATGGTCAGGTCTGGTGCGGATTTGCCGGAGCAGCCGCGGACGCATTCGCCCTGCTCGACCGCTTCAGCGCCAAGCTGGACGCCCACAAAAGCAACGTCCGCCGGGCGGCCATAGAGTTGGCCAAGGATTGGCGCGCTGACCGCGTACTCAGACGCTTGAACTCTCTGCTGGTGGTGGCCAACCGCGAAGCCACCCTGATGATCAGCGGCAGCGGCGATGTCATCGAACCAACGGACGGGGTGATCGGCGTCGGTTCCGGCGGAATGTACGCGGTGGCCGCCGCAAAGGCCCTTCTCGCCGAAACCGCGCTGACCGCGCCGCAAATCGTCGACAAATCCCTGCACATCGCCGCCGATATCTGCGTATACACCAACCACAGCATCACCGTGGAGACCATCCCCCAGCCGCCCAAAGGCAACTGAATCGATCATGAAAACGCTCACGCCTCGAGAAACCGTCGCCGCCCTGGATCGCTACATCGTGGGGCAGGACCAGGCCAAGCGCGCCGTCGCCGTCGCCATCCGCAATCGTTGGCGACGCCGGCAGTTGCCCGATGATCTGCGCGACGAGGTGGGTCCCAAGAACATTCTCATGATCGGGCCCACCGGCGTCGGCAAGACCGAGATCGCCCGCCGGCTGGCCTCACTGGTCGGTGCTCCCTTCGTCAAGGTCGAAGCCACCAAATACACCGAAGTGGGCTACCACGGACGCGACGTCGAGAGCATGGTCCGCGACCTGCTCGACCGAGCCGTCGACATGGTTCGCACCGAGCAGACCGAAGTCGTGCGCGTCGAAGCCGAACGCTCCACCGAAGAGATTCTCCTCGACACCCTCATGCCTCCCGTCAGCACCGCTGACGACCACACCGACGGGGACGCCGCCGACCGCCGCCACCGCAGCCGCGAAAAAATGCGCAACCGCTTGCGCGACGGCGAACTTGAGGACAGAGTCGTCGAACTAACCATCACACAAAAGGCCATGCCCCCCGGCATCTTCGCCACCATTGGCGGCGACAGCTTCGAACCGGAAATGCAAAACTTCCTCGAGCGCCTCATGCCCACCCAATCCCAACAACGCCGCGTCCCCATCCGTGAGGCACGCAAGGTCATCTTCGCTGAACAGTGCGACAAGCTCATCGACCCGGAAAAGGTCAACGAGATGGCCGTACTGCGAACGGAAAGCAGCGGCATCATCTTCCTGGACGAGCTCGACAAGCTGGCCGGCACCGACGGCACCCACGGGCCCGACGTCTCCCGCCAGGGCGTGCAACGCGACCTGCTCCCCATCGTCGAAGGCTGCACCGTCAACGCACGCATAGGCCAGGTCCGCACCGACCACATCCTGTTCATCGCCGCCGGATCGTTCCACGGTGCCAAGCCGTCCGACCTCATGCCCGAACTGCAGGGCCGATTCCCCATCCGCGTCGAGCTCGACGACCTCTCACGCGACGACTTCCTGCGCATCCTCACCGAGCCCGAGAACGCCCTCACCAAACAGCACGTCGCCCTGTTGGCCACCGAGGGCGTCAAGCTTTCTTTCACCGACGATGCCGTCGAAGCCATGGCCGACTTCGCCGTACAGGTCAACCAATCCTCTCAAAGCATCGGCGCACGGCGGTTGTACACCATCATGGAACGCGTCACCGAGTCCCTCTCCTTCGAAGCCAGCGAACGTTCCGGACAGTCCGTCGAGATCAACGCCCACTACGTCCGAGAGCAACTGGCCGATATCACAGCCGACCAGGACCTCAGCCGGTTCATCCTGTGAGTTCCGTAACTGTATCGTGGAAAAGAGGTTACAACAGAACCGCTCCCGACGGCCACTTCATTTTTCACTGGGGTCTGGCGTATCCCGAACCGATCCTGTAGACTCCGGGGACCCTCGGTGCTTATCTGAAGCACGTTCAGGGCTCGTTGGACGCGGGGGAATATCCCCAAAGGGGATCGAAGATGAGAATGGTGGGCCGGTCACGTTAGCCGGCTCAGTGGTTATCCACACGGAAGGAGTAGCAGGCACACGGTGATTAAAGTTCGACCCCGCAGTAACGAGAGCGTCCAGCAGATGCTCAAACGCTTCAAACGGCTTTGTATGCGAGAGGGACTCACCCGAGACATCAAGCGTACCAGTTATTACGAAAAGCCATCCGAAAGACGCCGCCGCAAAACCCGCAAGGCCCAACGCAAGGCACTCGCGCCGCCCCCGCCGTCGCGTGGATAAGTCCCTGAAACAAAGAGCGGTCAACCCCAATCCGAGCCGCGACCGTAAGGGAGCGGGCAACATGCCGCGCCAATCAGAACCGCGACCGTAAGGGAGCGGTCCACGTGCGGCGCCAATCCGAGCAACGCGCGGCGCCAATCCGAGACGCGACCGTAAGGGAGCGGGCAACGTGCGGCGCCAATCCGAACCACCAGCGCCAGCGACCGGTTTCTTCAAACTCCCTCAACCTCCGCCCGTCGGTCTACTCTTCAGCCGGGCCGTTTTCGATTTGAATCCCCGCCAGGCCCAACGCCACTGTGTCGGCGAACTCGAACAACCGCTCCAGGCCCGTGATCAGGAACACGCCCCACACATGAGAATTGATCGCGCACAGCACCATTCTGCGGTGATTGCTGATCACCACCAGCTTGCGGAGTTTCAGGAGCTTGGCAATGTTGGATGAATTCAGGTAATTCACGTTCGAGAAATCGACCACCACATCAGCATCCTTATTGGCCGTGAGTTGCTCGGACAGCGCATTGAGGTCATCCGTACAGACCGGATCGTTTTGAAGCTCAGCCAGGACGATATTTTCCGACCAGTTTTGAATCGGCATCGATCGACTCCCATACCAGCTCGGCACCGACCCACACCCTATCAACCCACTTCCCAACTGTCAAACCCCGGCAGAACAAACAAAAACCCGCGCCCCCAATCCGAGCCCCGAGCGCCAGCGAGCGGGTCCGCGTGCCAACATTGATCGCTGGTGCGAGTTGATCGCTGGTGCGAGTCGATCGCTGGTGCGAGAATCCTCTCTCGCACCCCCTACCGACTACGCACCAACAAAGTCCGGCTCACACCTTCCCGTTCGACAGCCGCCTCGATTTGCCCCAGAAACCGCTGACCGTCCTGATAGTAGCCGGCCGTCGGATTCAGCCCCTCGACCCGCTCGCACCAGAACCGATTCAGCGCCATCATGAAAAGCTCCCGGATATACTTGCTGAATATGCTAGCCAGCGCAACAGGCAGGTGATGCTCCTCCCCCGACGTCACGAACTCAATCGTCAGCAGCCCCTTGCCGCCAAGCAGGCGATACGCGCTGCGCTCCGCCGATTCAGCGTCGATATGCAGCTCACAGCCGCCGAACGCGGTCATCAGCGAGTTTCGATACCGTATCCGTCCGCCCTGCCGATCGATAAGAGCCCGCACCGGTTCTCCATCAGCCGCCCGCACCACCCGATCGACGACGCGCAGCACCAGCCCCAATGACACCACCGCCTTGTTGCGCGTAGCCCCAACCCGGCGATTGAAGTGCCCTTCCAACAGCGGTTCGCCGAAGACACCCCAAAGACGCACGCCCCCATCAGCCATATCCCGCCGCACCGCGTTAGCCCGCACCGCGATGTCCGCCGCATCGTTAGCCACCGGCAGCCCCCGGTCAAAATCCTGGTACCAGGGGTAGTCATTCAAATCGCCCAAAGCATGCGGCGCCAACTGATCCATCAACTCCACAGTCCGCCTCGGGCGATGATCCGCCGCCGACAGCATGACCAGTGCACTGCGCTCCAGGGCCTTCAGACCATCTCCGCGTCGAAACAGTTTCTTGCTGTCGACAATCGGCAGGCGGACATCGCGTTTGGCGATCCTTTTCGTGATACTGTTTTGCAGCCGTTGCCAGAGACATTCCGCCGCCGCCTCGTCGGGCACCTGAAACGCCACCCCGGTGACCACCAAGGGGCCCAGCAAAGGTCCATACCCCGCCTCATCGATCCCAACAACAACCGCCAATTCCGCGCTCCTTGATCGGTCTCCCTTGAAACGGGGGACATTCTACTTTTCCCCTCAAGAGTCGTAGGTCAAAGGTCAAAGGTCGACAGTCTTGACCTTCGACATTCGACATTCGACCTTCGACCTTCGAACCCATGAAAGAAAAGCCCACGCATTGCAATCCGTGGGTTCCGCGAACCACGGTCCTCAGCGCTTCCCACGACCACCATCGCGCGGATGTTCCGCTTCACCCGTCATCGGCACGAAGCGCACCGGTATCAGGTCCGCCGTCTCCAGCGCGCCGTCGCCCTTCTTCGTCACCAGCCGAAGCCACTGCCCCCTCCATTGTGACCCCACCGGTATGCAGATGCGCCCCCCCGGCTTCAACTGCTCCACCAGCTTCTGCGGAATGTGGTCCGGGGCGCAGGTGACGATAATCGCATCAAACGGCGCATGCTCCAGCCAACCGGCGTAGCCGTCACCCATGCGCGTCTTGATGGTCTTGTACCCGCGGCGCTCGAAAATCCGCATCGCACGCTTCGCCAAGGGCGCCACGATCTCGATACTGAACACGTGCGGCGTGATCTCCGCCAGCACCGCCGCCTGATAGCCCGACCCCGTCCCCACCTCCAGCACCTTCGAGTCCCGGTTCAAGCCCAACGCCTCGGTCATGAACGCCACAATGTACGGCTGCGAAATCGTCTGCCCCTCGCCGATCGGTACCGGCCGATCCGCATAGGCAGCCGACTGCACCGACTCGGGCATGAACCAGTGCCGCGGCACGTTGCCCATAGCCTCCAGCACCGCCCGGTCGCGAACACCACGCGCCGCTATCTGTCCTTGCACCATGCGCGAACGTTCCGCCTGCCGCTCGTCGCAACGCGGGCGCTCCCAACCCGAGGTCCTGTCCACCCTTTGGGTTACAGCCTGCCCACCGCCGGCGCCGTCCGGATTCTCTTGAACGCACGCCGCCGCCGCAAGGCCCAGCAGCGGCCACACCGCCCAAAGCCCACGGGTTGCAACCCGTGGGCTCATCGAACCACGGTTAACGCTCCCCAACAACGCTTGTCTCCCGTTACAATTGGCGCACGGCACACCGGACCCACGCTCGAAGTGGCTTGCCGTTTGGCAGACGCCCCAAGGACACACCCGCCTGCACGCCGCCTGCAAGCTGCAGCTACAAGCGTCATCAACCCCGCCCTAACGCCATTTAGTGCCCGTGAACCGGATCTGCATGGCACCGAAGTCGCCCAGATCCACGTCCTCGTCGCCGTCCGCATCGAACACGTCGCAGTCCGAACCGGCCGCCACGCCCTGACCGCCGGCACACTCTTTGAATTGTGCATAGTCCCGGATGTCCACGTCCCCGTCCCCATCCCAATCGCTGCTCCCCGTGCACCCTCGCAGCCCCACGACATCGAAAACGAACAGGCCCCGGTCCCGATCCGATACCATGATGATCCCGCTCGGCAACCGCGCGAACGTGCCCCACGCCCCGTCGAAATTTCTGTTGTCGTTTTCCGGATGCGTATCAAAAAACGCGACCTGCTGCACGTTGTTGATGTCGCAGAAGTCAAAGACCCGAAGCCCGCTGCTGTAGTTCGCCTCGAAGACATGGTTGCCGCGCACCATCAGGTTGTGATCGATAGCCGGCAGCCCGGTGCTGAACGAGGTGACGAATTGCGGGTGCTCCAGATCCGACACGTCCACCACATAGGTGGTCGTCGTCGTCACACCTGGACGGCTGATTTCATCCAGCTCATCGCCTATGAACACGTACCGCATGTCATCGCTCAGCCAACCCTGATGGCAGTAGGTCGTGTTGGGATACAGGAGGGATGACAGCGTCACCATGTTCGACTTGACCGTGACGTCGATAATCTGCAGGCCGTTTTCCTCGCCGAACCCAAACGCGATCTCCCGCCCGGCATACTTGCCGCTGGTATAGGTGTGCACCTGAACATCGTGCAGGTCCAGCACATTCCACACACCTGCTATCTGCGGAGCCACCGGATTGCTCAGATCCAACGCGATCAACCCCACCGCCAGGTCGGTCAGCACCAGGTACGCATATCCGCTATCCACATTCACCGAAATGTTGTGCGCCTTGTTGAAGAAACCGTTCAAGTGACTGTTGTTTGCCAGCGTGACTATGCCGTCGTCGATCCGGGTCAAGTCGGCGATCTGAAGTCCATTACCCTCCTCGCTCACCATGTAGGCATATTCGCCCAACACCCGCATATCTCGCCAGATCGAATTCGGCCCATCGATATACCCCACGACATTGGGCGCCGTCGGATCCGTCACCTCGACAAACGCCGTGCCGCCCTGCAGCCCCACGATCGCATACTCGCGACCGGAAGGAGACACGTACGCCCAGATATCGCTCCCTCGGCTTTGGTTGTCCGGAAAATCGCCAAGATCCACCCGCCCCAGCAAGGTAACATTGAACGCCGGAAACCCTTCAGCCGCCACCGCGCCGGGAAACACCACAACGCTCGCGATCGAAATTCCGACGAGCGCCAAGCCGCGCCCCCAAACATGTGCGCACCGGATCATAAAATCCTTCCTTCCCTGATATCCAATTATCTCAAACGGTGACGACCGGACGAACGGCCCGCTCCAACTCTATGCTATGGGTACAATTATATTGGCTCTCGTTCCAATGAATCAACTCGCCCGTCCTCTCCCCACTTCCACGAAATGGGACATGTTTCTACCCCTCTGGTGCTCTGTCACGCCTCAAATGATGGGTTACATCGCCCAGCGCGGCACGTTTAGCGGCGACCCGCAGGGGAGCGCTCCGTCCTTAATACCCATCAAACAACGCCTGACGCGGCACTAGTGCAGCAATCCCCTACAAACAGCCCCGCTCTAGTGAACAATAAATCCACTCATGCTTTCATGGGGAAAGTCCAACGATCGGCGACAGCGTCCGGCAAGACAACGAAACCACGAACATCCATGCCTTCCACCCCTTCGTCAAACAAAGCCCACGGATTGCAATCCGTGGGATCGATGCCAGCCCGAGAGTGTGTCAGAACGCCTGAGTACTTCTTCCCGTAACCCGGGTGACACCTGACGACTGGTTGCCGACCCCTGACAACCAAGCCGGACTCACGCTCACCTCCGAAAAACCTTGAAAAAAAGCGTTTACATAGGGAACTCAGGGGGTTATAGGGGACGTCTTGCCAGGCTGGGTCGCCGTCCGACGTGCGGTTTTGACCACTCAGTCGCTGCCTCAGCAGACGGTCAGCGTGCTCATACATGGAGCCTGGTGACTGAACGGAGGGAGTTTGCGGTCTCTAGCCGCAGCCACCTTCACCTGGACATCGACGAAGCGCGGCCCGATGTTCAAGGATCGATGCCTGGAGTGATTACGGCGCGGTGGCGTGCTTTGTTGGGCGCGCTGGATCTGGATGAATCGGGCTTCTACGGCAACGCTCGCGGTCCGGTGCCGCAAGGGTTCTTTTCCAAGCGATGGCTGATCGGTAGTTGCGCCGCTCGCTGTATGGATCTTGTTCGTAAACGCGTGTTCGCGATTTTGGTTTCTACGTTTGTTGGAGCTTTCTCAAAGGAGTCACAGGATGACACTTGACCAATTCATTGTCAATTTTTTTGCCGAGTTGCTGGCCTCGTTGCTGGACCTGCTCTTCGGCGCCCAGGGCCTGCTCAGTAGCAGTATCGAAACGCTGCTGGGAGGTTTTGACGTAAGCAACATTCTCAGCGGCTTCCTCGGCGGCTAGAGCAGCCCGGTGCCGCAACCTCCAGGGGTCTACCCGCGTTTACCGACGCGTTGATGAACCCAACGGAGCGATTCGCCACCGGAAAGTTGACGTTCGCCGACGCGCGGGCGCAGCTCTCCGGTGGCGTATTCGCTTTACGAGGAGAAAAAGGGGTCAGGCTACTTTTTCGTGAGTTGCAGTGAGAAACGACCGGAGAGGACCGAGAAAAAGTAGCCTGACCCCTTTTTCTCCCCCCGACTGGTCGCGCAGAGGCGACCCCTTGCGATTGTACCGCAAACGCACCGCGAATGCCATCCCGTGTCAAAGGGACCTCCCGGATTCCCCCGTGGTGTCAACCCAGCTTCACCGCCAGAAGAGCCCCCCGGGCGGTGGCCAGTTGCACGTACTCGTCGACGGCATAGTCGGTCACCACGCGGTTCGGCGTCGGGTAGGCCCGCAATGACGGCTTGGGGGCGTCTGATGCCGACGGCGGTGTGCCCGCAAACTCCTGCGACGCCACCACCAGATGGGCCCCGTAGTCAGGATCCGAGGTGACAACGCTTGTCACCTTCCCCATGGTAGACACCACCTCGACCTCGTCCGCTGCCGGACCCACCTGAGCGACCCCGGTGCGGCTCCGGTAAGCCGCCAGAAGGGCAGCTTGATCGTCACCCAGCCGACTGCGCGAGCGGATGCTCATGATCCTACACCCTCCTCCTCTGCCAGACACAACAACTGCACCAGCGGATGCGCTTGCGGTGCATCCGCGTCGGCCCACCCAAACGCGGACAGCACATTCCCGTCATCGACCCCCTGCCCCGTCACCGCCCGCACCGACCATACTCGCCGCGCACCATGACCGAATGCTCCGGACGTATACTGATAGTGCGCCCGGCCCTTGCGATACGCCACCTGAGCAATAACGGTCTGGTAATCAACCGTTCCCGTGCCCGCGTCATGATACACGTTGAATTGCGCCGGCTCCGCCTCCTGCAACCGCGAAGCGTACACCCACCGCACCAGGAACCTGCCGCCGACAGCCGGCAACACCAACACCTCCGTCGGCCCGTTCGGCCGGAGCCCCACTAAGTTCCCACCTCCATCAAACTCCGCCACCAGCGCCGGCGTCGACCCCGCACTTTCCACGCCCCCGCCGCTGACGGCCTTGACCGCATACACGTAGCGCGTCGCAGCAGCGTGCCCTCGCCAAGAGAAGTTGAAGATCGACGTCGCAGTGCGTTGCCCGGCGCCGACCGGGTCGGCAAAGTCGATCGATTCCCACCCATTGGCGCCGCGATACAGGTTATAACCGCCCTGCACACGCGGAAACGACCAGCCGTTGGTAGCCGTCACCCCGTTGGCCAGCCCCGCCGGCGTATGCCCCCGGTGAATCGGATCGTAGTGCTTCAGCCATTTCGCGAACATATCCGACGCCATCACCCCGCACCTTTCAAAAGCCCACGGGTTGCATCCCGTGGGCCCAAGCTATCCAACCCCTCGCCCACTCGAGTCGCATTCGTCGTACCACTGCGCGACTGTCTAGTGTTCTGCCACGCCTCAAATGATGGGTTACATCGCCCAGCGCGGCACGTTTAGCGGCGACCCGCAGGGGAGCGCTCCGTCCCCGCTGCTCCTCAAACAACGCCTGACGCAGCACTAGCTCGGTGTGACATCGATCTTATCATTACCACCGTCCGTCGGCGTCATCGTTCGCAGCAGCGTCAGACCATCGTCATCGTACACCTCGTCGACCCCCGTCGAAATCGTGTGCACACGCTTGTTGGCCAACATGGCCTTGGCCAGGTGCACCTCCGCGCCCATCGAGCCCGCCGTCTGATGACCCGACAACGCCTCATCCAGAACGGCATCAGCCACTTGCGCCGCCGTCGGCGCTGTCGTCCCCGGCGCCGTGACGAAGACCTTGACCTTGTCGGTGGCCACTACCGTGAAGTCGGGGACGCTGTCGATGATGATCCGCTTGTTCGCCGCCACGTAGTCGCTGATCACCCGGACGCTGGGCGTGTCACCGTTGGACACATCGTAGAAGACCACACCCTGACCGTTGAGAGCGTCGTCGTCTGCCGGACCGGCTACCAGATCGAAGCTGGTCTGGGTGTTGACCACCGACACCGTAGTGTCCAGCAACATGTTGGGGCCGGTACCTGACGGCGCCTGCTCCAGGGCGTTAGCCGTGAAACGCTGCGTGCCAACGTCATCTTCGGTCAGGTCACCCAGCAGTGAGCCGGCCGCCGGCTGGCTGGCCAGGGCAACACTCATCAGCTCGTTGAGCCGCGCATCCGAAATCGCGCTGTCGACTTCGGTATTGACTTGAGCAGCAGTCGCACGGCTGCTGATCGCTGCGTCCAGATTGGCAATGTTGGCCTCCACGTTGTCCGCAGCTATCGCCGAGCCGCTGATGGCTTGGGCATCGACGGCCGGCCGACCCCCTAGACCGGCAGTGACAGCAGTGCTCAGCCACTTCCCAACGTCAACACGGTCATTACCGTCTAGCACATCATCGATGGTGTGCACATTCATCCTGAAGTCGACGAACGAATCAGCGGCCCCCGCGGCGGTCATCTTAATCAGCACCCGATCATGATTCAGTTCGGCGCCAGTGAGATCGATCTCATACATGCCGGTCGTGCCGATCTCCGAAAACGTGTCGGTTATGGCAAGCGCGGTCCATGCGCCCGCACCGTCCTTGTAGTAAGCCGTGTCGGTTACGGTCAGCCCGGTCTTGAAGCTGGCGGGGGTTGTAGAGTCCACCATCGGTAACACCAGGTAGAACAGGGTGTTTTTCTTGTGCTCGATTATCATGCGACACCTCTCCAGCTACCGCGACGGACACCGCGGAACTTCCGTTCATAATCCAGGATTGTCTGACTTGGCGGCGGCGGCGCCACTTGCCCATCCCCGCCCGGGTCAAACCCAAACCAAGGTCCGATCGGCGGATGATCCGCGATGCTGGTACCGCCCACAGTTCCGCTGTGGTCATTGCCGCTGAAGTCTGGCTCCGGGGAAGCACCCAGGATCGGCATATTGACCTTGAGCGCTCGATACGGTCCTTGGTACCACCTGCACAGATCAATCTCAGCATCTGACAAGGCCAGGTTCTTCCACATCTTGGCATGTGCAATGCGACCGTTGAAACGGTTAATCTCATTGGTGCCCTGGTACGAGCCGAGGTAAAGCAGATTACTATTGGTCGCGATAGTCCCACTAATCGCCGTCGTGTAATTGCTCACTGTCTTGGTAACAGCGTCATAGACTCGTAACTTGGATGTGGTGCCATCGTACGTACCTGCCACGTGATACCACCGATTCAGTGAGGGAACGGCCTCTTGGGCAATGCCGGAACCTGATACGGAAGTGCTAAACACCCAACCCTTCCATGGTGCAGCAGCATCAGCGAAACGCAGAAGATACAAATTCCATTTTGAGATCACATGCTGCCAATCACCGCTGGCGACCCCTGTCGGATACGCCCAACACATGATTGTGACGGCGGTAGTTGCATCAAGGTCCGCGTGGCTTGCGATCCGCACGTATTCAAAGACTGAATCAGAAAACACTCTTGCCATCACGCATCGCTGTATTCAAAAAGGACCGCAAACACGATCGCCGCCGCCGCCATGGTGTCGCCGGCGTCCGTGCCGTCGCGAAACAGTTCAAACTCGACCTCATCGTCCGCTGCCAGATTACCGGCCGTCAGTGTTAGCGACGCTTCCATCCGCTCGTGGGCAGCGCTGGGCGCCGTGTCGTTGATGTTGACGGTCTCCTGCGTCCCCAATTGATCCAGCGACTCGGTGTCATCTCCGCCCACCGCCCGGTAGTCGAAGTCCCACTCCACGTCGTTGACGATTGCCGTAGAGGTCCACACCACGATGATTCTTGGCGACCCGACGTAGTTTCCGGGCACGGTGAACCCGCCCCGCAGTCCGATCCGCGTGGCCGTGTCGTTGAAGATGGCCACCAGCCGCTTCCACACATCGTTGGTCGCCTTGACCGAGTACGGCTCGAAGAACACGTCGCCACTGTTGTCCGGGACCGTGCCGGAACCAAGAATCGCAATCCTATGCGTGGCCATCAGTTGCCCTCCCGCGCGAACTTGCGCTGCAGTGTGGCCCCTACGAGTTTTTTCTTCTGCTGCACCGTGAACACAAACGGGGCGGCAGCCGTATCGATTGCCGCGCTGATGTCCGAGCGGATCAGTTCAAACTTGTCCTCAACCGCCTGCAGCGCCGCGTTGACCGTGTCCTTATCCCAATCAACAGCCTCCGCCGACGCCGCCATCCGGCGCCGCAGCCCCGCCAATTCATCCGCCGTCAGAATAGCCATCCCAAGACTCCTTCAACAACACCGTCCATGCATTCCCCAGCGCTCCACCAAAGCCCACGGATTGCAATCCGTGGGATCCCACAACCGCAACGTCACACATCCAACTAGACCTCCCTGACCGTCCAATCGTTGTCACATCACCACCATGCCCACATTACGCGCTACCCACCGCCGCCAGACCGTTCACCACCAATGTAAGGTCCGCACCGGCTGTCGTTGACCCGACCTGCTCGATTTCAAACGTGATCACGTCGCCCGCGGTCACCGCGTGATCCACCGTCGTCGACTTGTCCTGCTGCGTGCCGTCCGCGATGACCACCATGTCCGACTGCAGTGAGAAGATCGACGTGCCGTTAACCCGAATGTCCACGACAAGGTCGGCGCCGACCGGGGCCGTGTTCACCCGGCCGGTTACGTCTTTCAGCGTAAAACCCACCGGGGCCACCCATTCGATCTCCCACACCTTCACCGACAGCGTCCCGCTCAGAAACACGCTCGGGGCAAATGGCAGTGTCTTGGCACTCGGGCCCACCGGCGCCACCTCGACTAGCACGCCGGGCCGATCGTCCACAATCGTCATGCTCCCAGCCGACGTCGTCACCGTGGCCAGCGGCAGAAAGATTGTCTCGTCCTGCGGGGACACGCTCTGAATCTGAAGCGCATTGGAACTGTCGATGTACACTGAGCGAACCGAATCATCCGGAACGGCTTGACTCGTCGCCCCCGGAAACCACTTGGCCGAGCCTCCCAGGCGGTACGAGATCGGATACACCCCGATCTTCAGCGATCCTTCGTCAACCACCATCCCCTGGCGCACCGCAACCAGTATCTGATTCTGCCGCAACAGCCGCCGGTTGTACTGAATCTCGTACGTTGGAGTGCTGTTCGGCCCCACGCCTTTGGCGATGTACGGCAGGCCGGTCTCAACATCGACCGTGCCGTCCAGCGCCAGCACCGTCGTATCTGCTGGATACGCTTCGTTCGGATAAGTCGGCTGCTCCGCCATCGGTCACTTCTCCTTCGTTGCTCTCATTACTTTCCACTGACCGGGTCGAACCGGCTCGGCGAAAACGAAAACGTCAAACGATCCTGGCCGGCGTCGTAGCCGGCCCGGATGACACACTCCGGCACCGTCGGCGCGCTGTTCACTGTTATCGCCGCCGTCGCCGCCGCTGAGGCATTCCCCGCTCCGTCGGACATTGTGACCGCGTGCAGAAAACGCCCGAATACGTATGGCGGCGTCTCGTAGATCGAGGCCAGCGCCGGATACAAATGCTCTGAATCCACGTGTGTGCCTTCCAGATGCCCGTCCGGGCTGACGCTGTCCAGGTGCCGCACCGTTAGATGCCCATCCCGCATATGGCCGCGCCGCCGCGCCGCCTCAGGCCACAACGACACCGGACGCGGCGTCAACGGATGATCGAAATCGATCGTGCCCGTGCCCAGGTCGCCGAACACCTCGAACTGCACGTCCGAGCCATAACGCCGCAACCGGTCCACGCGCACTTGCACCCGCTGCATCACAAACTCCCGAACGGCTCGCCGGCATGCTCCAGCATCAGCACCGTCTCCCAGCGCCCGCCGTTGAACCTGTATCGTTTGCCCACAACGCTCGGCCCCATCGACGCCTCGTCCTGGCGCGTCACCAATGAAACGCCGCGGCCCCGAATCGCCGTGATCTGGTCCCCGATGCCGAAATCGGTGTCCAGCCAGGGCACCGCCGGCGACGCAATCACGCGCCTGTCCTGCAGCCGTGAAGCCAGGTCGCGTGCGACCTGTTCAATAGCCGCCGAGTCATCGCGATCGACATCGGTAGCACCAGGATTCACCGCCGCCAGCACGTTGGTCGTCCCTTGACGGGTAACGAACTTATACACCTGGGGCCGATACAGAATCTGCGAAGTGGTCTGCAATGTCGGTGAGTTCGAATCGCTGGGAGCCGGGCGGGCCAGCAGCCTTTCGTCTCCTTCGATCACCGCCGTGACCCGCACCCTGAACATCTGATCGATGACCGCGTACCACATGTTCTGCTCCAGCGGGTCCACTCCCGGAGGCGTGATCTCCAGCGGATTGGTCACTTCAAAGACGCATCCGGTCGGGTTCCTCAGCACTGCAATGGGGCCCTTGGGGCGGTACCAGTTGGCCCCGCCGTCGAAGCTGACCTCGACAAATACCCCGAATCGGGCGCCCAACTCGTCGCGCGTGATGGTCGGCAACAACGGCCGCGAGCGCCGCGACCAGGCCCCTCGCACCGTAGTGTCACTTCCTGTCACCGTAGAGAAGTCAAACGGCTGATAGTCGTCGAACGGCGCGTTGCGGTTGTAGGTGGCCCCGGCGAACCGGCCGTCCTCGTTCAGCACCCAGCGGCGCCCGGCGTAGCGGTTCTGTGCAAACTCCGAACCTTCACGGTGGTGGTGCCGGAACCACGCGCTCTGCTCCACCGCGTCGCCCAACCGGGCCACCTGGTCCGGAGTCAACGCCCGTTCCTTGGCCAGCACCCGGTCCGGTTGGTTCACGTTGTCCAGGTCCAACGTGGGCAGCCAGCCGGGAACCAAGGGCACCGTCATCTCATGCCCCTTGACGTCCCCCACCACGATGGGAGCATTGACGATCCGCTGGTAATCCCAGCGAAGATCCGCAGACCGTATCTGGTTGGCGCGGAATACGTCCGACGCCGAAAGGGCTGACGCATCGTAGCGCAAGGTCCCGTCCCCATGCCGGCCTCCCCGCGCCAGATTCAATCGTCTTGACGTCCCGTCACCCGGCGCCCACACCCGCAACTGCGATCGCACCCCCGCACCCGCCGCCACCGTGTCCACAGACACGTGCACGCCGGCCACATCCGCCAACAGCGCCAACGCCTCCACCACGTTGGTCGCTTCCACGGTCAGCGACTCCGGCGCACCCAGAAGCCGGCGGATCAGTTGCGTCGTAGCTCCCACCGCCGACTCCGAGGTCAGTTGCACGAACGCGTCCGTCGCGTCGAACACGTTGCCTTCAAACACCGGCCCTTCACGCGGGGCGTAGAACCACACCAGATACCGCAACGCGTTTGCCAACGTCCACGGTATGCCGTTCGGGTCGTCGTCGTAGGTAAACACATGGATGGATCGCGAAGACCCGTCGGGCGCCGTAACGCTCAACGGCGTCGCGGCGCAGTTAGGCGCACCGTCCAGATTGAACACGCAGGGCAACGCCTCAACCAGAACACTGCGGCCGGCCCACGTGCCCGGATCAGCCGCCACACCGTCCTCGATGGCGCCGCTGCGCATGTGCCGTCCATAGATCCAGCCGCGACGATCCCGCGACAGCCGCTCATACACGTGCCGGGCAACGAATCCGAACGATTCCGCGCCCCCGCCCGGTCCGCCCTCCCAACGAGCCTCCTGCACCGGCGGGTAACCTTCGAACAGCACCACGTTGCCCGACGCCTCCGCTTCGTCCGTGCGAATCACCACACGCAGATCCGGCGAGTAGACCCGCCGGGCCGCCGCGGTGTCGAACGACTCGTCGATCCTTACCGATAAGCGCGCCGTCGAGATGTGCTCGTCGCTGTCCAGCGTCACGGCCTCGACACGCAGGCGGTCGTCCACCTCGAACACGCCGGAACCCGGCGAAGTTTCCACCGCCGCCACCAGCAGCGATGTCTCTCGTGATCGACCGTACACGGATTGCATCAAAAAAGGTCCTAGTGCTCTGTCACCGTTCGATTGACGGGTCAACGCCGGCAGTGACTTTGTCGTTTGGCAGACGCCCGAAGCGTGATCTCCGCTCCCTCATCCCCTACTTCAGCCCACAATTCCAACGCTGACGCCTCACTAGAGATTCAACTGTGTGAAAGTCAGCTCAAACGGCTGAAGGGCGGCACCGCTCACCGGGTGACGCCGCCGCGGTCCCACGCGCTCGAACCGGTCGCACACGCAGTCGGGAAAACTGCGCGACCACGCATCGATCATTTCGAAAGCCCCGGGGTCAGCCACCGCCGCCTCAATCTGCGTTTCGATGGCGTTGAGCGC
>JAZGDL010000240.1:0-15787 GCA_036477795.1 Phycisphaerae bacterium
CGTCGAAGTGGCTGCACTTGCCGCATTCCCAGATGGGCAGGGCCAATCCCCAGAAGCGCTTCTTGGAGATCATCCAGTCCTTCATGGTGTTCAGCCAATCGAGCTCGCGTTCCAGGCCGTGCATGGCGGCGGGCAGCCAGTTGACCTGCCTGGCCATCTCCTTGATTTCGTCTCGCCAGTCCATGGAGAGGTACCACTCGTCGACCAGGCGAAATACCAGTTCATCGCCGGTTCGCCAGCAGTGGGGGTAGATGTGGGGGTACTCTTCGGTGGCCACCAGCAGGCCCTTGTCCTTCAGGTCGGCTACGATGAGCCGGACGGTCTCCCGGTCGATGGCCAGTTTGCCGGAGAGCGGTCCGAAACCTTCCACGAATCGTCCTTCGGCATCGAGCGGGGCGATTGCTACGAGCTGAAAATGTTTGCCCCAGACGCTGTCGACGTCACCGCATCCGGGCGCGGAGTGGACGATGCCGGTGCCTTCACCAGCCACCACGAACGGTTCGCCGCGGTCGTCCTTGCCGGGGTCGAACACCCGATGGCCGTCACGACCGCTCGGCCAATCGCGCTGCTCAGGCGGGATGAGTTCAGCCGGATGGGTGAATCCGCCTTGCTGTTGCTGAGCGGGCAGTTCGTCAAAGGGACCGTCGTAGGTCCAGCCGATCATGTCAGCGCCGGAGATCTCGCCCTCGATCTCATAGCCGCCGGATTCCTGGAAGATTTGATGTATGGTCCTGAGCTTGGGCACGTTTTTCGGCCAGGGAGCGCTGCCGAAGCCGTGTTTGAATTCCTTTTCGAGGCGCTGATATCTGACGTTTTCAGCGGCGAGATAGTAAAGGGCGTTGTCCTTCTTGGCCCGGAGTTTGATGTATTTGAGTTCCGAGCTGACGGCTGCCCCGGTGTTGGAGGTGAGGGTCCAGGGCGTGGTGGTCCAGATCAGCAGGTGCTCGTTGTCGCGTCCGCGAAGGGGGAAGCGCACGAACACCGAGGTGTGGGTGGCCAGCTTGCGGCCTTCGGCGATTTCCATGTGCGAGTAGGCGCAGCCGGCCCGCCCGGACCAGGGCATCACGTCGGTGCCCTTGTACAAGTAGCCGCGCTGGTGGCACTTTTTCAGGAAAGACCAGATGGCGTAGTTGTTCTCGTCGGCCATGGTGTAGTAGGAGTTGTCCCAGTCCATCCAGTAGCCGAGCCGCTTGGATTGCTGTGTCTGAATGGCGGCGTACTTGTGGACGCGCTGTTTGCAGGCGTCGGTGAATTTGTCGAGACCGAGCTTCTCCACGTCCGCCTTGGTGCGCAGCCCGAATTCCTTTTCGACCTCGACCTCCACCCACAGGCCCTGACAATCGAACCCGTTTTGGTAGCGCAGCTCGTGGCCGGTCATGGCGAAGTAGCGGCAGAAGGCGTCCTTATAGGTCCTGCCCCAGGCATGGTGGACGCCCATGGGGTTGTTGGCGGTAATAGGCCCGTCGAGGAATGACCACTTCTTGTGCCCGCGATTCTTTTCGCGCAGGGCCTCAAAGACCTTGGTCCGCTCCCAGAAGCGCAGAATCTCACGCTCCAGGGCGGGGAAGTCGGTCTTAGCCTCAACCTTCTCAAACGCCATCGACGGCTCCTCGATTCATCATCGGCCCAGCGCGGTGCTCTTCTCGTCGCTGGTAGCGCATCAACCCGGCTAATATAAGTACATCGGCCACCTACGTGAACCCCTGCGTTGGCGTGGCACGACCGTAGGGTCCGCCGTGCGGACCAATCCGTAGGGTCCGCCGTGCGGACCAATCCGTAGGGTTCGCCATGCGGACCAACCCGTAGGATCCGCCGTGCGGACCGATCCGTAGGATCCGGCACGCGGACAAGTGCCATCATTCAACTGCCGTCTCTGCGATCCGCGAGAAATCCGGGGCCTTGACCTGGCGACGGCTACAGGAGCAGAGCCAATCTTCGTCGTAAATCCGGTCGGCCACGAACTGCCGAAACGAAGAAAAAGCCCAACTATGCGGGCACGACGCCACCCCATGTTTCACCGGGTTGTAATGGATGTAATCACAATGCCTGGCGAAATCCGTTTCATTACGGATGGCATGCTCCCAGAATCGACGCTGCCAAACACCGCGACGCCGATTGCGAACACGCGACGCACTGAGCGCCTGTTCACACCCCCCTTGTTTGATCCATGCTTTGGTGAAAGTGCGTTTCAGAAATGACCAGCGGGTGGAAAAGTCGTGGTCATTGTCCGGCAGAGTCCAAATCGTATGCAGATGGTCGGGCAATACAACTATCGCGTCGATGGCAAACGGCCAGCGTGCGGACGTAGCCGCGAATGCCTCCCGCAGAAACGACCGCGCCGGCGCGCTGCCAAACAACGGGAAGCGCCGTTCGCTTACAACGGTAAAGAAGAACGTTCCCCCGGGTACGAACGCTCGCCGATATTCGGGCATGAACTGAGTCTAACACAATCAGAGAAGGTCCGCACGGCGGACCCTACAACAACGTGGTCCGCACGGCGGACCCTACAGCAACGTGGTCCGCACGGCGGACCCTACAACAACGTGGTCCGCACGGCGGACCCTACACCAACGTGGTCCGCACGGCGGACCCTACAACTCCTCAACGGCGCGGATGTGCTCGTCGCCGAGCCCGTGGAGTCTGTAAGCCAGTTCGATGGGAACCTCTGTGCAACGGTACGGAGGGCTGGGGCGAGCGTCAATTCTTGGGTTGGCGGCGCGTGCCTGTCAAAGCGCGGACCGCGGGGCGGTCGGTTGCTGAAGGCCCACGAAGATTGCTTTGGCCAACAGTGACCACAGCCACGGTGTCACCCGTCATATCGAAGAATTCGACGCTGTAGCCGTCCTCACTGCCGGAGACGACGTGATGATCGACGACCGTGCCGACATCGCCCGCGCAAAGGCCCTGTTGCGGCAGGTCCACCGTAAGGATGACGTCCTGAAACATTGCGAAACCCATAGTGTCTACTCCGGATACATTGTAATCAAGCGAGGGAGGTCCGTTCCAGTGTCGATCTGCCAAACCGTGCGAAATGTTACGATTCGCCCGCCCGGCCCTCTCAAGGGGGCAACGATCTCAAAGCGGGTTCCATAATCGGTCTCCCTGGAGACATCGACATCGGCCGTCAGATGCTGTCGGCGCAGGTCGGAGTCGAGCCGCTGCCATTCTTCGCCGCGATACCCGAGGCTCAAGAGCAACCGTGCCTTGGCGGCGCCGCGGCGGTGTGTGGGGTTGAGCAAATAATCACGAATCTTTTCCGGTGCGATGACCGCTTGGTCGGCGTTGGGCATCTTCATCGGGGCCTGGCCTCCTCGACGACGCGGATGTGCTCGTCGGTTAGCCCGTAGAGTTTGTAAACCAGTTGGTCAATGCTGTCCGTCGTCCAAGGGTATGGAGGGCTGGGGCGAGCGTCAATTTGCGGGTTGGTGGTGCAAGGTTGTGGGGATGCTTTGTCACTTGCCGCGGACGCGGCCGACCAGGCCCTGGGTGGAGGTCTTGATGCCCTTGACTTCGCTGGCTAGAGCTTCGCGGCTGGGGGCGTACTCCATGGCGATGTCGTAGTATATCTTTTCGCTCTCGATCAGCTCGGCTAAGGAATGAGTGAAGTTGCGCATGCCCTCCTCGACGCTTCCGGAGATGATGGCGGGAAGGTCCTCGTCCTCGGCGCGGCGGATCTTGTCGCGGACGGTGGCGTTGTTGAGGAGGACTTCGGTGGCTGGTACGCGCGAGCCCTTCTCGATGCCGGGCAGCAGGCGCTGACACATGATGGCGGAAAGACTGCTGGCCAGCGACGAGCGGATGAAATCGTGCTCATCGTGGGAGAAGAATTCCAGGATGCGGGTGAAGGTCTGGGCGGCGTCGGAGCAGTGGATGGAGCCCATGACCAGGTGGCCGGTCTCGGCGGCCTGGATGGCGGCCAGCATGGTCTGCTTGTCGCGCATCTCGCCGATGAAGACCACGTCGGGGTCCTGGCGGACGATGTAGCGGAGGGCTTCGGCGTAATCGGTGACGTCGATTCCGATCTCGCGCTGGGAGATGATCGATTTCTTGGGCTTAAAAACGTATTCGATGGGGTCCTCAATGGTGATGATGTGGGTGGAGCGGTTACGGTTGACGTATTCGAGCAGGGCGGCCAGGGTGCTGCTCTTCCCGCTTCCGGTGACACCGCTGATGAGAATGAGGCCGGCGTGGGTTGTGGAGATGGTGTTCTCGTAGGTCTGCGGAAGCTGGAGCGACTCGAACGACGGGATGGAGCTTTCCACGCGACGTACGGCGGCGTGCATTTCCCCGGTGGCCCGGAAGATGTTGATGCGGTAGCGGTCACCGCTCGAGCCCAGATAGGAAAAATCAAGATCGCCGCATTTCTCGTAGTCGCCGCGACGGGCCGCGGGCACCAGATCGCGGAACATCTGCTCCATGTATTTGGTGGACTCTATGGGGGGAAGCTCGACCTGCCGCAAGTGTCCGGTGACACGGTAATGCGGCGCATAGCCGACCTTGACGTGCAGGTCGGAGGCGCCGAACTTACTCATTCCGGCCAGCAGATTCTCGATGGTTTCCTTGGGACTCATGAAGCGTTCCGGCCTCTCTTTCCTATCGTTGACATGCGTGCCATCTGGTGGCACGATGGTTTCATCGGAGCATCGATACGATGGTGGCCACGGTGAGCACGGCGGCGACGACCAGGCCGGCGCTGATCAGCCGGCTCAACCTGCGACTCTGTTCGGTGAAGAGGTTGGCCAGGCGATTCTGGCTGGCCTCGGCTGAGGCCTGAACATTCCTGAGCGTTTGCATTGAGGCGGTCGAGGATTGATTCAGGGCGCCCACCGCGTCGCTGAACCCGCTAATGGAGTCGAGCAATCCCTGCTGGGTTTTGGTTGACGCCTCGATCTGGTCGCGGAGGGCCAGGAGCGTTTGCCGTTGACCATCGGCGATTTTGGGCAGTTCGGCGAGGACCGCTTCCATCCGGCCGGAGCGGGCCCCGGCACACTCGAGCTGCTCGACGATGGCGGCGAGCTGGTTGTGCTGCTGCTGTAGTGCGTCGGGCAAGCGGGCTACGTGCTCGACCATCGAGTTAAGACCGTTGGCGATAGTTCGGGACCTCTCATCCTGGTTCTGAAGATGGGACTGAATGGCGTCGACCAGCTCGGTCAGCCGTTGATAGCCTTCTTCCAGACGTTCCAGTGATTGGCTGCGCTCCTGCCAGCGGGACAGGAGCATGGAGACGCCGCCACGGCTGGAGAGGTCGTTGGCGGGTTTAAGCGGGCCGTCATCACCCAGCTCGGCGGAATCGGCGGCGGTGTTCCTGCGAGCCCCGCCGGCTTTGAACCATCCGCCCATTCGTGACAGGAAGTTCGGCGTTTGCATCTGATGATCTACCCTCCCACACAGGTTCGTGCCCCGGGGATTAAACTGCCGATCGAGCACTACCCAAAACCACTTTAGATGTTAGCTATGGTACGGGGATTGTCAACGTGGGTCGGTGGCAAGTGCCGCGGGGCTGGCCTATGATGCCCGGGTGGCGATGGGCCGTTCAAGACAACGTATCGGTTTGTGGATGATCGGGGCCTGCGGCGGTGTGGGCAGCACCGTGGCGCTGGGGCTGGCGGCGCTGGGCAAACGGTTGACCGGCACCACCGGCCTGGTGAGCGCGTTACCCGAGTTTGAATCTTTGGGTTTGATCGACGCCGGCGATATCGTGGTGGGGGGGCACGAGATTCGTTCGCAAACACTGCTGTCGGCGGTGCGGGCGACACATGCCGAGTCGGGGGTGTTCCAGCCGGAGATGATTCGAGCATGCGCCCCGGTGCTTCGGCGGTTTCAGCGGAATATTCAGCCGGGGATCGTGTATGGATCGACCCGTCAGATTCAGCAGATGGCTGCGACCGGATCGGTGCGTCGGGTAGCTACCGCGGCCGCTGCGGTGGCTGCGGTGCGAAGGGACCTGGAGTGTTTTCGGCGGCGTTGTGGTGTGGATCATGTGGTGGTGGTGAACGTGGCTTCGTCGGAGCCGCCGCGGAAACGTGAACCGGCCCACGCAAGCTATGCCAAGCTGGCCCGCGCCATGCGGACCAAGGGGGCCAAGGTGTTGCCGGCTAGCGCGCTGTATGCCCTGGGTGCGGTTTCCGCGGATTGCTCGTATATCAATTTCACGCCTTCGGTGGGCATGCGGGTCAAGGCTATCGAACAGTTCGCCCAGGATCGGGACGTGCTTTTCGCGGGACGCGACGGGAAGACGGGGGAGACGCTGGTCAAGTCGGTGCTGGCTCCGATGTTCGCCATGCGCAATCTCAAGCTGCACAGTTGGATGGGCTGCAACGTACTGGGCAATCGCGACGGCGAGGTTCTGGACGATCCGAAGGTGAAGGTCTCCAAGCTTGCCTCCAAGGACCGCCTGGTATCGCGGATCGTGGGATATGGGCCTGAGATGCGGACCTCGATTGAATACCTGCCGTCGCTGCACGATTGGAAAGTGGCGTGGGACTTCATCCACTTCGGCGGATTTCTGGACACCAAGATGAGCCTGCAATTCACGTGGACGGGCTGTGATTCGATATTGGCGGCGCCCTTGGTGATCGATCTGGTGCGCCTGACGGCGTTTGAATACGCGGCTGGGCGGCGGGGGCGTATGGATCACCTGGCCTGCTTCTTTAAGGATCCCGATGGGGGGAAGGAGCATGGGTTTGCGGATCAGTGGCGGCGGCTGGTGGGGCATGTGGTAGGAAGAAGGGACGGAGGGACGAAGGGACGAAGGGACGGAGGACGTAGGTGCGGTGGGATGAAGGAGTGAGGGACGGAGTGGGTGGTGTACCGTTGGCGCGGGGCCGTTTGGGGCCATTGATGGTTCCGGCGGCGTCTGCCAAACGGCAAGCCACTTCGGGCGACAGCGTGCGGAGACGAAAGATGGATGAAGGGACGGAGGGACGGAGGGATGAAGGGATGAAGGGATGAAGGGACGGAGGGACGGTACGAAGGTGCGAAGGTCAATCCCCAATCGTCAATCGTCAATCGTCAATCGTCAATCCCCAATCGTCACTCCTCACTCGTCACTCCTCCGCCTGGCGTACAGTTCCAATGCCTATATGAAGTTCTCGGTGATCGAGGCCATCGAGCGCATCGCCGCTCTGGGGTATGCGGGGCTGGAACTGATGGCGGACCAGCCCCACGCCTGGCCGGCGACGACGACCGACGACGACGTCGGCGTGATCCGGCGGGCTCTCGAGTCGGCGGGTGTGTCGATCTCGAATGTGAACGCGTTCATGATGAACGCGGTGCAGGACTTCCGGCACCCTTCGTGGATTGAGCCGGATGAGGGATTTCGGCGTCAGCGTGTGGAGCATACCAAGCGGGCTTTGACCATGGCCCGGAAGCTGGGTGCACAGTGCATCACCACGGAGCCCGGGGGGCCGTTGGAATCGGGCGTCACGCGGGGGTGGGCCATGGACACGTTTGTTGAAGGATTGAACGAAGCTCTCGAACATGCTGAACGTGAAGGGGTGCTTCTCCTGGTGGAGCCGGAGCCCGATCTGCTGATCGAGAACGGTGAGCAGTTTGCCGAGTTGGCTCAACGGATCGACTCGCCGGCGTTCGGGCTGAACTTCGACGTCGGCCACTTCTATTGCGTATCAGATCCGCTGGCCGAGACAATCGAGCGCCTGAGCCGTTACACCAGGCACTATCATTTCGAGGACATCGCCGCGACCCGGGTCCACGAGCATCTGATACCGGGCAGCGGTGCGATCGATTTCCCAGCGGTCATCGAGGCCATCGGTCGAACGGGGTATCAGGGTTGGCTCACGGTGGAGTTGTACCCGTTCCTGGACGATCCGGATGGAGCGGGTCGGGCGGCTCTGGACTACTTGAAACCGCTTCTGCCTTCGGCATGATCGACGCACGGACTTTTTTGCAACTGGTACGGGCTGGTAATCTGTTCACCGCCGTCGCGGACGTACTGGCTGGATACCTGTTCGTCGGCGGGGGGATGGAGAGCGTGGGGTCGATGGCTTTGCTCGCCGGAGGGTCGGCGTGTTTTTACGCCGGCGGGGTGGTGCTTAATGATGTGTGCGACGTCGTGCGGGACTCGGCTGAGCGACCGTGGCGTCCCATTCCCACCGGCGCGATTTCGCGACGAAGTGCCGGGCTGTTG
Source organism: Phycisphaerae bacterium (assembly GCA_036477795.1). Taxonomy (GTDB): domain Bacteria; phylum Planctomycetota; class Phycisphaerae; order UBA1845; family UBA1845; genus JAZGDL01. Next base: position 8,147 of record JAZGDL010000240.1, read on the forward strand.
GGGGCGATGCTGCTGGTGACCGGGCTGGCTTTGTGCGTGCCGGTGTCGGCGCGGGCGGTGCGGGTGGGGCTGGTGCTGCTGGTGTGCATCATCCTGTACGACGGAGTGCTGAAACAGACCGTTCTGGCTCCGGCGACGATGGGGATGTGCCGGGCGGCCAACCTGTTGTTAGGGATGAGTGTGGCCGATGATTGGGCGGCGCCGTCAAATGTCTTGGCGGCATCCTTGTTGTGGCTGTACGTTGCGTCGCTGACCTACTTCGCCCGGTTTGAGGCGGTTGAATCATCGCGGTTGCGTCTTGGCCTGGGTGCGGCCGGTATTGTGGCGGCCATCGTCGGGCTGGTCGGCGTTCAATCGTTTCTTGAGGACGCCAACATCTGGTACCTGCTTCTGGTCGGAGTTTTGCTGGGGCAGGTTATGGTGCCAATACAGCGAGCGCTGACAGCGGGTCAGCCGGTGGATGTGCAGCGTGCGGTCAAGGTGATGGTGCTGTCGATAGTGCTGTTCGACGCATGCCTGGTTTTCGCAGCCCGGGGCCCGTTGATGGCGGCGCCGGTATTGGTGTTGCTGGTGCCGTCAATTCTGCTGGGTCAGCGCTATCGGGTAACGTGAGCGGACGGTGGAGGAGAAGGAATCCTACGTTGGTGACTCTGGGACGGGTGAGGGTGATTCCCGAACCACGACCCGTTTCCGAGACGCGACCGTAAGGGAGCGGGATCTTTTCTTCGCCCGTCCACAATGCCCGCTTCCTTACGGGCGCGTCTCGGTTCGTCACTCATCGGCATGTTCCAACTGGAATTGGTATCAGGCCTGGCGGAGGCCGTATTCCAAAGCGCCGCAGGAGGTGCCTTCCAGAATCGACGTTTTCCTTGAAAGGGCCCGCTCGTATTCGCGGATGGCGTCTTGTAAGGCGTTGCGTGCGGTGGGGCTATTGTCCATGAGCACGACGACGATGCCGCCGGCGCCCTGGCCGGAGATTCTGGCGCCGAAGATGCCGGCATCGGGGCCGCGCTCGCGGAGGAGTTTCACCAAGCGATCGGTCTCGATACTGCCGAGCCCGCAACGCTGCCCATAGCTCCAGTGAGAGGCATACATTAGTTCGCCGGCTTTGATCAGCAGGTCGCGGTCGCGGCGCTTGGACAGGCGGGCGAAATGTTCGGCGAACCGGAGGGACCTGTCAGCCTCGTAAATGTGATGCTCCGTCCGGGAGCGAATCTTGTAAGTTATGTCGGGCTCGATGGATGTCAGGGCGTCGCTGGTCTGGCCGAAACGGCTGATGAAGTCGGCACCTTTGATCTTGATGGGAATGCGGTCGCGCAGGCGATCGACGTAGCTGGCGACGGACATCTGTGCCAGGATGCCGTTCCACTCAATGCCCCGCAAATCAAAGGCCTGGATGATCCGGTCGATCAAAACACGTCCCATGAAGGTGGCCGAGCGGGCCCGGATGTATCTCCGGTTGGCATCGGGATACTTTACGCCGCAATCGACGCCGATCAGGACGAGATCCTCCGGCAAAACCAAGACCTTTTCGACAGCGCCGGTTCGGCAGTTGACCGGAGTGAGGCCGCCCCGGTGGGCGTGCAGCACGGAAAGGGCGGACCCCGGACCGCACGGAAAGCCGACCACGTCATTGTCCGCCCGAACGGCGAGCCGGGCGCATTCGGCGGGATCGAAGCGCAGGTCCCAAGCTGCAATCAACGCGGTCAGTACGGCCACGGCAACCGATGCCGTGACGCCGGCGTCGATGAGCGCCGGGATGCGGCTGTCGATGACAATGGTCGCGCCGGGGGCCCCGTCTTCGATCTTGCTGGTGACCAGCATGGCCGCGACTGCACCGGCGGCGGCGCGGACCCACAGCACGTCGGGTAGTTCTTGTGCGAACTGTGCGGGGGCTTTGGCGTCCAGGCCGGCAAGCTCGAAGGTGACGGGCTGTCCGTCGAGGCCGGCGAATTGGCCCAGGCCGAAGATGGCGATCCGGGAGTCGTCGCGCAGTTGTACGGTGACGTTTACGCCGTCAGCCAAGGGCGTGCCGATGACGGTGGCGCCGGAGTACTCGGCAAATCCGCCGATGACGTCGAGCCGACCGGGGGCCCGGGCGATCCAACGCTTCCGCCCTTGAGCGGGCTGAGCGTTAAGAACCGCTTCAGCGCGACGTAGTGTAGTTTCAAAGTCCTGGTGCGCGCTATCGCGGGCAGGCGCGTCCAAGGAGGAAACCGCAGAAACCGCGCCCGCTGGGGCGTCACACGGTGACGTTTGCGAATCTGTCATTGGAAGCAGTCGCTTTGTGCCGTGAGTTAATAGTCAACCTTCATCGTCCGGTTCACGTACGTCCGGCGCGCACACCGCCCGGAGAACCTGATCATCTACGTAGATCGGCGTATTGTTGGCGACGCCCAGAGCAATCGCATCCGAAGGCCGGGCGTCGACCGAAATCAAATCACCGTTGCGGCGGATCACTAGTGTGGCATAAAACGTATGATCGCGGAGGTCGCTGACCAGAACCTTTTCGAGTTGGGCGTCGAGTTGTTCAATGATTTTGGCCATCAGGTCGTGGGTCAGCGGCCTGGTGGTTTCAATGCCCTTGACGCGCCGATCAATAGCAATGGCCTCGTTGAGGCCGATCAGAATCGGAAAATGGCGGTCGCCGTCGCGCTCGCGCAAAACTATGATCTGAGAATCCCCTTGCTCACGAATGACAATCCGGGCAAGATCCATGCGCACCAGCATCAGCGCCTGCTCCATTCCAATGAACAACATCCACCCTATCGATCGCCGGGAGGCATGTCAAGAAAGGCCGTGGGAAACCGGCCCTCCTTATCGCTTATCCCCGGTGTCCGAGCATTCGGCGGAGGCGAGCCAACTCCTTGTCCGGCATGAAGATACCTTTTTCAGGCCTGGGAAATTGCCCTTGGCGAACGTCCTCGGCGTAGGCCTGGAAAGCAGCGGTGAGGATTTTCTGAAGATCAGCGTAGACTTTCACACTTTGTGGGGGGTGGCCCCCGCCATATCCCAGGATGTCGTGGACCACAACGACCTGACCGTCACAGTGCGGCCCGGAAACGCAGCCGATGACCGGCAGATCGACGCGCTCGGTGATAATCCGTGCAACTTCGGCAGGTATCGCTTCCACAAGGATGGCCACGGCACCGGCGTCCTGCATGATCGCGGCGTCTTCTATGATGGCTTTGGCGGTTTCCGCGGTGTTTCCCTGGGCCCGGTAGCCGCCGAGCTGATGAACGGACTGGGGTTTCAGGCCCAGATGGGCCATCACCGGTACCGCGGCGCGGGACAAAGCCTCGACAGTGTCCGCCAGGCGCCGGTCCACCTCCACTTTGACACAATCGCACCCGGCACGAGCCATGAATTTGCCGGCGTTCTCAATGGCCTTTTCGTTACTCACTTGAAAACTCAGATAGGGCATATCCCCTATTAAAAAGACATGTGGTGCTCCGCGCCGCACGGCGGCGGTGACCTCCACTAATTGGTCGACGGTCACCGGAAGAGTGGTCCGGTGGCCCAGGCACACCTCACCGTAGGTGTCGCCCACCAGAAGGGATTCGATGCCGGCGGCTTCCATGATTCTGGCTGTGGAATAGTCGTAGCAGGTGAGTACACAGAAACGCTGCTGCTCGCGTTTGCGTGCTCGAAGCGTACCGATGGTGATTCTGGCGCGTTGCTCCATGACCCATCGCAGCATAGGGCGAATCATCCGTACGGGCAAGCGCCAGCGCCGTTTTCGGTCACACAGTTTCGTGACCATGGAGACAATTCCTAGGCCCGTCGTTTACGGCGGGTGAACGAAGGTATCATCCCATTCCACCCCCTCCTCTTCTCCCGCCGCCAGAGGCGGCGGGAGAAGAGGAGGGGGTGGAATAGTCCGTGCGCCACTCACCCGGCCTGAAGGCCGGGCCTAGGAGGATGAAGGCACGAAGGCACGGAGGCACGGAGGCACGAAGGGGGGAAGAAGGGACGGAGGGACGGAGGCACGGAGGCACGAAGGGACGAAGGGGAATCCCCAATCCGCAATCGTCAATCCCCACGGCTGGGTGGCCCTGGGAGGGCAACCTCCCAGGGCCACCCAGCCGGGATTTCACGCTTCAAATGCGACACTTGAACCTTCGCCGGGTGGCCCATGTCCTTTGGAGGTAGACCACCCGACGGTAAGATGGAGCGGTCGCACATCATTCAATCTCGCAGCACAGCCATGACCATGTTGCTGGAATTCAGAATGTCGAATGGCGAATAGCGAATTGGGAGGGGTTCATTTCGCTATTCTGGATTCTGAATTCGCTATTCTGAATTCGGCTTTACCGGGCGCGTTCCGGTCGTATCATGACCGGTCCGTGGAATCGCCTCGTATTGCTTACGTCATCACGGATATGCACACCGGCGGGGTGCCGCTGCACCTGCTTCGGCTTGCGGTGGCTATGCGCGAACGGGGATATGAGCCTCATGTTGTCTCGCTGGCGCCGCCCGGGGCGGTGTCCCAACGACTCCGCGATGAGCAGATTCCCACCTACGCCTGCGACGCAGACGGGCCGATGGATCTGCGCGTGTTCCTGCGATTGGCAAGACACTTGCGACGCATCGCGCCGGGTCTGGTGCATAGCTTCCTCTTTCACGCTAACGTCGCCTCGCGTGTGGCTGTGCCGTTGTCCGGCCACTCGCCGCGAAAACTGATCACCGAAATTCAAACCGTCGAAACCCAACGCCGCTGGCACCTGACGGTGGGTGGCATGACCCATCGTCTGGGCTACTGCGTGGTGGCCAACTCCAAGGCCGTTCTTGAACATCTTCATCACCGCGCTCACATGGCCCGATCCAGGCTTCGCTGCATTCCCGGCGGCGTCGACTTGAACCGGATGCGCCAGGCGCCGCCGATCGACCCTGAGTCCGTCGGAATCCGTTCCGGCTCCTCCGTGCTGTTGTGGGTGGGCCGGCTGGATCCGGTGAAAGGGCTGGATGAGCTTCTCGACGCATTTGCCGAGATCGCCCAAGAGACCGGCGCACAACTGCTAATCGTCGGCGAGGGCGCCTACGAACAACAGGTCAGGCGGCGTATCACGCACAACAATCTGCAGCACAAAGTGGTAATGCTCGGCCGGCGCGACGATGTGCCGGGCCTGCTGCGGCTCGCCGACGTGTTCGCCTTTCCGTCCCATACAGAAGGGATGCCCAACGCCTTGCTGGAAGCCATGGCCTGCGGACGACCGCTGGTGACTACAGACGTCCCCGGCTGTCGTGACATCATCGCCCATGAGCAGACCGGTTTATTGGTGCCGCCTCGTGACACTGAGGCTCTGGCCTCAGCCTTGAAGCGCCTGCTGCTGGACCGCACGTTGGCGGAGCAATTGGGCCGGCGAGCCGCCGAGCAGGTGGAGGCCCACCACAGTTTCGACCAATGTGTTCAGCGCTACGCGTCACTCTACCAAGAGGTGTCACTCGCGGTGCCATAGCCTGGCACTATTTGGGGATTGCGGATTGGGGACTCCCCTTCGCGGCTCAGTGCCTTTCCTCCAACCTGTTTGTTAGGGAAATGATAGCGTTTACAGGCCATTGGGTCGTTTGTGTCACATACCCTAACCAACGCCGTACTCATGCGCCGTACGCCCACCGGTAGTGTTAGACAATTCCATGAACACCATACCTGGCACCTGGCAACGCGCAGTTAAGCGCCGAAATAAACACGAACAATTTGTGCGAAATCCATCGTTTTCACTTGCAGATGTTGGCAGGAGGCATATAATCCCACTCTGTACCAACAAGTGGAGCAAAGTGGTGCATGACCGGCCCCATGAAGATCCTGACCGACGCATATGAACGCACCATCGATGAGAAAAATCGAATTCAGATCGCCGCCCCGCATCGCAACGTGCTGGATCCGGAACGGCAGGGTGCGGTCCTCTACGTGGTGCCGGGCGAAAGGATCGGAACGCTTTCACTCTACCCGGAAGAATACTTCGAGAGGAAAGCCAGGTCAATCCCGACGGACCAGATCCCCGGCCGCGACGCCCTCGATTTTGAACAGATGTTCTTTGCCATGGCCAGCCGGGTGGAGATGGACAAGCAGGGTCGCCTGGTGCTCCCCGAGAGGCAGTTGGCGGCGGCTGAGTTGGGCAAGGAGATCTACATTACCGGAGCCCGCTACCGGCTGGATTTGTGGAACCGGGCAGACTACGAGGAATTTCTTCGAGAGGTTCTGTCCCGACGGACAGAGCTTCAAAGCTTTTTGCGGACGCCCATGCAGCCCGCGGCGAAGGAACGCAGCGAGTAGTTGTGGGCGTAGGGTAAGCGAGTGGAACTAGGGTGGTGGGGTAAAGCCCTTGCCGCCCGGCGCTGCAGGTCCGGCGATGGAGAGCGGACCTGCGGAGCAGGATAAAGTAGTTGAGGGCGCGCTGCCTGCGACGGTGAAGCGAAGGGAATCGCCGCGTCGCGGGACGCCAATCCCAGTTGGAGCGGTCACACTGGTGGTAGGCTTGAATCTTCAAGAGCGACGCATCAAGCCTGGTACCCCGCTGTTGGGGCATCGACGGTTTTACGGAATGTGGACGCCGCTCGCGTCCGCGGTTTCGGCAAGACAAGATCGGTGGCACGACAACGGCGCGGTCGAAGCGTTCGTTTACGATTCGCTGACACCTTATAACGTGTGTGCTCCCAGGCTTTGGGCAGCCGGGGTTGGGCGGGGTTACAAAGGTCGCCACGGATGGTGGCTGTAGCCCCGTTAAGGCGCCTCACGAGGACCGGTGGTTGATCACGACCCGCGACATGTTCCGGTTCTAGCCGGGCCGATCAGGGAGCTTGTGGCACCGGAACCGGGCGAGGTTGTGGCTGACGTCACCGTGGGACTTGGCGGCCACGCCCGCCTGTTGGCGGAACTGATCGGGCCCGAAGGCGTCTTGATCGGGTTGGACGTGGACCGGGCCAATCTGGAGATCGCCGCCCGACAGCTCGCCGACGCGCCCTGCAAGGTGGTGCTGGAGTGCGAGAGTTTTATCAACTTCGACGCGGTGCTGGACGCCGCTGGAATTGAAAGAGTTGACGTTCTGCTCGCTGACCTGGGCGTCAGCTCCACGCAGTTGAGTGATCCGATGCGCGGCTTTTCCTTTCAACATGAGGGACCACTCGACATGCGAATGGATGCTCGGCTTGAAACGCGGGCCGTTGATCTGGTGAATGCTCTGCGCGAGAACGATCTGTCCGACTTGATTTTCCACAACTCGCAGGAACGTTTCAGCCGGCGAATCGCCAAGCGAATCTGCCAGGCACGGCGTGAGGGGCGCATTACCACCACGACGCAGTTGGCTGACATTGTCTGCAAGGCGGTCCGCGTCGATCCCGCTTCACGCAAGAGCAAGATTCACCCGGCCACCAGGGTGTTCCAGGCGCTTCGTATGGCGGTGAACGATGAGCTCGGCGCCCTGTCGACGTTGCTGGAAAAGGCTCCGGACCGTTTGAATCCGGGCGGGCGCTTCGGTGTCGTAGCGTTCCACAGCCTGGAGGATGGCCTGGTCAAGCGCGACTTCAGGAAGCGAAAAAAGGAAGGACTATACGAGATCATGACGAAGCGGCCGGTGGTCGCCGATCCGCAGGAGCGCCAGGCTAATCCCCGGTCGCGAAGCGCCAAGCTGCGGGTGGCTA
>JAZGDL010000241.1:0-2307 GCA_036477795.1 Phycisphaerae bacterium
CCAGGCGCACGTGACCGAGACCATGGGTGCCGCGAAACTCGTGCACGCAATAGCGATCATCCACCTCGTGAGCGCTGCCCACGTCCTTGACGATTTCCAGGCTCGAACCGATGGAGATGACCTTGGCGGCATGCTCCATGGCGTAGGCGAACTTCTGAATATCGCCGGTGAAAGTCACCGTGCAGCGGTAGTTGTTTCCCACCATCTGGTCTTCGACGACGCTGGCACCGTGTTCGGCCAGGCTCGCTTTGATGCGTTCCACGGTGGCCCCGGCGTCGTCGCCTTCACCGACGAAGAAGCGCAGCCGCAGGCGGTCGTTGGCGGCTGCGCCGTACAAAGCGAAGCCCGTGGAGTCGGGGCCGCGGTGCTGGCAGCCGTCGAGCATCTCGATCAGCGCCTTTCCCGTGGCTCCCAGGGTGCCCCCGGTCTTGTACATGATGCCCGCTATGCCACACATGGTGCCTCCTCGACTGGTTTTTCGGTCAAGCTACTGGAGCCGAATGCAGAGCCCGATGAGCGTAATTTATCGGCACCGGGTGATCAACCCACAAGAGAAAAAATTTCCCCTCAGGAATGCCCGATTTCACGATTCCGCGCCCCGGGGCTCGACGATAATGGCGAGAAAGCGAATCGGCAGGGTCACCAGCTCCTCCGGGCCGTGGGGTGCGTCGGCATCGAAAAACAGCGAATCCCCCGGGGTCAGGCGATAGGTCTGGTCGGCGTGGCGGTAAATGACCTCGCCGGTGAGCATGTAGATGAACTCGACCCCGTCGTGTTGAAACAGGGGAAAGACGTCGGATTTCTCCGTCAGGGAAATCAGATACGGCTCGACGAACAGCTGCTTGCCCACCGTATGCCCCAGTAGCTGATACTGGTGTCCGGCGCGGGTGCCGCGGCGCTCGATTTTGAGACCCTGGCCCGCCTTGACGAAGCTTGCGTCGCGCTCCTCCTCGTACTTGCGGAAGAAGGCCGTGACCGGAACGTTGAGTGCGCCGGAAAGGGCCTTGAGGGTCGCCAGGGAGGGTGAGGTCAGGCCGTTCTCGATCTTCGACAGCATACCCGGCGACAGATCGGCCTGACTCGCCACTTCCGCCACCGTCATGTGCAGCTGTTTGCGAAATGCGCGTACCTGCTGGCCGATGGCTATCTCCAGCTGATTCGCCGGAGTGACATCCTGAACCCGCCGCGATGGCTGGGGCCGTGTCCTTCCGGAGCCCTTTTTTTTCAACGACTTGGGGGCCATCTGTTACGGGCCGCTCCTAATCGCGTGTTGAATTTTTGTTGCACATTGGGAAAGAAATTCCAGTATATTAATCCCCCGATGGCTCGTGTTGCACGCGCGAATCATCGAGGAGGAACTTCGGGGGAAGATGGGGACCGCGATACCATCGCGTCGGGGGAAACGTCGTTGCGGGGGTTACAGGGAGTTCCCCGTTGCTGCCTACCCGCGATTCTCATGCTGCGTTCCTCACCCGTCTTCACTTCTCGGACTTCCGGCAGCGACTCGCGTGATCTTACGCGTGTCGTTGCGCACCATCGGAGCCCGGTGAAGTGTGCGTGCCCGGAATATTCAGGGGGATTGGTACCGGTGCCCGGCACGGGTACCGCGGTGCTCGATGGTCAATCCTTGTCCGGCTTTGACGAAGGATGCATCGCCCTCCTCCTCGTACTTGCGAAAGCAAGAATGCAGTGTCTGGAGTGGGGGCTGCTCGATAGCGGACCCTTTGCCCCGGTCATCGGGGCGGCAGGGAGCGGGACGATTCGGATTGCCAAGGGGGTGATCGGATTATTTGAGGCTTTTACTAGCAAAGCCGGGGAGGTGTTGGATGGATAATGGTCTTGACGCTTTAACAGTAATCTTCACCGAAACCTACTATTGGTTGACGGTGGTCATCATGTTCTTGATTCACGTGGGTTTCTGCACCTATGAGGTGGGTACCTCGCGGCAGAAGAACGTGATGCATACTCTGATGAAGAACACCATGTTGTGTCCACTCGTGACCATCACGTTTTTCTTCTTCGGGTGGTGGATCTACTTCGGGCTCCCGAACGGTCCCGGTATCACAGGGGGGATCGTGGCGTCGCCCTTCGCCGAGCCTTGGAACGAGATCATGGGCCCGCACTTGGGCGGCGCGCCGGCCACGGACGCGCTTACCGCAGACGACATGTTCTGGGCGCGCCTCAATGGCGTGTTCTGGGCCGCGTTCCTGCTGTTCTCCTGGACGGCGGCATCGATCGTGTCCGGGTCCGTTATCGAGCGCATTCGCAGCTCGGCTTTCTGGATCCACGCGGTTTTGATCGGTTCCG
>JAZGDL010000242.1:0-3744 GCA_036477795.1 Phycisphaerae bacterium
GCCTGGGTCATCAAGGTGAGCAGGCCCAAGGTCTTGAGGGCCACCGTTTTTCCACCGGTGTTGGGGCCGGTGATGACCAGGAGGTCGAAGTCGTCACCCAGGCGAATGTCGATGGGCACCACCTTACGGTCGCCGTCGTCGTCTGGAGCGGCGCCGGCTTCGCGCTGCAGGACGACTTCCAGAAGTGGATGGCGGGCCTGGGGGAAATCGAGCGTGCCGTCAGTGGTGATGTCGGCTACGCGAGCTTGGTGTTCACGCGCGTAACGCACCTTGGCGACCAGCAGGTCGAGGACGGCGACCGTTTCCAGGGCCTTGATGATCTCGTCGGCGTTGATGTAAACCAGTCGCGACAGTTCGCGCAGGATGCGGTCGATCTCCTTTTTTGCGTCAAGACCGAGGCGGACGATGGTGTTGTTGAGTTCGACGGCTTCGGTCGGTTCGACGAAGAGGGTGGCCCCGGAATCGGAGCTGCGATGGATGATGCCGTTTATGCGCCCGCGGTGCTCAGCCTTGAGCGGCAGGACCTTGCGGTCGTTGTGGAAAGTAGCGTTGGCGTATTGCAGGAATCGGGTGACCGAGGTCTGTCGGGTCAAGCGGTCAAAGACGATGTCGATTCGGGCATGGGCCCGGGCAGTGATGGCCCGAATGGAGTTGAGCTTGTCGGAGGCGTGATCGCGAACCTTACCTCGTGGATCGACGGCTTCCTGAATCCTTTCGGCGATGGGTCTGAAATCGCCCACGCGGCCCAGCAGTCCTGTGAGTAACGGTGCGTCTTCGGGCAGTTCTCGTCCCCAGTCACAAAGCTGTCCGGTGGCTTGCAGCGCCGCCGCGGCAGTGCTGAGTGATTCCGCGTCCAGGCCCGCGGGGGTGCCGGCGGCATGCACCGATTCGGTGATGTCGCCGATACCACCCAGCGGCGGCAGTCCTATATCTTCAGCGACACGTTGCAGTTCTCGGACCTGGTCGAGCCATCTTCGGACCATGTTGGCGGATTTGCTGGGTTGAATGCGCTCGGCAAGCCGGCGGCCCAGACTGCCGCTGCATAGTTCGGCAAGCATGGTGCGGATGGTTGCGAACTGGAGCTTTTCCAGAGTGTGATGGTCCATTCTTATCGGCGTCCGGTTGTGCCCCGACGCATCCGTTCACACCTGTGAAATGAATTCGCCCGGCGCTTCCGACCAACATTGTACACCGAAAGGGCTCGGTATCATCACCTGCCTTGTGCGGTATTTGCGTGACGTTCCGTCTCTCAGGCGGCTATAATGTGTTGGTTGATGTACGGGTGAGGATTAAGGGTAGTCTTGCGGAGTTGAGCGTGATGCGACGCTCTTGCCGACGACAACGGATCACAGGTCTTTGGGTGCTGATGGCGTGCTTGGCGGCGCTGGCTGCACCCGCGCCGGGGCAACCATCGCCGAAACTCAGCCGGAGCGATCTCAAGACGCTGCAGAAAAGCTTCGCCGCCCTTGCGGACGATGTGCGGCCCAGCGTTGTGGCCATTCGGACGTATGTGGGGATGCGGCCCTTCAGTCAGGGGTCCGGCGTTATCATCCGTCCCAACGGGTACATCCTGACCAACTACCACGTAGTCGAGAAAGCACCGCGCATCGTGGTCGTCCTGCACAACGGGATGGAGCATGAGGCGGCGTTGATGCAGGTCGATGATCGCAGCGACCTGGCTGTAGTCAAGATTGAGGCGGACCGCTTGCGGGCGGCGCGGTTCGGCGATCTGAAGAACGTGCGGATCGGCCACTGGACCTTTGCGGTGGGCAATCCCTTCGGCCTGTCGAACATCAGCGGGACGACGTCGTTCACCGTGGGGAATGTCAGCGCCATCGGGCGGAACCTTTCGCGTGAGCTCGATGTAAGCACCGGCACCAGGCGATACTACGGTAACTTGATTGAAACCACCGCAGCCATCAATCCGGGCAACAGCGGTGGGCCGCTCTTTAACATCGACGGTGAGGTGATCGGGATCGTCTCGGCCATTGAGACGCGATCGGGGGTCAATGAAGGGGTCGGCTTCGCCATTCCCATCGCCGATCGAACGCGGACGATAATCGACAAGCTTCTGCGCGGCGAAGAGGTTCGTTACGGCTACCTTGGCGTGCAGATCACCGATCCGCCGGCGGAGAAGCTTCATAAAGTGCAAGGGCGGCAGGTGCGTGGGGCGCTGGTTGTCAGTGTCGAGCCGGGACCTGCGGAGCGGGCGGACCTTCGCAAGAATGATGTCATCATTGAGCTTGACGGCGTCGCGGTTGAGAGTTCGGATCATCTCATTCGCATCGTCGGCGGCATTCTGCCCGGTGACGACGTGAACATTCGTTATGTGCGTGGCAATCGCAAGCGGCATACCAGGGCGGTACTGGAGGATCGGAAGACGGCCCTGCGGCTTGCGGACGGACGCTCCGTTCCGACGTTGCAGGCCATCAACTGGCGGGGGGCGTGGTTTGCCGAGATGCCGGTGTCGGTTCGTCGCGATCTCGATGACCAGGCGGTGGGACTCGTCGTCGTGGATGTTCGTCCGGGGTCGGACGCCGCCAAGCGCGGGCTAAAGCCGGAGAACGTCGTTGTCTCGGTCAACGGCAAACCGGTGAGGACCCTTGAAGAGTTCCGCAAGGCCAGGCAAGTTGCGGATGAGACCATCCGCCTGCGTCTGGATAACCGCCAGGAGATCCGGTTCCCGCAGGGCTGAACCGGTACAGACCTGTTCGCATTTCCGCTGCCAAACCATCAGAGCCGCGACTGTTAAGGAGCGGTCCTGTCTGGTTTAGCCGGGATTTCCTCCGGTGGCTATTCCTCGCAGATTCCCCGATCAGGGGCTGTCTGCTCGAAGTCCTAACCGGCTTCAGCCGGTTCTTGTTTGCCACCGGCTTGAAGCCGATGGTTACGAGCGACAACCCCCCGCGGGAGCCGGCTTTAGCGGCTTGTATTTCAGGTAATGATAGCGTTCGATGAGTTCGTTCCACAGGGACGAATCGTAAGAACTATCCACAGAACGAAACAGGAGCGGGCTCAAGACTCGGACGGGCAGTGACAGCGGTTCCTTCGGATCGGAGGCGGCTGTAAGCCGCGGACGGTTGTGTCCGTTGCCATTTCCCTTCTGCGGTGGCGGCAAGGTGATCAGCCCATCCCGATCCATGCGTAGCATGGCCACCCGGCAGGACATGTCTTTGCGACGACCGTCCAGGCGCAGCCAGCAAAGTTCCTCACAGACCCAACGGGACAGCTGCGCCCGGTTGAGTTTGGGTTCGCAGGCAATGAGCCGGCGGATCCCGTCCATTTCTTCAGCGCTGAACAGACGGCCGCAGTATCGGATGGGCTTATTGGTGGTCTCGGTACTCATGGGAACGGCTCCGGGCAGCGCCAAGCGTCTTTGTGCTCCTGCGATAGGTTCCAAGGCAAGAACTGAGCGAGGTTTTCCGGTGGCTGGCCACCGGTGATGGCGCAGGCTTGGAGATAGGCCAGCAAAAAGTGTTTGGGGTTCAGCCCCTTCATCAGGAGCGTTTGGGAAATCGTGAACATCATGGTGGCCAGCATGCCGCTCCAGATCGAACCGCTGCCGTAGTAGTTCTTCCGTCCGACGACGGGGTTGCGCAGCCGCCTTTCGGGGGGGGAAAAGGGGTCAGGCTACTTTTTCTCGGTCCTCTCCGGTCGTTTCTCACTGCAACTCACGAAAAAGTAGCCTGACCCCTTTTTCTATCATTGAATTCGTCCACCCATAGTCTCGGCTCCCCGACCACA
>JAZGDL010000243.1:0-3902 GCA_036477795.1 Phycisphaerae bacterium
GGTCCTTTCACGCTGGTGGTCGAGAACGGTGCCGGGGGTGGAGGCCGTGTCGACGCAGCTCGTATCACGCTCAATGGGACTGTGGTAGTCCGGCCCAAGGCCTTCAATGAGAGAGTTGCGTCTGTCACCCGAGACGTCACCCCTAACATTTGGGCGGGGCATACGAACAATAATTCCCTTGTGGTGGAAGTCCGCGGCACTCCCGGCGACTCTCTCTCTGTGCAAGTTGTGGGCCCGCCCGCACGGGTTACCTTGCTCTATACCAGTGAGCACCACGGGAACGTTGAAGCAGTCTTCGTTTTTCCCATTGGAAACTTTGGAGGGATGGCCGCGCGTGCGACCCTGGTCGACCAGATCAGAGCGGAAGAGGGTGGCGCGCAGAATGTCATGCTGCTCGACTCCGGCGACCTCCTGATCGGCACGACCCTGTCCACGCTTTTTCGGGGTGCGCCGGACATCCTCCTGATGAACCTGATTGGCTACGATGCCCAGGCGATCGGTAACCACGGGCATGACTTTGGGCTCGCGCATCTTGCGGGCATGATCAACGGAGACAATCTGAATGACGTTTTCGGTGACCCCATCTTCCCCATCGGTCCGGCGGGTGATCCCGCCTTTGACTTCAGCCAAGGGGCAAAGTTCGCCGTTCTGTCAGCGAACACGATCGACACCAACACGGGAACCACGCCCGCAGAATTCGATAACCCGATTCTGATCCGCCAGGTGGGTGACGTATCCATTGGTGTCTTTGGCATCACCACCCCCCAGACCCCGGCGATCAGCAACCCTCCGGCGAACTTCGCCTTTGAGGATCCGGCGACAACGGCAGCGGGCATTGTGGCAGAGATTGACGGCCAAACGGATGTGATCGTCGCGCTGACTCACATGGACAATGTCGAAGACGTCACTCTTTTGAAGAGCGTAGCGGGAGTTGATGTCGTGCTCGGAGGACACGTGGAGGGCTTCGCAGGCATCTTCACGCGCCAGGACGAATTGGTTGACGGCGTGCCGCCGGATGGTTTGCCTTCCGTACTGAACAATCCGGATGGGATCTTCGCGCGGCCGAGGCGCCTGGGTATCGAGCTGGGGCGATTGGACTTGTTGGTGGCAGACGAAGGCATCGTCCACGCGGAGCAGCAGAACATAGTGGTGGAGGCGGATTCCATAGCACCAGACCCGGACGTCCTGGCCGTGCTGGCGCCCTTCCAGGACAAGCGTGACGTTTTGTTCAACATCGTGATCGGCTCGACCTCAGTGCGCCTGGATGGGGACCGGTCCCAGATCCGCACGCGTGAAACCAACCTGGGCAATTTCATTAACGATGCCCTGCGCGCTGCGTCTGGGGCGGACATCGCAGTCCACAATGGCGGTGGCATCCGCGACTCCATCGAGATCGGAGACATCACTCTCGGCGACATCGTTGGCCGGGTGTTGCCGTTTCCAAACACGCTGGCCACCATTGATATTGACGGAGCGACAGTGCTGGAAATACTGGAGAGCTCGGTGGGCAGGATTTCCGTCGGTGGCGTGTCGAATGGCTTACCAAGCGGCGGCTTCCTGCAAGTCTCAGGAATCAGCTTTGCGTGGGATGGCACCCAGCCGCCCGGTTCACGTGTGATTCCTGGCAGCGTAATGGTAAATGGTGTGATGCTTGATCCCGCGCAGATTTTCACAGTCGCCAGCAATAACTTTACCATTAATGGTGGCGACGTCTACCCGGAATTCCTCGCGAACGGGCAAAATCTGTTCGACACGCAGATTCTGGTCGCCGACGTTGTGAAGGAAGTCATCGAAAACGCACCGGGACCAATTGCGCCCGTGGTGGAGGGACGCATCGTCCGCGTGGACTAGCCGTAGGACAACACACCCTGGTTGACTGGGTTGGCTGACATGCTGGCGGGGATGACCCCCTAATTGCGGCCATGGCGATGTGAGCTTGCCCAAGAGGGCGACTGGCGTCTGAATGTGCGCAAAGGTAAAGTTGAAATCGGAAATTCCGGTTCATGGCCAAAGCCAGCACGCATCCAAGTTTCCGGCGAATAGACTGCTTACGGAAGGAGTAACGATGAATCCAACTAGGAAAACCACGGTTGACAGCAACAAGCTCACTCGCAAGAAGGCTCGCTGCGGGTGGACGCTCGGCCTTTGCTTGTTGGTAGCGCTGGCAGCTCCTCCAGTCTGCTCGGCTCAAGCCGTCGTGACGATCATGCAGATCCAAGGCAGTGGTCAGTTCTCCCCGCTTGTAGGCCAAACGGTTCAGACGACCGGAGTGGTCACGCTCATCACGGCCAACGGCCGCGACATGTGGATCCAGGACATCCTCGGGGATGGCGACCCGGCGACCTCGGACGGCATCTTCGTGGATGACCGCAATCGTCTCTTCCCGCCACCGCAGATCGGCGACCTCGTCACGGTTATCGGCGAAGTCGAGGAGCTACAGTTTGGCGCAGCGCTGCCTCTGACTCGGATCGACGACACAGTGTTGGTTGGGATCATCTCCAGCGGCAATCCCTTGCCGGCCCCGGTAAAACTGGAAGATCTTCCCGACGTACTGATCACCGACGGGATCGATTTCTGGGAACCCCTGGAAGGCATGCTGGTCTCGGTGGAGAACGCGCACGTGGTCGCCGCCACCTCTCGCTTCGGTGAATTCGGCATGGTGACCCGCGAGGATGCCAAGCCGGGTTCCGGCTTCTTCCCGCAGAACAGCCACCTGCTGATCCGCAGCTTGGGTGGTGAAATGGTGGATTTCAACCCCGAGCGCATCCTGGTCGATGACGCTACCGTGAACAACGCGATCATTGTTCGGCCCGGTGACCGCGTGCGCAGCCTGGTGGGGGTGGTCGACTACACCTTCGGCGCCTACAAACTCCAGCCTGCCAGCTTCGATGTCAAGACTCACGCGCTGCCCAACCTTCCTGCCAGCAAGCCCACGGGATTCGCAGGCGACACGACCATCACCACCTTCAACGTCGAAAACCTGTTCGACTTGATTGACAACCCGGCCAAGGCGGACCGGCCGGCTGACCCGGATGACCTCGAGACGCAACTCACCAAGCTAGCGCTGGCGATTGAAATCGAACTCCGTACGCCCGAGATCATCGTGGCGCAAGAAGTGGAGAATACCGCCATCCTGCAGGAGCTGGGCGATCGCGTCAATGCCGCCACGGGCACAGCCTACGTTGCCACTTCATTCGAGACCAGTGATGCGCGCGGCATCGAGGCCGCGTTCCTGTGGGACTCGAATCGCGTCACATTGCAGAACGCATTCCAACTCTCTGACGCCATCGTGCCCGGCGTCTCGGCTGCGTTCGGTCCAGGCAGCCCCAGTCCGGGTCGCGAGCCCCTGGTAGGCATGTTCGAGATCAGGGGCAGAGAGATCACGCTGGTCGGGAACCACTTCAAGAGCAAGAGCGGCGACGATCCGCTCTTCGGCGTGAACCAGCCTCCGATTCGCATCACCGAGGTGCAGCGCAAGGCCCAGGCACAAGTCGTTCGTGACTACGTCAACATTCTTCTGAATGCCGACCCGCAAGCCTTGGTGATGGTCATTGGCGATCTCAACGACTTCGAGTTCGCCGAACCGGGCGAAGGCCCTGACCACCCTGTTGCCATCATCGAAGGGGGCGCCGGCGAGGTGCCGTTGACCAACCTGCTCCAGTTCGAGGGCGCCTCGGAGCGCTTCACGTTCGTCTTCGACGGCAACAGTCAGGTGCTCGATCACATCCTGGTGAGCCCGGCGCTGCTGGGGCTATTCCGCGGGACGAACATCCTGCACTTCAACGCGGGTTTTCCCGATGCCGTGGGCTCGGATGCGAGCACCTCAATCAGGGCATCGGATCACGACGCCTTGGAAAGCCAGTTCAAGTTCAAGTAGGCCAGCGGCCCCTCCTTGCCGCAAC
>JAZGDL010000244.1:0-14751 GCA_036477795.1 Phycisphaerae bacterium
TGCTGGCTTATGCGGCGCCCTTTCTGTGGGGACTGCGGCGGGGCGGGGCGTATTCGTCCGGCGTCTCCCACTCCGGGGGTCTGGCCGTCGTTCTTCTGCTGGTGGCCTGCCCACTGGTCCTGAATACGCTGAAATTCAACAACCCGCTGGAAGCAGGTTATGTGTACATTTACGCGGAGCGGACCGGCGTTTTGGCTCAGGCGGTGCACGAATTCGGGGTGTTTTCAGCACGTTTCGTGCCTGGGAACCTGTATTCGATGAACTTCGGTTGGCCGCGATTCGAGACAAAAAGGGGAAAGTGGCGGTGGATACCCGATACCGGGTGCACCGGTTTGTGGTGGACCACGCCGCTCCTGCTGTACGCGTTCGTGGACGCCAGGCGAATCTGGCAGACACGGGAGAATCGATGGCTGTTGCTTTCGGTGGGGGTCATCTTCGTTGCACTAATGATGTACCACAACAACGGCTGGACCCAACGCGGCTACAATCGTTTCTCGCTCGATTTCCTGCTTCCGTTGATGGCCATGATCGCGCCGTTCGCGATGGAGGGTAGACGGCGATGGCTGACCATAATACTTTGCATCTGGAGCGTGTGTTACTTTCGGGTGATCCTTTATTGAAATAGACCCGGAGCTTAGAACGCCTGGGCCCGGCGCAGGATTGTGATTCGATGAGCGATTACGAACCGGTATTGCTCCGCAACGTGGGCGTCGAGAACTCGCGGTCCCTTGAGGTGTATCGCTCGCGGGGCGGTTATCAGGCCATAGAGAAGGCGCTCAAGAAGATGACCCCCGACGGAGTCGTCGAGGAAGTGAAGCGGGCCAACCTGCGGGGTCGCGGAGGGGCGGGGTTCCCAGCCGGGGTGAAGTGGACCTTCCTGCCCAAGGATCGCAAACGGACGCTGTTGTGCGTGAACGCGGATGAGTCGGAGCCGCCGACGTTCTGCAACCGGGTGCTCATGGAGGAGGATCCCCATCAACTCATCGAAGGCGTCATCATCGCCGGTTACGCAACGCGGTCGCAGATCGCCTACGTTTACATGCGCGTCGAATTCCACGAACAATTCCACATATTGCAGAAGGCGGTCGACGAAGCTTACGCAGCCGGCCTGTTGGGCAGGAACATTTTCGGCGGCGGGTACGACCTGGAGCTGTATATTCACCGCGGGGCCGGTGCCTATGTGTGCGGCGAGGAGACCGGTTTGATCGAATCGCTGGAGGGCAAGCGCGGTTGGCCCCGCATCAAGCCGCCGTTCCCAGCCATTGAAGGGCTGTTCCGGCAGCCGACGGTGGTCAACAACGTCGAGACGTTAGCCAATCTGCCGCACATCATCGAGCGGGGAGCGGACTGGTTCGCCGGCATCGGAACGCCCAGCAGCAGCGGGCCCAAGCTGTTTTGCGTGAGCGGACCGGTGAATCGTCCCGGCTGCTTTGAAGCACCCATGACCATCACCTGCGAGGAGCTGATCATGTCGGATAGGTTCGGTCGTGGTATGAAAGACAACGTTGCGGTCAAGGCTGTTTTCCCCGGCGGGATTAGCATGGGCGTTCTCTCTTCCGACGAGTTGCACATGAAGATGGACTTCGATGATCCCCGCAAGTTCGGGCTCCTGGGCCTGGGCACAGCCGCCGCCGTGGTAGTCAACGCCCAGACCGATATTCGCAAGGTTTTGAACAACGTCTGCCGATTCTACGCCCACGAGTCGTGCGGGCAGTGCACGCACTGCCGGGAGGGCACCGGTTGGATGTACCGCATCGCCTCGCGCATCGCGTTAGGGGCCGGTCGGTTGGAAGATCTCGATCTGCTCGAGCAGGTGGCGGGCAAGATGGGCATGATGCCCGGGCTGAGCATCTGCGGACTGCCCGACGGGGCTACGTATCCCATACAGGGGCTGGTCAGGAAATTCCGCAGCGAGTTGGAAGAACATATTGGCCGTCAGGAGCCGGGGAAGGTTGAGGCGGTGTTGTCAGTGTTGAATTGATGGGGGCGGCACCTCGAAGACGAGTGCCGCAAGAATAGGGAAGGGTTGGGAACACACGGTGCCCAAGATCATCATCGACAACCAGGAAATCGAATGCCGGGATGGGATTCCCGTGCTGCGGGCGGCGCTGGAGGCGGGTTGGGACGTGCCGCACTACTGCTACCACCCGGGCCTGACGGTGGTGGCTTCATGCCGCCTCTGCCTCATGGAGATGCAGCTTCCACATCCCAGAAAGCAGGAGATGGGATGGTCGCCGAAGCTCTTCCCCTCATGCCAGACACCCGTCAAAGAGGGCCTGATTGTACGGTTCTATTCCGACAAGGTGCGCGACAATCAGGAATTCTGCATGGAATACTACCTGCTTGACCACCCCTTGGACTGTCCGGTGTGTGATAAGGCGGGCGAATGCTCTTTGCAGGATTACAGTTTCAAGTTCGGCCGGGCGGAGTCGCGCATGGTCGACCAGAAGCTGGTCAACGCCAAGAAAGACATAGGCCCCAAGACGCTCCTGTATCAGGACCGCTGCGTCATGTGCAGCCGCTGTGTGCGGTTCACCGAGGAGGTATCGGGCGGCGGTGAGCTCTGCATCGTCAATCGCGGATCGCGGGCGGAGATCGACGTCTTTCCGGGCATGCCGCTGGATAATCCCTTGCAGGGCAACGTGGTCGACCTCTGCCCGGTCGGCGCCCTTGTGGACAAGGATTTCCTTTTCAAGCAACGTGTCTGGTATCTCAACGGGACAGAGTCCATTTGTCCGGGATGCAGCACCGGCTGCGCCATCCGGGTGGACCAGAACGAGGACGTCGTATACCGGCTGAAGCCGCGATACAATCCGGGCGTCAACGACTGGTGGATGTGCGACGAGGGCCGGTTCGGCTTCAAGTACGTGCATGACCGATCGCGCCTTGGCAAACCGATGCTGCGTCGAGGCGTGGAGTTTGAGGACGTCAAATGGGAGGACATCCCACAAATCCTCCAATACCGCTTCCAGCAGCACGTCGAAAAACATGGAGCGGAGAAAGTCGCCGTCGTGTTGTCACCCATGATGGCCTGTGAGGAAGCGTGGCTGTTGACGAGGTTCATTCGTGGCCTAGCCCCGGATGCCATGGTGGTCACCGGATTCGTGCCCACCGAAGGGGGAGACCAGCTATTTCCCGTAGGGTGCAAGACGGAAAAGGCCAGGTTCACGATTCGTCGCGAGAAGTGCCCCAACCGCCGTGGCGTGGAGCTTATCGTCAGCCACGCCGGCGGGAACACCTGCGGCTTTGAGGAATTCGTCAAGAGCGCAGCCGGCGGCGCCTTTTCGGCTGCATGGATCGTCGGGGGATACCCCAATCCCTGGGTGCCCAAGGAACTGGCCAAAGCGTTGAAGCACTTTGAATTGCTCGTGGTGCAGGACATTTTTGCCAACGAGCTCACCGGAAAGGCCACGTTAGCCCTGCCGGCCTGTTCATGGCTGGAGCGTGACGGGTGCTTCATGAACCACGCCGGCAAGTTGCAGCCGTTTGAGCGGGCCATCCATGCGCCCGAGGGGGCCAAGCGGGACGGACAGTATTTGTTTGACGTGGCCGGCTACACCGGACTGTATTCGGGAGAGCGCGTGCGCGAGATGATGGCGGAAGAGATCGACGCGTTCGCGGAAGTGGCTCAGGCGCCGCTGGAACCCGTGCATCAGCATTGATTTAGGGACTCTAACAAAACCGAGACGCGCCCGTCAGGAAGCGGGAGAATCGTCAGGCATTGACCGCTCCCTTACGGTCGCGGCTCTGATTTCACCCCGTTTTGTTAGAGTTCCTTAGGGCACCGCCCCATTAGCCCGTGACCGGCGCACGGTTGCCGCGCGTGTCCAAGGACGGTTGATTCGGCTATAGTGCCCCAATGCCGAGCGTTGCACGAATCGGTCCGTATAGGTTCTTCTTCTATGGTTCTATGGTAATGAGGGTACCGAACCGGCGCACATTCACGTGCAGCGGGAGGGGCGGCTGGCGAAGTTCTGGTTGGAACCGGTCATGTTAACCAAGTCAAAGGGGCTGGGTGGCCCTGGGAGGTTGCCCTCCCAGGGCCACCCAGCCAATCCCCACTCTTCACTCCTCCGCCGATTGACGCCGCTCCCGCGTTGGTGATACCCTCAGCAGGGTCTTACGGTAATTCCACACGTCTTTTGTTGGAGCGGCCAGGCTATGGTGGTGCTGTGTCAGGGCTCGGAAGGCAGTTACGACAAGATTTCCAAGCAGATCGACGCGTTGATGGACGAGCTGATGGGTCCGCAGCTTACCAGGATAGTCTCGACCGATGCCTGGGAGCCGCAATGGAACGTCTATGAACTGTCAGAGCAATACATGATCTGCGTGGAGCTGGCGGGCATACATCATGAGAAGATCGATTTGCAGGTGGATCGCGGCACGCTGCGGCTGAGCGGGTATCGCGGCAAGCCGGAATTGGTGGAGAGTGACGAAGTACCTAGCGTGCATGTGATCGAGATCGATTGGGGACGGTTCGAACGTACGCTGGCCATCCCGCCGGATGTGGACGCTTCGGGCATATCAGCTACCTATCGCAACGGGTACCTCTGGGTGCTGTTGCCAAAACGGAGAGCTTCACAGGGTGATCCGTCGCCATGACCAAGAACAACAGCGATCGTGACACCAGCGGGGGCGTTCCGGTGGCGACGGAGGGGGAGTCCGTATACCAGGGGGAAGTTGTTCCGGTAAACGCCGACGGGGCCGGTCAGGACGACAACCGGCCGGTCATCCCCGAAGAGCTGCCCATCCTTCCGCTACGCGACTCGGTGGTGTTCCCCGGCACTATCGTGCCTTTGAAGATCGTTCGTGAGAAGGTGCAGCGGGTGCTGGATGCGGCGATCGCCGGATCGCGCATGGTGTGCGCGGTTCCTCAACGGCATGGCGAGACCGAGGATCCGACGCTTGACGATCTGTACCGGGTGGGCACGGCGTGTGCCATTCTGAAGATCATGCGTCTCGAAGACGGCAGCGAGAACATCATCGTTCATGCCATCTCGCGGGTAGGGATCGTCGGGATCAAGCAGCGCACTCCCTACTGCATCGCGGTGGTGCAAGTCCGGGAAGATGAGGTGCCCCATTCCACGCGGATGGACGCCCTGCTGCACACCGTGCGGCAGACGGCCCGACAGGCCATCGAGCTGTCCCCCAACGTGCCCGCGGAAGCCGTCGACGTGATCGACACCATTCCCACGCCCGGCGGGCTGGCGGACTTTCTGGCGGCGAATCTCTCCCTGGACCTGGTGCAGAGGCAGGAGCTTCTGGAAACGTTCGACGTCGAGCAGCGGCTGCGGAAGGTCAACGCGGCGGTGGCCCGGCAGGTCGAGATCCTGAAGATGTCTCAGAAGATCCAGTCGCAGGTTCGTGACCAGATGGACCATTCGCAGCGGGAGTACTATCTGCGCGAGCAGTTGCGGGCCATCCAGCAGGAGCTGGGCATGTCCGACGCCCGGCAGGTGGAGGTCGAGAAGTTCAAGGAGCGGATAGCCCAGGCCAAGATGCCCCAAGCGGTGGAAGCGGCGGCCCATCGTGAACTGGACCGTCTGGCGACGATTCCGCAGGCCTCTCCGGAGTACTCGGTGGCGGCGGACTACCTGAACTGGCTCTCTTCGTTGCCCTGGTCGGTCAGCACCGAGGACCGGATCGACATCGAGAAGGCCGGCAAGACGCTGGACCAGGATCATTACGGTCTGGAGAAGGTCAAGAAGCGAATACTGGAGTTTCTGGCGGTTCGCAAGCTGAATCCGGACGGTCGCGGGCCCATCCTGTGCTTTGCGGGGCCGCCCGGCGTGGGCAAGACGTCGCTGGGGCAGAGCATCGCCCGGGCACTGAATCGTAAGTTCATCCGCGTTTCGTTGGGCGGCTCGCGTGACGAAGCGGACATTCGTGGACATCGCCGCACCTACGTCGGAGCGCTGCCCGGCAGGATCGTTCAGGAAATCAAAAAGGCCGGTTCGAACAATCCGGTGTTCATGCTGGACGAGATGGATAAGCTGGGCGCGGATTTCCGCGGAGATCCCGCCTCCGCTTTGCTGGAGGTGCTGGACCCGGCCCAAAACTCAACCTTCACCGATCACTACCTGGACGTCCCGTTCGATCTGTCCAAGGTGATGTTTATCACCACCGCGAATTACACCGGGGCCATCCCCGGGCCGCTGCGTGATCGTATGGAGATCATCGAGCTGTCGGGCTACACCCATCGGGAAAAGCTCCAGATCGCCAAGAGGTACCTGGTGCCGCGGCAACTGGCGGAGAACGGGCTGTTCAAGGGCCAGCTTCGCTTCGACGATGAGGCCCTTCGAACGATCATCGCACGGTACACTCTGGAGGCTGGGGTGCGCGAGCTGGAACGCAAGATCGGTGCGGTGTGCCGGGCCCGCGCGGTTGCGATTGTGAAGGGGGCCAGACGCTCCAGCCGGGTGACGCGTCAAAGCCTGGCCAAGGACTTGGGGCCGGCGCTGTATGAATCGGAGATTGCGGCGGAGGATTCGGTTCCGGGGGTGGTCACCGGACTGGCCTTCACGCCGGTAGGCGGAGAGATACTGTTCGTCGAAGCGCAGCGCATGCCGGGCAGCGGTCAACTCAAATTGACCGGTCAGATCGGTGAGGTGATGCGGGAAAGCGCCATGGCGGCATTTTCCCTGGCACGGAGTCGGGCCACCGACTGGGGGCTCAAGCCGCGCGAACTGCTGGCCAGCGACGTGCACATTCATGTGCCCGCGGGGGCGGTGCCCAAAGACGGTCCGTCGGCGGGTGTGGCAATGTTCATGGCGCTAGCCTCCATGCTCTCCGGGCGGGCGGTGGAGCCGACCACGGGGATGACCGGTGAGATCACCTTGCGCGGGAAGATACTGCCGGTGGGCGGGATTCGGGAGAAAGTTCTGGCGGCCCATCGTGCGGGTCTTACACGGGTGATCATGCCCAAACGCAATCTACGCGACCTGGGGGAAATACCTAAGGACATCCGCGGGCAGATTCAGTTCGTTGGGGTCACATCGCTTGACGGGCTGATGAAGGCTGTATTCGGCCCGGCTTCCAAGCAGGGGAGAAAAAGGGGTCAGGCTACTTTTTCGTGAGTTGCAGTGAGAAACGACCGGAGAGGACCGAGAAAAAGTAGCCTGACCCCTTTTTCTCCTCCATGACCACGATGCAATCCGACACGGCGGAAACGGGGCGGACCGCGAGCCTTCTTGCGCAGGATCTCGACACCTTGAGACGTCGCGTGGAGGCGCTGGATGAGTCCGCGTTTCGTGCCGGACAGATTCTGCGATGGACCTATCAGCGCGGGGCGTCGTCGTTTGCCCAGATGACCGATCTGCCGGCGGGTTTGCGCGAGCGGCTCAACGGCGAGTTTCACATCTATGAAGGGCGGACGGTGGCGGATCGCTGCTCGGCTGACGGGACCCGCAAGCTCCTGCTGCAATGGGCGGACGGCGCGTCCACGGAATGCGTTTTGATTCCCGATGGGAATCGCCGGACGGCGTGCATCTCCACACAGGTGGGGTGCCCGGTCGGTTGCGTGTTCTGCGCCAGCGGTCTGAATGGGTTGGAGCGGCAGTTGCACACCGGGCAGATCGTTGAACAGGCCATGCGTCTCGGCGATACGTGTGGCCCGCAACGATTGACCAATGTGGTGTTCATGGGCCTGGGTGAACCCTTGCATAACTATGACGCTACGCTGGCGGCGGTGCGCGTGCTCAACGCCGAATGGGGGCTGAACGTCGGCGCCCGGAAGATCACCATCAGCACCGTGGGCCTGCCCAAGCAGATCAAGCGACTCGGTGATGAGAAGCTTCAGGTAACGCTGGCCATTTCGCTGCACGCTCCCAATGACGCGCTTCGCAGCGAGATCATACCGTGGGCGGAGTCGATTTCGATCGACGACCTGGTCGAGGCAGCCAACTACTATTTCGCGCGGACCGGGCGCGAGACGACGCTGGAATACATTCTGCTGGGCGGTTTGAATGATCAACCGCACCATGCCCGGCAGTTGGCTGCGGTAGCCAAGCGGATGCGCAGCAACGTTAATCTGATCCGTTACAATCCGGTGGCGGGATTGCCTTACCAGCGCCCGACGAGCCAAGCGGCGGCCCGGTTTCAGAACGTGCTGCGCGAGCGCGCGGTGAACTGTCATATGCGCCGCAGTCGCGGCTTGGACATCGAGGGGGCCTGCGGGCAACTGCGCCGGCGGTATGTTGAGTCCTTGGGATAGGCCCGTGGCACCTGAGTTTCAGTAGGGTCCGCCGTGCGGACCACCCCCTGGCCAGTCACCAATCTCGCGTTCGTGGTCCGCATGGCGCTGTCAGCGTTCGTGGTCCGCACGGCGGACCCTACCGCGTCAGACGGTCGAAGGGTCTTTTCGGGACAGCCGGGTGATGATGGTGATGGCGCGGTCGACGTCGTCGCCGGACACGTCGAGGTGGGTGACGGCGCGGATGCGCTGTGGGCCGATGGGGAGCACGCGAACGCCTTGAGCACTCAAGCGATCACAGAGGCCCTTTGCCGTACCGAGGTCGGGGGAAATGTCGCAATAGATGATATTGGTCTCGACGGAGCCGGGATCAATGTCAAACCCCGGCAACTCAGCCATGGCATGGGCCAGGCGCTTTGCGTTGGCGTGGTCGTCGGCCAGACGATCTACGTGATGGTCCAGGGCGTAGAGCGCCGCGGCTGCCAGGATGCCCGCTTGGCGCATTCCGCCGCCGAACATCTTTCGGAAACGGTGGACTCGTCTGATCAAATCCTTGCTGCCGGCCACGGCTGATCCTACCGGGGCCCCCAGGCCTTTGGAGAAACAGGTGGAGACCGAGTCAAAGTGTTGGGCGTAGTCGGCGGGTTTGTGTCCGGTGGCGACGCAAGCGTTCATGAGCCGGGCGCCGTCCAGGTGCATGGCAAGATGGTGTTGATCGGCCACCTGCCGGATGCGGCGGATCTCTTCCATAGGCCAGATGGTGCCGCCCCCGCGGTTGTGGGTGTTCTCGACGATGATTAGCCGGGTCTGAGGGAAGTGCGATTCGGTCGGGCGCACGGCGCCGGCGACCTGGTCGGCACTGAAGATGCCGCCCGCGCCGTCGACAAAGCGGATCGAACAACCGGAGATGGCAAAGGCGGCAGCCCCTTCGTAGTGGTACATGTGGCTGTCCGTGTGGGCGATGATCTCGTCGCCGTGCTCAGTCTGGGCCCGGATGGCTGTCTGATTGGCCATCGATCCCGAGGGGACGAAGAGGGCGGCCTCTTTGCCCATGTTCTCGGCGACGCGATCCTGCAAGCGATTCACCGTGGGGTCGTCGCCGAAGACGTCATCGCCCACTTCGGCTTGAGCGATAGCTTGACGCATGCCGGGTGTGGGCTTGGTAACGGTGTCGCTGCGGAGGTCGATGGTTTCGTTTACGGTGCTCATGCGTTTTGTCTCATTCTGTACCCGCCGACTGCGGGACAGGCTTTCCAGTGTAGGACAGGATACCAGTTTTTGTAGGTTTGGACTACCACCAGGATTCGCTTCAGGTGTGCGTAATGGACGAAGCGGGCGAATCATTGGCCAATCGGCGGTGCTTCAGCCATGTGGGGCGGATCGTGATCTTTGCCGAGCCCCTCGGGCGGGTGGTAGGGGCGGGCATCGAAGCGCGCAACGGTGCGGGCACTTTCGCGGAGGAGTTGATCTCCACGGCGGGCCGGGCCTTGGGGGATGAACACGAAACTCTCCTACCGAAAACGGTGTTAGCGGGTTCAGGCGGCAATCCCTGGCGGTCGATATTCTCCGTTGATGAGAGATCAGCCCGAAAACCACATCGACATGTTTGCGGGCGGAGATTCCACAACCGCAGGCCGTGCTCGGAAGCGGCGGCGCTGGCTGGGCATCCAGTTTGAATGTTGCGACGTTTACTGCCGCGTCTACAAGAACAAGGGCGGCAGCGCTTATGTGGGCTGGTGCCCTCGCTGCGGCAAGCAGGTTCGCCTCCGCATAGGTCCTGACGGCACCAACTCACGCTTCTTCAGGGCCCGCTAGAGCCGTTTGCGGTCGCCCAGGCGCACGACCTATTTGCCCCGGAAGCTAGCCGTACAGCGCAAGGCGGGATAGGGGTAGGCGGGTGGCCCACCTCCTTTGGAGGTGGGGGAGCCCATGATCGTCGGGCGGTTCACCTGAGCGCATATCATCGCGTCCCCCATGTCCAAAGGACCACCCGCATCACCGCGGCGGTCCGGGCTGTCCGCCTGCGGAATCTTCCTGAAAACGATCTCGTGTTCGGTAGAATACTTGTGCGCCGATCACGAAAGGCATAATAGAAAGCGTCGCTGGCGGCAGGATCGGTAGAGGTGCCCCATGTTCCATTTTTGCATTTTCGGCAGTCGTGAGGGAGAACTCACTCCGGATCAGAAGGTGTGCATCACCGCGTTCGGGGCTTGCGAGCTGAGGCGCCCGACGCTGGCCAAGCTGCTCATAGAATCGCGCCAACGCGCCAAGGCCGGCCTGCCCAAGCGCACACACTTTTTCATCACCATTTGCGGAGCCACCGAACTGAAGCTTCCCACGCTGGCTGAGGAATACCTGGCCATGCAGGAGGCGGTCAATTCCGGGGTGCTCACCGTCGGCGACTGGGACGCCGCCATGACACACCTGTCCTCGGATGACGTGTTTCAATGCGACTCGCTCACCATCATGGGGGGATTCGGTTCCCACGAGCTACCCGCCGAGAATGAAGAGGTCGACGGGCTGGCCCTCAACCGCCACTTGGGCCATATTCCCGAACAGGCGGGACAGATGCTCGAATTGGGTGTGGGTCAACGCGGTTCACAACGTGCAGCCATCGTACGCCAGGCTTTCGCAACCACCGCCCTCGCTACAGCGTAACGCCGGTGGAATCCCGTTGTGGTTGCGTTGATGAGATTGGACAGCAGCACACTGGTCCGTTGCGGCGGGTGGCACTGGCGGCTTGCCCGCCGGTGTTGAAAGGCTCGAAACGTGCGTCAACCGTCGAACCCGCGTACGATGGTCAGGTCGGGATCGGGCATGAAAAAGCAAACTGCGGGTATTACCACTCAATATCGAGGGAATAACGAAGGGCATGCTCCAGAGCGAACAGGTGCTCCTGGGACAACGTCGTGATGCGTTGTCTCAATCGATCCATGGGGATTGTGTGTAGGTTCTCGGTGTTGATGACACAATCGGTCGGCAGCCCGTCATCTCTGCACAATGGCACTTCGCACGGAAGCGATCGGACCACACGAGTCACTTCAGCGATGGTGACGTTGCGCCGCCGATCGAGGCGGTCACTACGCGAGACAATCACGATCGGCCGGAACCCTGCGTCTCCTGCCAGCACGGCCCACCACACTTCGCCGCGGGTCACGGGGAACTACCTTCGCGGCCACGCAACGTGTCGGGATAGAAATCCGACCAGCTTTCGTTGGCGGTGGACTCTGTCCATGCCGCCAGGCCGCGTTGCCCCGTGGCAACCTCATCAGCCTCGGCATTGCGCTCCATTTCCGCAAGGAGTATTTGAACGAGCTGAGCGCGCGCGCCGACGGAGAGACAATCAACTTCTTTCAGGATGGCCTCGAGAGAAGTCATGATCTGTATTATAGACCCTTACCCGACTCCGTTCCAGCGGGGTCGGGCGGATTCCATCCGCCACGCCGAGATAAACACCGGCGCTGGCTGGGCTGGCTGGCTGGGCTGGCTGGCTGGGCTGGGTGCCCCACCTCCTTTGGAGGTGGGGGAGCCGATGATCGTCGGGCGGTTCACCTGAGCGCATATCATCGCGTCCCCCATGTCCAAAGGACATGGGCCACCCGTCACGGGCCACCCGCCCGGTGGGCGGCAGCGTGTCGGGCCCGGCGCCCTCCTGCAGAGGTAATTATACAGTGGGGTAGCGGTTTCCCGCAGTCACGACGCAATGAATGCCGAATCGATCGTTTTTTTAAATCCCACTAGACATTCGTTGAGGTTTGTAGTATACCTGACTTGTAGTGGTTATCGGGGCAGGGGTCTGATCACGCGCTTAGGTATACGAATCAACTCGCCCGTTTGGCCGTTCGCTGTGTCGCGTAGGTTGTTTGACTTCCGACATCTCGTATCCGGTGAAGCGATCGTTTTGGTGACCTGGGCGCGAGCGAGAACAACCACGGAGGTGGCAAACAGGCGCACCCAAGTCGTTGGGGGATCTCTCATCGTTCCGCCCGTTTGCCAGGCTCCGCGCTTTTGATACGCGTCTCTACGACGCAGACCGGTCCCGGCGAACCGGGATCTGATGGGGTGAGCTTCACTTCGCAAGCGATGTGCGGGTGGAGCGGGACGTAAGCATAGCGCAGGACCTAGAACTTATCTGGAGGCCTTACCCATGAAGACGGCAGACGAGCTCAAAGACAGTTTTCGCGTTGACCGGAACTGTGAAACATTATCGCCCATCCCTGCGCGCCGGTTTCGGCGCGGCGCGGCGGGCCGCTGGGCCACGACGGCGGTGATGCTGGCGACGTTGCTCGCCGTGTTGGCGGCCACACTCGCGGAGTTTAACGCCGACGCCGCGGCTCCGAGCGCCAAGGCTGTAATCGACGTAGGCCCTCGCATCGTCGGGAGTTTGGATGCCGACGCGATTCGTGAGATTCCGGTAGAGGTGCGGAACCAGCCGATTCAACGTGTCCAAGTGGGCCAGGACGTTGCGGCGGTCGGCCTGGGCGTGGTGGTATACGAGAATGATGTAGATCCCATCGAACGGTTCTTGCAACCCGGTGCCGGGGTCCTGCTGATGGACGATATGTTGCTTGTTGAGAACCCGGATCCACGGGACCTGGTCGAGATCTCGGGAGTCCTGGTCTTCAGCGACGGCGCGTCCCCATTTAACGTAAGCTTGGACCTGTGGACCGACGACGGGGCCGGGGCGGCGCCGGTCGCCAGCATCCCGGGCACACTGGTTTCATTCGGGCCGCTTGACCCCGGAACCATCTGGGAACTGGCAGTCAGCTATCCCCCTGGAATCAAGCTACGCCCACGGGTTTGGCTGTCTTTAGTGTTCTCAGACTCTTCCGCGGGTTGGGTCATCGCCCACCAGGCTGAGATCGGCTTCACCGACGATTTCTACTGGCAGGACCCTCCGGGTGGTCGCTTCTGTTTCGGGAAGGTAGCCTGCGGCGATACGGGTGTGTACTCCGGCTTCTGGGCCCGGATTCGCGCTGAAAAGCAGCCGACCGGAGATTGCGGGGACGGGGTCCTGGATCCCGGCGAGGAGTGCGATCCGCCGCAAGATGCCGCCTGTCCCGGCCAATGTCAGGCCGACTGCACCTGCGGCGGCGGTGATGAGGCCAAGTGGTATGACATAGCGGTTGTTCCGCCGGGTAACATTCCCGACGGCGACCCTGTCGGGTTCCGCCACGACTTCTTCGTGCCGGACCACGGGATTATTCTTGACCTGGATGTTGACGCAACCATCACGCACACCTGGGTGGGCGATCTGTGCATTATCCTGGAGAAGAAAGACAACGAGGGTGCCGGGACGACTGTGGTCCTGATGCAGCGCCCGGGTGCCACCGGGCTTGGCTGCGACGCCGTGGATTGCTGCGGTAACGGCGGCGACAACCTCAACGGGGTCATCTTCGACGACGAAGGTACCGTGCCTGCCAACGACATAGACGGGCCCGCGACGTCACCGCCGAACTACATCCCCGAAGAACCGTTGAGCGCTTTCGACGGGTTCGACAAGTTCGGCTTGTGGAGCATCACAGTCATCGACAATGCCGGTGAGGACACGGGCACCTTGGACTCGTGGTCGCTGCACATGGTCAACGAGGGAGAACTGTGCGGGAACGGGGTTCTGGATCCCGGCGAGGAGTGCGACGACGGCAACAACGTCGACGGCGACGGTTGCAGCTCGACCTGTCAGATTGAACGACCCATTCCCTGCTGCCTCACAGACGGGCAGTGCATCGACCTTCCCCTTTTCATCTGTGAAGTGGAAGGCGGGCAGCCGGTGGCAGCGTGCCCGGAAGATCAGAGGTGCATCCCGCAGGGCCAGGACTGCTGGAACACGGACTGCGGCGATACCCGATACAGCTTCGCTAAGAACCCCATCCCGGCGGACTTCTTCGGCCCCGGTTCCCTGCCCTTTGACGGCGCCGTCATGCTCGGCGGTCGTGGTGAGCCCACCGGTCGGCCGGACACCATCATAAAGCGGTTGGAGTCGATGGCCCCGCAACAGGGCGGCCCTTCGGAGACGATCCCGATCGAGCTGGTGGAGCTCAACCTGAGAAGCTGTGAGCCCATCATCGTCGACTTCAAAAGTGGGGAAACATCCGCCTGGGACATTGAGGTTGACCTTTCGCCCGAGCCCACGACGGAGGGGCAGGGGCAGATGGAGGTAACCAAGACGCACGCCAACGGCGGAACATTCCGCGCCCAGTTCCTGGTGCAGCCGAGGTTTACGTTCATCAAGGTGGATGATCTGGGCGAACAGCATATACTTGACACCGCGGCCGTGGGCAAGGAACCGACCCTTCTCGAGACGATCGGGGCCTCCTCTTGGGTGCATGAGGCCTCCACGGACCTGGTTCAACCGAAGTGCCCCACGGTGAACTTCATTCCCGGTGTCTCCCAGGATCCGCTGACGTTGAACCTTACTTGCGTGCCGACGGGGCACGCCGGCCCGGGGCATCTCCACGTTACCGGTGTGATCTGCACGCCAAAGCCGGCCGGTGCCTGCTGCAACCCCTCGAAGGGTTTCTGCACCATCGCCCAAGGGGCTGCCGACTGCAACGGCGTCT
>JAZGDL010000245.1:0-8244 GCA_036477795.1 Phycisphaerae bacterium
GATCTGCTACAATAACGGCGCTTCAGGAAACTGAGATGGGTACCCGGACGCTGATAACTTCGCAGGAATTCGAGACGATCTGCAACCAGCTCGGCCCGTGCGAGTTGGTTCGCGGGGAGGTGGTGGCATTGTCACCAGGCGGCTTCAAACACGGTAGGATCACCGTACAGGTCACCATGGTCATTGGGCGGTGGGCCCAGCAGACGAGGCTCGGACGGGTTATCGCGGGTGACGCCAGCGTCATCGTTGAGTCCGACCCGGATACGGTCAGGGGTGCGGACGTCGCATACATTTCCTACCAGCGCCTCCCGCGTGAAGCCGAACCCAGCGGGTTCTGTGCTACGCCGCCGGAACTGGTCGTCGAAGTTATGGGCAAAGGTCAGGGTTGGCGGGAGATCGTCCAAAAGGCGGGTGAATACTTGCGCATGGGGGTGGACCGCGTCTGGGTGATCGACCCGCAGTCGCAGAGTATTCATATCCTGCGTCCCGACGCCGGGCCAACGGCGCTGTCCAAAGGTCAGACCCTCACCGACGAGTCCATCCTCCCCGGCTTCTCCTGCCTGATCGACGAGTTCTTCGCCGATTGATCCACCGCCCCAAGTCGAGGGCGTCGTTGGTCTGCGGGTCTTCCACCAACACCCATTCCGACTCAAATTGCGATTCGATTTCTGCAATGGTCAGTACATCGCTCATAGATTCGTCCCTCTCGAAAAAACCACAGTGGCATGCCGACGACCTATCAACATTCGCAGAACGAAAGACTATACTACTATTGAGCACATGGTTCATCAAGAGAAGACCACCACGGTTACGGCGGTCCACGAGCCGCTGGTTGTAGCCGACCGCGTTCGCGTGGAGTTCGGCGACCTGGTGGCGGTGCGCGATGTTTCGCTGGCGTTGAGGCCCGGAGATCTACTGGGACTCATCGGCCCCAACGGCGCGGGAAAGACCACGCTGATGCGGGCCATGGCCGGGCTTCAGCCGCCCACCTCGGGCCTCACCACGGTCATGGGGCGAGATGTGTTCGGTAACGATCCCGAGGCTCGCCGTCACGTTGGAATGGCCCCTGACATCCCCATGCTCTACGAGGACATCACCATTGATCGGTTTCTCACTTTCATCGCCCTGGCCTACGGTCTGCCCGGCGACATTGCGGCTGAGCGCATCGACTTCTGGCTGGAACAGCTCTGGCTGGTTGAAAAACGACAGGAGAAAATCGCCAACCTGTCGCGCGGCATGCGACAGCGTGTCACCATCGCCCGCACCCTGGTTCCCAATCCGACGGTCATCCTGCTCGACGAGCCCTCCGGCGGACTGGACCCCGCCGGGCGCGTTCAGCTCCGCAAGGTTCTCGCCAGCCTTCGCGACCAGGGCAAAGCCCTGATCGTCTCCTCCCACATTTTGGCGGACCTGGAAGAGTACTGCACCCACGTCGCCATCATCGAACAGGGCAGCATTCTCCGTTTCGGCACCGTGAGTGAGATGCACGACCGGGCAGCAGGCCGACGCCGCTATCGGCTCACATTGGCCCGGGAGGATCACAGGCTGGCGTCCATCCTGGCGCAGATCGAAGCGGCGTCCGGCGTGGAACATGCCGACGGCCAATGGACGCTGGAATTTGACGAAGGGCCGCAGCCGGCCGCTGAACTGCTCAAAACACTCATCGATCAGGGCGTGCCGGTGGCGTCGTTCGCGGCCGTCGGGGACGATCTGGAGCAGATGTACCTGCAAAGCGGCGTCAAGCAGGTGGATTGATCATGCCAAGCATACCCTACACGCCCAACGCCTATTGGTGGTTGCAGATGCACCTGCTGGGCGGTCCCGTGCGGCTTATCTCGTTCAGCGTGATCTACACCACTCTTCTCGCCGGCGCCGTCATCGGCGGGCGCTATCTGTTTCGCGGGGTGCCCATAACCAATTATTGCGACCAAGCCCTGATTGTCCTCACCGTGATTCAGGTGCTGCTCATCATTCTGGGCGGCGGCAACGCCGTCTTTCGGGCGCTGACCCGCGACATGAATACCAGGATGCTGGAGTCGCATCGCATGACGCCTTCAAGCAGCGCCGCGGTGATTCTCGGGTACATGGTCGGGGCCAATCTGCAAATCCTGATGATGTACGCCGTCGGCATCGTTGCCGGCGCCGTGCTGATACGCTGGGGAACGGTGGGCACGGCGCACTGGCTGGCGGGCAACGTTTACATGTTGATCGTCGCCCCCATGGTGTGGGCAGTTACGGTCATGCTGGGCATCGGTCGTGCCAAGCCGGTCAATCCCAACACCATCCTGTTCATCATGCTGTTGTTGTCGATGGGCCTGATCTCGATTCCCGGGTTGGGCCTGTTGACCGGCATCTATGCCGGCTATGCCGGTGTGCTTCTGATGACCGGGCAAGTCGTCGTGCCGCCGCCCTATGCCGCCGTTCTGGCCTTGGTGTGCTTGGGCATGACCGTGATCTGGACGCGGGCGGCCATGCGCAAGCTCCGCCGGCCCGATCTTCCCGCCTTCGGAACGATTCGTGCTTTAGGACTGTTTATCATCTGGCTCATCGCCGGCGCTGGGGCCTTACTGCTTTTTGCCAAGATCCCGGCATTTCAGGACGTGATCGCCATGGGTCCCGGTTCCGATCCCTATTTCCTGGCAACCTGCGTAACGGTCAACGGTATAGCCTCGTTGGTCTTCGCTATTCTGCCGATCAGCGCCGCAGCCCACGGACGCTGTCGCCTGCAGCGCCGGACCGGCGGCCACAAGTCTCGACTCTTCCAGCGCCACACCGGTGTACCGGTGCTGTGTGCGGCACTGGTGTCGGCTTTTTCCGTGCCGTTTGTCCGCCAAGCTTCGTGGGACTCGATGGTGTGGATGTTTGTGGCTTTGTGGGCATCGTTCGTTACGCTGGAAGGCCTGTTGATCAGCCGCCACGCCCGCAACCGCCGCGCCTTGTTGCTTCTCGTTATCTACATGATCGTGTTCTGGGGCGTCCCGCCAATGGCGGACCTGTGGTATGGCGAGTTGGTCGCCTCGCGGAGCTTCTACCAGACGGCGCCGCCCTGCTCCGTTCTCTTTGGATTCTCGCCGGCGGGGACCGTGGCCAAGCTGTTTTTCCCGGCCGAACTCGATTTCGACGCCCGCTACGGCGTTGCCTTCCAGATTATGGTCGCTGCCATCACCGGACTCCTGGGCCTGCGGGCACTCCAACGACTTCGCGCCCGAGATTCCTAGTTGACGTAACATATTTACTATAAATAGATTATGGTCATTCAGGGCCAGTCCTGCTTTTCGTTGCTAACCGAGATAGTTGACCGGTGTCAAATACATCGAATGGTTTGTGGATTGCTTGCGTTGGACTCCGAAACTGAGGGCTGACCAATGAAGGACGAACGACAGAATCGATCGATGTGTGGGATGTTGGCGACGGCGTTGGTTGTGGGCGCGGGCGTGCTGGCCATGCCGGGCGATGCCCGGGCCGGGGACTGGTCGTTCCATATCGGCGTAAACCGTTATGACACGCCTTATGTTCGCACGGTGGTGACCCGCCCGGCCTATGAGATTCGCACTCGGCGGGTGTGGGTGGAGCCGGAGTACGTCGAGCGGGTAGTGGCGGTTGAAATCCCGGCTGTGGTTCGGAGCCGCGAAATCCCGGTCTATGATCGTTACGGCAATATCACGGAGTATCGTATCGTTCGCGAGGTCATCGAGCCGGCGCGGGTCGAATATCAAACGCGGCGTGTGCTGGTCCGTCGCGGCTACTACAGAACGGTGAGAGAGCGCGTCCATCTGAGACCTGCGGTCCGGACCGCGTCCTACCTCCGCCACACCGCTCCGTTGATCAGCGTCGGATTCGGGCACCATAGACACAAGAGACATCACCACCGTGGCTACGGCGGCCGGCACCACCGCGGCGGTCTTCGCGTGTCCTTCGGGCACTGACCGTACTGGTGGGATAGCGGATCAGTTGTTCGCAACAACTTTCAGGTGTAGGATCGGTAGGAGCGCCCCGTTGCCCGAAGGCACGGGGGGCCGGCCCGCTTGGACGGTTTCACACGATCCGGAGTGAAGCGTATGAGAACGAAGCTATTTTTCGCCGGCCTGATGGTGGGCGGATGCGCGTTGATTTCGTGCGTGACAACCGGCTGTAAGCGTGTCTCGATCAGCTATCACGATCACCAGCCGGCCCACCGGCATGTCTGGGTGTCGAAGTACTGTCGCGACTGCGACGGCCAGTGCCGCTATTGCCGGGGATGTGGGCGCTACCGGCACAAGACCATTCACGTGGGCATCGAAGACGGACACAAACACCACTGGAAGCTCCGGTGGTGCGATGACTGCGGCGCCAAGTGCCGCTACTGCAAAGGCTGCCAGGAGATTCGGCACGCTACGGTCCGGGTGCACGTCGAGAAGCCGGCTCACCAGCACGAATGGGTGCTGAAAACCTGCAAGCAGTGCCGACGGGAGTGCCGGTTCTGCTCCGGCTGCCGAAAGGTTATCCATGCAGTGGTGTCCAAGGCGCCTGCGAAGAAAAAAAAGAGATCGCGCTCACCACGCCGGTAGCTTGTCGGGCAGACGACTGTTTGAACCAATTACGGTGGGAAGGGACGAAGGGGGAGAAAAAAGGTACTAAAGGACGGAGGGACGCAGGGGAGTCGTCAATCCGCAATCGTCAATCGTCAATCCCCAATCCGCAATCGAGCGGGGGTAGCCGGCGACGGCGGATTGTGCGATGCTATGGGTCCCGCGGCACTTGCCGCCGCGAGGAGAACAAGAAACAAGGAGGATTAGGCGATGCGCGGTGCTGTGGTTGTTCCAATATGGGTCCTGGCACTCGGTCTTCACACGACGCAGGGGCAGATCGTGGACGACTGGCTGGTCTTCTCCGATGCGGAGTCGACGTCGGTGTGCGATGTGGTGAACGCCCTGAACAGCGAGTTGGTGGTACTCACCTTGAGCAGCCAACTGGCGCTGATCAGCGGCACCGACACGATTCTGCTGGACACCTTCGTCGACCTCGACGACGCGGTGTTCTTTGAAGGGTCACCGGCTGGATTCATCGAGTTTGCGGAGGACGGCGACGGTTTTCGGACGCTGTGGTGGCTGACGCTGGACGGGCGAGTCGTGGAGTTGGATCCGTTCGACGCCGAGCCGTTGGCCAGCAACAGTGTGCCCGCCGACTTTATAGACGTGCCCTGTGACGCGTGCGCGTTTATCGACAATCCCCCAGCCGACATTTGCCCGGAATCTCCACCGCTGAACATCATTGAAATCTGCGGAATAGGCTTGGGCAGCAATCTGTTCTTAGCCATGGCGTTTTGCGGATTTCTGGGTCTGCGGTCAGTGCGACGGTGGTAGGGAATTCGTTGGCCAGTAACC
The DNA here is from genome assembly GCA_036477795.1 of Phycisphaerae bacterium. Lineage (GTDB taxonomy): Bacteria > Planctomycetota > Phycisphaerae > UBA1845 > UBA1845 > JAZGDL01. Next base: position 5,364 of record JAZGDL010000245.1, read on the forward strand.
GGAGGAAACGTATCTTCCTGATAGGTCTTGTTTTGAGCCGACTGGACCCGCGAAGCAATGGGAAAGCGGGCGGTACACGTCGCAATGTCCCGGTGTCCTTACTGTTCCGGCTGAAAAGAAACGCCGCGGTCGGCGAGTTCGTCTCTTACCATTGCCACGAGCGCTCGCGCCTGTTCCAGAGCAGCGCCGGCGTCCGACTCGCTTGCTTCGGCCCAGTCTCCCGGATAGCGGGCCTGCACCGCCCATTCGGAGAGTTCTGCGAGATCGTCGTATTCGGTCTTGACCCGCCACCCCCAGGGTATGAGATTGCGCAGGGCGTCGAGATCGTGGGTCTTGGGAAAATCGATCTGGAGAAACACGAGAATAGCCTTGAGCGATTTTTCTGCCGCCTGCTGGGCCAACCAGCAAACGTGGCGCGGGGCGCAAAACTCTTGGCTCAGGAGCGTTTCGGACGCCGACAGATCCTCGGTTGCATGGCGGAACCACTGAAGGGCTGCTGTGCGACGCTCAGCGGCGTTCATAGAGCACCTTGCCTTCCCGCAACGCAGGCCGAAGAACGCTCCCGACTGAATCTCCACGCCGGGCGATTTCCTCGGGTGTGGTCACGATGATATCCTTGGGCAGCGGGAAATCGCTGAGCGCCCGCCGGATCTCGATCGCGACCCGGCGTTTGTCCACAACGTGCGGGAGCACGACCAGCAGGTCAACGTCACTTCCAGGGTGCGCCGTACCGCGGGCGTGCGAACCGAAAAGAATCAGCCTCAACGGGTCAAAACGCTCGACGACCCGCTTCACCAGGATGCTCATCAGGGCATCAGTGTTCATGTGGCGACCTCCACGATGACATCTCTGCGTATGACATCAGCCAACAAAGCTCATAACGCGTTCGACTTCGTCCTTGCTGCCGATCAAGAGCGGCGTGCGCGTGTGCAGGGCGGCGGGCACTTTCTTGAGAATGGGTTGCTTGAAGTCGGTGGCGGCGCCGCCGGCCTGTTCAGCGATGAAGGCCAACGGGTTGGCTTCATAGAGCAGGCGCAGTTTGCCCTCGGGGTTCTTCGCCGTCGGGGGGTAGAGGAAGACGCCCCCTTTCACAAGCGTGCGGTGGAAGTCGGCCACCAGCGAGCCGATGTAGCGCAAGCCGTATCCGCCGGCTTCGGCGGTCTTGACCCATGACAGGTAGTTGCGCACGCCTTCGGGAAACGTGTCGTAGTAGGCTTCGTTGACGCTGTAGGTCTTGCCCGTCAGGGGCATCACCACACTATCGGCGTGCAGCACGTAGGCGCCGATCGACGGTTCCAGTGTGAACATGTGCACGCCCTGTCCGGTGGTGTAGGCCATCACCGTGCTGCTTCCATAGACGACGTACCCGGCGGCCACCTGTTGAATGCCGGGTTGCAGGCAGTGGGGCAGCGCCCCCTCAGAGACGGGGATGCTGTCGCGGTACCTCAGAACCGAAAAGATGGTGCCGATAGAGACGTTGACGTCGATGTTGCTGGATCCGTCGAGCGGGTCGAAAAGCACGATGTACTTGCCGCCCCCTTCCGGCGACTTCACGATAGTCGGCTCGTCGTCCTCCTCCGACACCATAATGCCCACGATATCACGATAGCCCAGGCAACGGAGGATGGTGTCGTTGGCCACAATATCCAGCTTCTGCACATGCTCACCCTGAACGTTATCGACTCCGGCTTCACCCAGCACGTCGGCGATGCCGGCGCGGCGGACATACGACTGGATGATCTTGGTGGCCAACGTAATCCCGGAAAGAATCCAACTCAGATCGCCCGTCGCGCCGGGGAACTCACGCTGCTTTGCGTTGATATGTTGGACAACGGTGACGAACGGCTTGGTGAGTGATTGTGTCGGCATGTCCGGAACTCCCTTAGCGCCTTCAATGCTGTCGGATTACGGATGTGTCCAAACCATTAAACTAACATGGCCGCAATCAGAGGTCAAAGACATGGATTGCAATCGGCGGAGTTTGGAAGAGAATGTGTGAACGGAGTGGCTTTGGTATGCTAGTGCCGTTTTCGGTGGCGGAGTTGTCTCTTCATTCTCCTAGGCCCGGCCTTCAGGCCGGGTGAGGGGAGCACGGACTATTCCACACCCTCCCCTTCTCCCGCCGCCAGAGGCGGCGGGAGAAGGGGAGGGGGAATGAAAGGGATGATGGCTTCGTTCACCCGCCGTAAACGACGGGCCTAGGAATTGTCTCCATGGTCACGAAACGGTGTGACCGAAAACAGCACTAAGATAGTCCGACCGGAGGAATCTCAGTTGGGGAATCACACGCACGGGGCCGCGACCCTTGGAGAGTTGCGCGAGAGCGGCTACGTGACGCGCAGCGTGAAGGATGAACTGCGCGCCAACGTCATCTGCAAGCTCAAGAGCGGCGACCCGATCTTCCCCGGCATCATCGGATTTGACGACACGGTCATCCCGCAAATAGTCAACGCCCTGCTGAGCAGGCACGACATCCTGCTTCTCGGGCTTCGCGGGCAGGCCAAGACGCGCTTGATCCGGGCGTTGCCGCAGTTACTCGACGAGTATATCCCCACGGTGTCCGGCACCGACGTGCCCGATGACCCGTTCCGCCCCCAGTTCAGTCAAACCAAACGGATCGTGGCGGAGCACGGCGATGACACCCGACTCGACTGGATCCACCGCCACCAGCGGTTCAACGAGAAGCTGTCCACCCCGGACGTCACCATAGCGGACCTGATCGGTGAAATCGACATCGTCAAGCACGCTGAGGGCCGCCATCTCTCGGACGAATCCATCGTGCATTATGGCCTGATCCCGCGAACCAACCGGGGCATCTTCGCCATCAACGAGCTGCCCGACCTGCCACCGCGGATCCAGGTGGGCCTGTTCAACGTGCTGG
>JAZGDL010000246.1:0-14291 GCA_036477795.1 Phycisphaerae bacterium
CCAGACAGTCAACGGTAAAGCTGATCGGGCATACCAGCACACGCTTTTCCCCCATTTCAGCGAGCTCCGCCAGGCGCTCCTTAGTATCGGGGCCCAGCCACCGCGTCGGACCAAGCCGGCTCTGAAAGGCCAGTGAGGTGCGGTCCATCGGCCAACCCAGAAGTTCGGTAACCAGCTTCACCGTCCGCTGCACGTGTCGCAGATAGGGGTCCCCACGTTCAATGTACGACACCGGGAGCCCATGCGATGAAAACAGCAGGTAAGTGTCCTTCGATGTAAGACCGTTGGCTCTGACGTAGTCCGCCAGCAAACGCACCTGGGCATTGATGTAGCCGGTGTCGTCGCTCCAGGCGGCGCGGGTGGCGACGTTAAGATGCTCACCCTTTTCCCGCAGGGCCCGGTATGTTTCACGGATAACCGTGCCCGTGGTGGTCCGGCTGAACTGCGGGAACATGGGCACCACCACCAGCTCTTCGATGCCCAACTCCTGTATCTTCGCTAAGGTCCGCGCAATGCCCGGCCGGCCGTAGCGCATGGCGACAAAAACCTTCCAGCCGTTCGGAAGAACGGTCTCCAGCGCCGAGGCAACGTCCCGCATAGTGACTACCAGCGGCGATCCCTGGTCCGTCCAAATCTTGCGGTACAGTTCGGTGGAGTAGGACGCCCGCAATCGCGCGATCAGGCGCCCCAGCGTGTTCTGCATCCAGCCCAGCCCACCGGGCAATTGGATTACCAGAGGATCGCTCAGGAATTGGGCCAGGAAGCGTCGCACCGACGGAACGTCAGCGTCATCCGGTGAGCCGGTATTGACCAGCAGCACCGCCCGTTGACGCGTTGAAGCTGGTCGATGAACCTCCTCCAGGAATTCGTAGTTCATATGGGTCGAAACAAACAATGCCATTGTATTTGTCACCTCTACGCTCGGCGATGCAACCCGCGCGGGAGCGAATGGTCTGACCAGGAGCATTCGCGCCGGCGAGCGCTTTCAATCAGCCGAACGACTCGTATTGAGCTTTGAATCGAACTGAACGACCTATAAAACCGCCCACATCCACCGCTCGGCGATGGATGCCCGTGCAAGCGCAGGTCAGGCGGGAGGTCCGCGTGGAACACAAAGCTGCGAGGAAATGAGCCAATTACAAGGCGTGAACGCGCCGAAACGCGCAGATTCAACAAGTGACAACGGAGGCGCAACCGGCTTCGAGGATGCCCGGTCCCGCGAACAAACCGAACGGACCACCTCCTGGACGCGTGACATTCCCGCGGCCAGCAGCGTGCTCGCCGCAACGGGCAACTCCTTGGGTACCACGGCACCGGGCAGGTGTGCCCCGATGGCGTCGGCATGGATCAAGACCACCGCCACACCGATAGTGATCAGTGAACGGTAACCTGTTGCAAATCGCAGGCATGGGACGCCCCAGAGCTTTAACAGGAAAAAGGCCGTCGCGGCACTCAGTCCCAGGCACCCGCCCAGCCGGCTGGGATCCAGCCCGTTTTGGACGATCGCCCCCCACGCCGATATCAGCGCCGGAACATGCGCTGCCACCATCGCTGCCCACAGGCATCGCGCTAGAAGTGAAGGGGTTGAACGACAGGATTGTTTGCTACGCTGGCGCAACATAACGACCTTTCGCCGCAGCCCACGGATTCGAATCCGTGGGTTTCGCACCGCTTCCCGGTGGAGCCCACACGGGAGTTACCTGCCCCGAACCGTAATCGGATGCTACCACAAATCCAGAGGCCGGTCTCCCTTCGGGACCTTTACCACCCCGGGGGGTCGCTCCCGGATGCGAGAAGCTCTGCGGGGCCGCAGCGGTCCGGATCGCTGCTCACGTCGTCCACCGGTGTTTTCGGCCGGACGCCGGTTAATCTCCAGCATACACCCGTTCTCGCTTCTGAGAAACCGGCGACCCCCAAGTCCGTGCCCGACTGCCCAATCCAGCCTATCGGGCCAACTTCCACCGCTGCACGGACCCTTCACCGCTGTGAGGGCTCTCCACGGCTTCGGCAACTGGAGCCGCTTTACACCATGCAAATCGCGTGCCTGAGGATCCCTTCCAGCCGGTGTCTTGGGGCAACTATCAGCGAATGGCCAACAATTCCCGGTTCCTGATCCTCCCTTGGGTCATAGCTCGGAATCTAGTGCTCTGTCACGCCTCAAATGATGAGTTACATCGCCCAGCGCGGCACGTTTAGCGGCGACCCGCAGGGGAGCGCTCCGTCCCTGCTACGATAGGGATCGATTCCACGGCCGGCAAACATGCACGACGCAGTAACGGTGGCGCGTTCAGCCAATTGCGCGAGGGGAGATTCGAACTCCCACGGGTTACCCCACAGGATCCTAAATCCTGCGCGTCTGCCAATTCCGCCACTCACGCCGGGGCCACTGATGATACCGCGTCGCCGGCCCGCAACTACCAGAACTTCGCCGCCCAACTGAGAAAAACGACCAACCCGAAGCCACCGAGCACACATCCGCCCGCGCCTAAGATCTGCGAGAACTCCTCCTTGTTGAGACCGATAAACCCGGCCCAGGCTACCAGCGCCGCGGGGAGCACCACGCCCACCGCGATACCGACCAGACCGCCGATTCGCTTGTCGACACCGAGATAGAGATGTTTTGAGCCCCGGCCGGCCACAAGCCGGACGGGATTGGGCACCCGTGCAATACGATGCACATTCCTGTCGGGCATCTTCGTGGACCAATCACATATCACCAGATGAAGGCCCATGGCGGGCACTAGCAGGAACCACGCGAGATGTTTCCGCTTCCTCTCGGTCATCTATGCCAATCCCATACCCGACGTGCCGGCAACTTCAACCCCGTATAGATGCTAACCGTGGCAACCATGCGGTGTCAAACCGGGAACGCTGGACCGAGAATCCTTTCTCGGTCCCCCCTCGTGGGAGTGTGGGACCGGCTCTCCAGCCGGTCAAATGATCCGCCCTGGGGCGGAGACAGCCTGTCCCACATATGGGTGCGAGAAAGGATTCTCGCACCAGCACTTGTCGGCGAGTTTGCGCGGTAGTGCTAGATGCTGCCTGTGGCAACCATGCTGTGTCAAACCGGGACGAAATGTGGACAACCTACGGTCCAAGGGCAATGATGTGGGCTATGACGTCGAATGAAATCCGACAGCAATTCCTGGACTTCTTCCGTGCCAAGGGCCATGAGATCGTCCCGTCGTCGCCCGTCGTGCCCCTCGATGATCCCACGCTAATGTTCACCAACGCGGGGATGAACCAGTTCAAGGACGTGTTCCTGGGGACCGGCTCGCGCAGCTACGCCCGGGCCGCCGACACGCAAAAATGCATCCGCGCCGGCGGCAAGCATAACGACCTCGACGACGTCGGCCAGGACACCTATCACCATACTTTCTTCGAAATGCTGGGCAACTGGTCATTCGGCGATTACTTCAAGACCGAAGCCATAGGGTGGGCCTGGGAACTGCTCACCGAAGTCTGGGGCATCGAGAAGGACCGCCTGCACGCCACCTACTTCCAAGGCGATGAGCGCCAAGGCCTGGAACCCGACAACGAAGCCGCCCAACTCTGGCGCAGCGTAACCGACATCAACCCCGACAACATCCACCCCGGCGATAAGAAGGACAACTTCTGGGAGATGGGCGATACCGGTCCCTGCGGCCCGTGCAGCGAAATCCACATCGACCTGACACCGGACAAGAGCGGACGAGCGCTGGTCAACGCCGGCGACGCCAACGTCATCGAGCTATGGAACCTGGTCTTCATCCAGTTCAACCGCAGCCCCGACGGCAAGCTCACTCCCCTGCCAGCCAAGCACGTCGACACCGGCCTGGGCTTTGAGCGTCTATGCGCCGTCTTGAACGGCAAGAAGAGCAACTACGACACCGACGTTTTCGCTCCCATCTTCCAGGCCATCCAGCGCCGCACCAACGCCCCCGACTACCAAGGCACCATCCCTGGTGATGGAAGGGACGAAGGGACGGAAGGAAGAAGGCACGAAGGCACGGAGGCACGAAGGCACGAAGGAGAAGACGTAGTGCGGACCAAACCCGCCCCCGACAATCCCGCCGTCCCTCAAACAATGATCGACGTCACCTACCGCGTCATCGCCGACCACCTGCGTTGCCTGACCTTCGCCATCACCGACGGGGCCATCCCCTCCAACGAAGGCCGAGGCTACGTCCTGCGCCGCATCCTACGCCGCGCCGTCCGCTACGGCCGACAGTACTTCGGCATGGAGGAACCTTTCCTCTGCGACTTGGTCCAACCCCTAATAGACCAGATGGCCGACGTCTTTCCCGAACTCCGCACCGCCCACGCCGGAACGAACATCGAACACGTCACCGAAATCCTCCGCGACGAAGAGCGGGCGGCACTTGACGCGATCATACGAGGCGAACCCTTGTGGTGGCAGGCGGCGGTTGCTGCGGTCTCTCGTTCCGCCGCAGAAGATGGAGTCAAGTTCAATGGGCCGCTACCCAGGAGTAGCGTCGGAACGCGGGGTCCGGTCAAGGCGAGTGACGCCTATTCCTGCAACCTGACTGACGAATTCGATCTGAACGGGTCTCTATTATCGTTTGAGAACTTCTCCAGCGACATAATCTTACGACATCTGAGTACGACACCTGTGATCTCCGGTGACGACGCGTTCAAGCTTCATGATACGCACGGCTTCCTCATTGATCTTACGAGCCAAATGGCGCATGAGCGAGGCCTCAAGATTGACCTCGGCGAATATGAACGACTCATGGAAGAAGCCCGCAAGCGTGCAAAACGCTCACTGAAACGCGCCGAAGCAGGTGCAGTCTCCTACTCAGAGGGGCTTTCAACCGATGATTCCTTCAAGTATCACACCCTCGAACTCGAAGCTGAAGTCACCATTGTTGGTGCTGCTACGTCGCAAGGGAACCAGTGGAGCATTGATCTCACTCCCGGCGACACAGCGGAGATTCATCTCAATCGAACGCCTTTCTACGCTGAACAAGGCGGGCAGGTAGGGGACGCCGGTTCGGTCGAGGGTCCGGACTGGCTTTTCCGTGTAACCGACACTGTTCGAGGTGGTAAGACCATTGCCCACGTGGGATTCCTTGAATCTGGACACTTGCGCGTCAATCTAACTGAACGAAACAGAATACGGGTCGTTGCGAAGGTCGATCCGTCGTCCCGCAGCCCGACCATGAAGAACCACACCTCGACCCACCTGCTCAACTGGGCGTTGCGCGAGGTGTTGGGCGACCGCGTGCAACAGAAGGGGTCGCTGGTCGATCCAGAGAAGACACGGTTCGACTTCTCACACAACAAGCCGGCGACCGAGGAGGAACTTGTGCGGGTCGAAGGACTCGTCAACGAGAGAATCGCACAGTCACTTGCGGTCAGTGCAGAGGAGCTACCGCTAGACGTTGCTCAACGGATCAACGGAGTCCGTGCCGTTTTCGGGGAGAAGTACCCGAATCCGGTTCGGGTGGTCTGCATCGGAAAATCGCTCGAATTGTTGAAGGGCAAAGAGCTCGGGGAAGTTCGATCCGTCCTCGAAGACGCAGAGTGGCGACGATTCTCCGTCGAGTTCTGCGGCGGGACGCATCTCAAGAACACCGCCGAGGCGGAACGCTTTGTGCTGACCACGGAGGAGGCAGTGGCTAAGGGCATCCGTCGGGTCGTTGGTATCAGCGGTCAGGCGGCCCGTGACGCCGAAGCCGCCGGCAAGCAACTCCTGCTCCGCACCGACGCTCTGCTTGCGCATTCCAAAGAGCCGCGGGCTGCAGCCCGCGCGGCCGTCGAACTAAACAAGGAACTCCCCGACCTGCAAAACGCCCTCAACGAAACCACCATCCCGGTCCGCGTCGCCTTCGAGCTGCGCGAGAGAATCGCCGAGCTGCAAAGAATCGCCAAGAAACAGAGCAAAGCCCAAGCCAGCGCCGCGGCCGGCGACGTGATGGCCAAAGCCAGGACGCTGTTGGAGGAAGCTCAAACCATCGGCGACACCAGGATCATTGTCGGCGAGGTGCCGGCGGCTGCACCGGACGCCCTGCGCAGCGCCATCGACTGGTTCCGCCAAAAGACCGAATCGTCGGCTGTGCTGCTCATCTGCCGGGATGACAACAAGGTGACACTGCTAGCCGGCATGTCTCGTGACGTGGTTAAGAGGGGCGTCAAAGCAGGTGATCTGATAAAAGAGATCGCCCCGCTAGTTGGAGGCAAAGGAGGCGGTAGACCCGACATGGCCCAAGGCGGTGGTGGAAACCCAGGTGCCATCCCTGCGGCGCTCGACCAAGCCCGCTCATGGTTGACTCAAAGCCTGAGCTAGCCCGAATAATTCACCGCGGAGCACGGCAGAGTAGAGGACTGAGCGGAACAAATACCGCTCAGTCCTCTACTATACCGGTATGAATAACCCGGCGTAGCACCGGTCCCGGATCGGTAAAGAGCGAAACGGCGGCACGGGGAGCGAATCCGTGCCGCCGCTCTTGCGTGAAGGTGGTCCGCACGGCGGACCCTACAAGGTTTATGGAGCGTTGTTGATATTGGAAGGTGGTCCGCACGGCGGACCCTACATTAGCTGCGCCTCCGAACCACCACAAACAGACCCGATGCGATCAGCACGACGTTCGCGGGCTCAGGCACCGACGGATTCCCGCCGCCACCACCGCCACCACCACCCGACAACGTGATCGGACCATCCGGCGCGACGATGGAAAGTGCCAACGGTGCGGTCGAAATATCAAAGAAGCCGGACCCGAACCGGGCGAATCCCTCGGTCAAGTCATTCGGTGTCATAGTCAATTCGATAATCGCGGCGCCAATGCTTACGGCGCTAAAATGGGCCGTCCCCAGAAGGACGTCGACGCCCTCAACGCCTCCGCTGAATGACAGGCCCACAATCCCGTCGCCGTCGGGAGTCGCCGACACACCAACGAATCCCGAGGCTGGGTCGAAGCCGGTGTATGACAGATTCGCGTCGGCATCCAGATCAAAGCCGTATGCCACCAGCAGACTGGAGGTGCTGGCAAGAATATCGACGTCAACAACATCGCCGGGGTTATAGGTATCCGTCGCCGTTTCCAGGCGGATGTCGATGACCTCGGCGCTCGCCGGACCGACCAAGATACAAAGCGACATGAGCGCCGCACACAGCAGGCGACCACGCTGCGGAATAGTATGGTCGAAGGTCCAAGGTCGAAAGTCGAAGGTCCCCAGGTTCGGACCTTTGACCTTTGACCTTCCGACCTTCGACCTTCCGATGCTGTTCATGGCAGATTTCATTCGTACACTCCTCGACTATTCGGCAGCAGCGGATGCGACCAGAGTAAGGAACATCTGAAAATCAATCAGCGTCACCACCCCGTCGCCATCCAGATCCGCGGAACTTTCCTCATCCTGTTCGGTGAAGTTCCCGAACTGTTGGCGAAACGTCGCGATGTCCTCGTCGTCAATCAAACCATCCTGGTTCAAATCGGCGAACCCTTCCACCGGTGCTTCTCCAATCTCTTCAATCTCTTCGAGTTCCTCGATGGGCTCCGCTTCAAACTCGCCCAGCGGGCGAATCAGCTCTTCGACAACCGGATCAACCGGATCGTCAATGAACCGTTCCTCCGGCGTTGCACTGTCGGAGAGTGTTTCGCGATCCAGCGGCATCGGCTGCAGAAAGCAGCCCATCACGCCGGCCACCACAACACAGCCGCCCAACGACGCAATCGAGCGAATCAGCCTTCGGCGGGATCTTTCCTTCCCCATTTCTTTCTTTCCCTCCCACGCCCACGGGTTGCAACCCGTGGGAGAACCCGCTCCACCAACTGCTTACCACTTTGACCAAATAGTAGGCAAGAAACCCCCGCGTTTCCGCGAAAAGCGCTATTGTTCTGCTGCAATGCTGTGCCGAGAATCCTTTCTCGGTACTTGACCCACTGGACCCACCAGCAGGTGAAGACGCCCGCCATTACCGGACCCGCACGCACAGCCAATACAGATTGGGGATTGGGGATTTCAGATTTGGGAACGCGGATGGTCGGTCTGCCGGTACATTTGACCCTGGACCCTCATCCGATTGGTCCCCGGCGCGCCGGGGTACAAGCGAGTTCTGTAGCGCCACCCCTTGTGGGTGGCGCATTCACCAGACGGCGCCACCCACAAGGGGTGGCGCTACACCGGTTGTCCTCCGTTGAATACGTACCACTACGGGGCAATGGCCAGACGATGACTGGCTGAATTGGCCCGGACGTACGGTGAGTACATGGCCTCCAATCGCGTCGGCAGTGCGGCGAACACGCCCGGCGTTTCGCATCGCAGGCGATAAGTCGTGGTGTGCTGGCCCACGGGCAGGTAACTTGCGAAAAAGGCCACGTGCTCGTCTCGCAGCTCGATATTCGAGAAGACACCACCCCGATAATCGTATCCACTGTGCAGCTCAACGGGTTCGCAACCCGCCGGCTTGGGGTCCTCCATCAGGATGTATTCGAACGCGCTGTGCGCCGTAATCTCCAATGTCACCTCAACCAGGTCACCGCTGCGCACAACCTCGCCGTCAGCGATCGGTTCACGATCGTAGTCGATGGCCCGATAGGACTGCTCCACGTACTTGCGCACCCGCGAATCCCAAACCCGCCGGGTCCGCTCCACTTCCTTCTCAATCAATCGCACGTAGCGGCGCTGCACCAACACATCAGCCCCAGCCGCTTCGATGGGATCTTCCTGCGTGTAGAAATCCACGTAGGTGGAATAGTAGAGGTTTCCCCGCCCTCGGCGCTCTATATGGATGCTGTGTTCGCCGGGGGTCAGGTGCCGCGGGGCGAAGATCATCCGCGTGTCGAAGGTCAGCACATTCTCCGGGCTGATATGGAACGAGCGCTTCACCTTGTCGTCATACGTCACCGTCACCGTCATGTCCGCATCCAGCTCCTCCGACGTCTCCAGATAGTTCGCCAGGGCGTACACCGCAAAGGCCGTATCTTTCGTGGAGTGCCACCGGGCCCCCTGACGACTGCGCACCAGCCAGTTCACCGCGCCGACCACGTAGGGGTGATCCGGCCTGATCGCCAGCAAAGCCCGCAACACCATGGCCGTCGACTCCAAGCCGTTGTCAAACCATCGGTAATATCCCGACGATCGCCCCCAGTGCACCGTCTGCGTCGCCTGGTCCACGTCCACGGTGTTGTACAGGTTGTCAATCACGATCCCGGCCCGCACCGAATCCCCCGCGGCCTGAAGCACCATCGCCAGCATGGCCCGCGTGTAATCCGTCAGCCCGTCCCGGTTCTCGAACACCGCGTCGATGGCTCGCTGTACCTCGGTTCGCACCAAGTGCGACCGATCGTCCACGCTCAGCGCGTAGAGCATCCAAGCCCGCACGTTCGCATCATCCATCCAGCGACGCCCCGACCCGCCCGGAAGCCCACGGATTCGAATCCGTGGGTTTCGCGCCGGATCGACAATCGATCTCTTCAGAAACGCCGTACCGCGCTCGAGCATCGAACGGTCGAACTTCACCTTGCACCGCCCCGCCTCCGCCAGACCGTAAACCACATAGGCGGTCATATACGGATCCGACGCCCCGCCCTGCCACCACCCCCACCCGCCGTCGCCGTTCTGCATTTCGGTCAGCCGGGCCAACCCCACGGATACGATGTCGTTCAGCACCGCGTCGTTGAACACCGGGTGCCGGTTCCACCGCAGCGGGGGAGCTCCGTCCGACGATGCGTTTTCCCGCGCCCGCGAAGCCAATTCACTGAGCTTTACGCCCAGCCTCTCCAGCGTGCTGCGGGCCATCACCGCCGGCAGGAACCGGCTCATGGTCTGCTCGGTGCAGCCGTAGGGGTAGTCCAACAGGTAGGGCACCGCGTCCAGCATCACACCCGCTATCGTCGGATTGAGGTGAACCTCCAGAATCGGCGTGTTCGGGTCCATCTGCTGCGGCAGTGTGAAGTGGATCGTCTCGCTGGCCAACGAGGTGGTCCGCACGGCGGACCCTACAGTCGCGTCATCACGGATGACTCCGCTTTGCACCAGTAGCTTGGGCGATCCGAAGGTTCTCACCGGCAAACTCCGCTCCATAGCGTCCGCCAGCACATCGGTGGCCACCGTCGCGGTGAAGGTCGCCGTGCCCATCCCGGTAGCGGTAACGTCAAAATCGATCGCCGCCTCGCTCCCGGAAGCCAGCGTCAGCTCCACCGTATGGGCGGTCACGTATTCCAGCACCTCGCCGTCTCGTTCAGCCTGACCGACGGTAACCGGTCCGAAGGCATCCAGCGAAACACGAACGGTCTTGGCTGTATCCAGATCGTTCCTTGCAATGACAGTAACTTGGCACCGGTCGCGCTCGACCAGAAAGCGCGGCGTGTTCAATCGCGCAATGACGTCCTTGCGGGTGACGAAGTCGCGCGAGGTTTCACCGACCCGCGTTTCATCGTCAACTGCAATGGCGATCAGCCGCCAGGTGGTCAACGAATCGGGAAACGTCAAATCAACAGATGCCCGCCCGTCGGCACCGGTATCCAGATGTCCGACCCACAGCACCGAGTCCGGAAACTCCCGCCGGATCTTCGCCGTGGCGAACTCAGGAGCCTTACCGCCACCGTCGGGGAGCATCCTGCTTGTCTTGGCCATCATCGTTGAAGGGGCCAACGTATCGGCGAAGAACAGACTTCCCCCCACGGATGCAAACCCGGGCCCTATCCGCCTCCAGCCGAACGAGGCCACATCAAAACTCGTTTGCGTCCGAACCGTGTGCGGCCGGATCTTCCCGTAGAAATACTCCTGAATCTGCTCGCGGAAATCCTTCTGGATGTAGTACAAGCTGGCATCGACCATCATCAATGCCACGTCCGCGTCGACCGGCGCACCATCAGCGTCCATTGTCGTAACCACAAACCGTGCCTCTTGCCCCGGCAAGAACGTCCCTCCCTCTGTGCCTTCGTGCCTTCGTGCCTCCGTGCCTTCCTTCCCCTCCGTGCCTTCCTCAATTCCCACAGTCAAGAACCGATCCGTCGGCGGGACCACGACAGCCTGCATGTCCTGATAGACCTTGTTGTCGTGCACTACGGTAGCCGCCAGGTAAAAGTTCGGCTGGTGCATCCGCTCGACCGGCAGCTCCACCACCGTCCCGCCGCCGTGCAGGTCAAGTATTCGCCAATCCAGCAGCTCATCCGCCTCCACCGTCAGCAGCACATGTGCATCTTCGAATCGTGTGTTGACCAGCACGCGAGCGGTGTCCCCCACTTCATACACATACTTGTCAAGCACCAGCTCCACGTCGCGATAGGCATAATGCCCATAGCGCCCGCCGCGCTTGGCGATCCACACGTCGCATTCACCGCTTACCTCCTCAACCGCAAAGCCCACGGATTGCAATCCGTGGGTTCCCCCCTCCGCAACAGCCGTCACCACAAACCGGAACCGCCCTTCATCCTCCGCCGTCCAACGAAACCTGGCCTCGCTGGTGCGAGAATCCTTTCTCGCACCGGCGGATAGCGACTTTTCAGCGACCAGCTCCGCCGGCTCGAGAATAGCCTGGCGTGTGCCGTCCGGTTTCAGCGTCTCGCGCTTCACCAATCGATACACGCGCATCCGGCCCTCGAAGGCCACACCCTCCTCGTTAGGCCCGAAGGCCTCGACGTTTATCTGCACGGTATCGCCCGGCTGATATAGATAGCGCTGCGGCTGCAGCCGAATCGTAAACGGCGCGCGCGTCACATTCACGCTGCCCGACCCGGTCACCGTTCGCCGCGCCGGATCGGTCACTTCGACGTCGATGATGTATCGGTAGCCCAAGCCCACGGGTTGCAACCCGTGGGCCGGCGTAAAGCGCAGGATGGCCGTCCCGTCCGCACCGGTAGTCAGCTCGCCACGTTCGATGAGCGACCGCGTCTGCATCCACGGTGCCCGGCAAAAAGCCGGCATCCGCGTTGCGGCATGCTGAAGCCACCAGCCCCCAAGCTGATCGAAATACCAGGGAAAAGGCCCCGGATACCTGATCGGCGGCAGCAGCGGTGTGCGGTGTACGGTGTATGAAACCGACGCCCCAGCGACGGGCGACCCGAAGTAATAGCGAGCCTCGATTCGCACGTCGACCGGCCCGCCAAACGCATAGCGCTGGTGCGAGAATCCTTTCTCGTACCCCTCAACCGTTACCTCGAACTCCGGTTTGCGGTATTCCTCGACCCGAAAGATGCCACCACGCCCCGGGTAAACCCGCCGGCCGTCAATCTCGACTTCCATGCGATAAATGCCCAAGCCCACGGGTTGCAACCCGTGGGCCAGGTTAAAATCGCCCGACACCGTGCCGCGGGCATTGGTCGTAAGCGACCGCGACTCCACCACCTCTCCCTGCGGATCGTGCAGCGTCAGATCCACGCGCTTATGTACGACATTATCGTATTCGCCGTCGTCGTAGCGCCGCACGATCAGCTTGAAGTGAACCTGCTGATCCGGCCGATACACCGGCCGATCGGTGAACGCATACAGGCGAAAGTCGTTGGGATGCCCCCACCAGTACCAGGAGAACGACGCGTTACAGATCGCAAAGTCAGCCCCGCGGCGTAGATACACCGCAGCCGCCCCGCCGCCCTGCTCGCTTCGCCGGACGGGGACCGTGTACATCCCCATCTCATCCGTCCGGCCCTCATAGTACGCGTATGTGCCGCGTGCCAGGCGCTCCTGCACCAGAACCGGCGCGTCCGCCGGCTGGCCCGTCAGCGAATCCACCGCCCAGACAAACGCCCCGTCCTTGCCCCCCTTGGAGACCGCAGCCAGTCGCGACACCAACAGCAGCGCCGATGTTCTTGTCTGCTGGCCCGCGAGGGGCCACTGTCTCGGTTGCCTGCCGGTGCTCGCGACCGCATCAGCTTCCGCGACAATGACGTAAGCTCCCGGATCCGAAATCGGCAACCGAGTCGGCTCGATCCGCTCCTCACGGGAGCTGTAGCGCTTGTGCTCGCCGGTATCCGGAATGTCCACCGTCCACTCCGCCGCAGGAGCTTTCTCCGACGTCCATTCGTCCAGCTTGCCGAAATGGCCGATCTCGCGGATCAGCCTGAACAAATCGACGCGAAACGCCTTGAAACGCAGCTTGCCCACATTCCGCACGTCGAGGTCGATGCGGGCGTTCTCGCCGGGCAGGGCCACGCCCTCGATACCCAACCGGATAACAGGTGCCGTGATCCGCTGCATCGATTGCTCGGCGCGGCGGGCCGTGTTGGTGCCGGGATAGCGCAGGGTGACCCGCTGGTACTGCTCAACCGCGCCCACGTAGTCCTGACCATGACGCTCCAGGATTCGGCCGACTTCCATGTCAGCCTGCGGGGCTTCTTTAGTTGCCGGCCACTTTCGCACCAGCTCGCGGTACATCTCCAGAACACGACCGATGTCGCCGTCGACGCCAAGTCCGCGCTGCAGCAACGTGGCTTTGCGATACGTCGCCGCGGCGGCTTTTGCGTCAACGGAGGTCAGCCTGATACCGCGGTCAAACCACTGGACGGCGAATCGTTGTTGCAGCCGGCGCCCTGCGCGCCAGTCCGCCGGCGGCTCGATCCCAAGGTGCTCCGCGAGCTTCTCCCAGTCATTGAAAGAAATGAAAGCCCCCGCACATGCGACGGCCGCATCGGCGGCCGACTCGCGGTCTCCCACAGCCTGGTACAGATCCGACGCGGTTTCGTAATGTCTGATGGCCAGATGCCGGTGCCGACGACTTCTTAACGCCGCTTCAGCCAGAACGACGTGCAAGCCGGGACGCTGCCGCGCCGAAGGATGATCGGCAAACACCGCTTCCATCGCCGCGATGCCCTCCTCCAATCGCCGGAGCTTCAGCAGGCATTGGGCCCGCATGGCCTCCACCTCGAGCAGCTCCGGGGCAGCCACGTCGCCTGACAGGCAGCGCTCCAACCCATCCAGCGCAACCTTGTAGTTGTGCAGTTCGAACTGCCGCCGGGCCACATCCAACTCGTCGCCCGTGTCGGCGGGACCGCGCGCCAGCAGCAGCATGACGCCGATCGCAATCTGACCCACGATCATGATCTTTCACTCCGAGCCGCGGGATTCATCCCGCGCGGCTTCCCACAGAAGTGCGCACCTACCCGTATTGGACACATCAAACGCGATATGGTTCTAAGATAATTCCGTCCCCAAGTATAGCGGATGCTCTATGTGGGACAGGCTTTCCAGCCTGTCATTGACCGGGCGGGTGACCGGGCGGGTGGCCCATGTCCTTTGGCGGGTGGCCCATGTCCTTTGGACATGGGGGACGCGATGATATACGCTCAGGTGAACCGCCCGACGATCATCGGCTCCCCCACCTCCAAAGGAGGTGGGCCACCCAGCCT
>JAZGDL010000247.1:0-8803 GCA_036477795.1 Phycisphaerae bacterium
CCCGCAGGCCGCGGTACAACGCCTCCTTGTTCGCGAAATCCACGACCGACGTCAACATGGCATGCTCCCGTATAGAGTATAATGCGTCAACGTCTCATTTGGTAGCGGAAAGTTCGCCGCGGACCGCGACGGGTTCGCCGACGGCATGACGAACCGGCTCAGGCCTCCGGACGCCTCAGCACCCTGTGGGACCCGCTTTCCAGCCGGTCAGACAGGTTAGAAGACCTGTCCCACAGTTTTGGACTTGTCTGCCGGGGAAGATGTCAGCCGTCTACAGCTTCAATCAGCTCGATCCCGATGAAATACTCGTTTTCCCAAGGAGTGCAGTGGCGAACTACACCTTCTCCATGATAGGTGGCTTCAGGCTGGTGAATCGCGATCGGCAAACGCAGGCCCACCTCAAGCGCACGGCCGCACAAAACGCCGATGCCCTGCTCATTCATGTTATCGCAAGTTCCGAGAATCTGCACCTCCTCGCCAAACTGGTCCTTCACCCAGAACTGTACCGTTCCCGGGAAAGGCCAGCGCTTCTCGCGGCGTCGTTCGCGAGAGCGACGATCAGACGCCTGGCGCCCACCTGTTGCCAGGAGCTTCTCAATGGAAGCAGTGTTCAAGGCCACGAATTCTTTGTCTTCGACTTCAACGCTCATATAGCACCTCCGCTGCCAACGTGCGCACCATCACCGACTATGAGTTTACGATTTGAATCGTCCGCGTGCGGGGCTTTTTTGCGGTGTGGGCCTGCGGACGGCCGCTTACCGGGCACTCATCTGCAATTTCAGCCGAAACCCACGGATTCGAATCCGTGGGCTTCTACTATCGGGCGTAGTGGGGCTCGGCGCTAACTTTCTTGCGCTGGCGGCCTCGTTGCAAATCAAGTGAAATGTGCCTGATGACGGCGTCAGGACGCACCGAGGCATTGTGGGACGAGGAGCGGCTCGGTTCACCGCACGCCCAGTCGGACAAGGCCGTGCGGGTACGCCGGATGTTCGAGACTATCGCGCCGACCTATGAGCTGGTCAACACGCTGTTCAGCTTGGGGCGTGACCGGGCCTGGCGGCGGCGCTCGGTGGTGCTGGCCCGGGTGACGGCGCGTGACCGGGTGCTCGATATCGCCTGCGGAACGGGCGACTTCGCACGGGCCTTCCGGCAACATCCCACCGGGCCTGGCGTCGTCGTGGGGTGTGACTTTGCACATACCATGTTGACCCTGGCGGCCGTGCACGGCGCCGCCGGAATTGAATGGGTCGAAGGCGACGCCCTGAATCTGCCGTTCGCATCGGGTGAGTTCACGGTGGCCGGTTGTGCGTTCGGTGTGCGCAACTTCCAACGTCTCGATCGAGGCCTGCGGGAGATGAACCGCGTCCTGGCGGACGGCGGACGGGCAGTCATCCTGGAGTTCACCCGCCCATCGAACCGCTTGTGGCGCTATTTGTACGAGTTTTACGCGTCGAGCATCATGCCGTGGGGCGCTACGCTGGTGAGCCGGGACCGGACTGGGGCGTATCGCTATTTGCCCCGTTCAGTGGTATCTTTCCCAGATGCCGGCGCGATGTGCAGACACCTGAAGCGCGCCGGCTTCGCGACGGTGACGGCGACGCCCATGACGTTCGGCGTGGTGACCATCTACGTCGCGACCAAGGACCGCCTATGAGCACGCAGGCTGCGCATCCCGTGTCGTCCGAGGAACATGTGTTTATCGAGGACGTGTGGTCGCGAACGGAGCCGAAATACCGCCGGCGTGCGTTTCTTCTGCTGACCATCAATGTATGTCTGTTCGCCGGGTTAGGGTGCGTGGCCTACTGGCTGCGGACCGGAGTTGTCTTCGCGCCGCGTATCGAGGGGTATTGGGAGCAGTTGGCCGACACGTTCAACCCCACGCCGGACACCGAATATACACCGACGGGCCTGTCGCTGGCGCCGATCAGCATTGAGCAGGTGCCGATGATGATTCCGGTGCTGGGTTTGATCCTGGCGGCCGTGGTTTCGATTCCGATCCTGGTGACGATTCTCTATCGCATCACATCGGCGTTGCCGTTTATCGCCGTTGTGGGGTTCATTGCGGTGATGCCGTGGCTGGCGATCACACTTTTGGGATCGTGCCTGGTGGTTTCGCTGAACCCGCTACGTTTTCGATCGCGCTTTGCATCGGTTCTGCTGGCGTTGTTGCCGGTCATTCTTTACTTCTTCATGGCCTCTCGGCAGTCCAGTTCCGTGGTAGAGCCTCTTTCGGACCCGGCGGACCGGATCAAAATGCTGGCCCCTTTGATCCTGGCGATCATCGTGTCGGCGATCGTCATGGGGATCGTGCTGATCATTGCCCGGGTGGTGAACTATCGTCCAGGCGCGATCGCCCCGCTGTTGGCCATTATGTTCCTGACACCGGCAGCGATTTTCGAGTTTCAGGTCGGACGTGACGAACTGCATTACCGTTTGCTGGAGCGGGAGTTCGGCCCGGGGTCGGAGTATTTTGTGCGCACGCCGATCGGTGACGTGTTCGAATCCGCCGTGGAGCGGGCCTTTGCGGCCCGCAAGAGCGCGTCGATAGCCTATGAAACGATGCGCGATGCGGTCGAATTCACCTGGCTGCTGGCGCTGGACACGGAGACCAGCCTGCTGTTCGCCAGGTATCAGGATCTGGCTGCTCGGGCGGCGGACCGTTTCATTCATTTGTTTCCCGACAGCATCTACGCCATTAACGCTCTGTACATAAAAGGTCGGGCTCTGGACATGCGCATCGATATGGAGAGCTTCCGCCGCAATCGCGAGCTGGTTTTCTACGGCGACTTTCCAAGTGCACGTTCTCGTGAGGCCTGGGAGAAACTGGTGCACCAGGCGCCGGAGTCTCCGATGGCCGCCGATGCACTGCTGCGGTTGGCGATGCTGGACATTCGTGAGGATGGTGTGGATGAGGCGATCGGGCGGTTGATACTGCTGGAGGAGACTTTCGTTCGGGCCGCCCCCCGGCCTGATCAGCCGATCGTTGAGACACCCATGGATACCATCATGCAGCGCGAGCCGCCCGAGCGCAGCCTGGATATTCCGGTGGCCCAAAAAGTGTTGGCCGGGCGAAGACTGCGGCAATTGCTCAAGCGCAACCGCGATCCGTTGTGGGGTGATGAGCCGCTGGTGGCCATATCCTATTTCGACCCCCGTGACTGGCACTATGAGTCCAACCTGGCCGGCTTGTTCAAGCGCTACCCGGGCTGCCAGTTGGCGGACAACATCGAATTGCAGATTGCCTTGGCCGGCGGCGACGTCGCTGAGCGGATCGAAGCATTGAAACGTTGTGTGGCCAGGGACCCGAGAGGTGATGCGTATGCCGAGGCCATGTATCAGCTAGGCGTCGCTTATCAGGAGGACCGCAATGTGAGTGAGTCACGCGGCGTATTGGAACGGTTAGTGTCGGAGTTTCCCGAAACCATCTGGCGCGAGCAGGCCGAAGCGCGTCTGCGGCGACTCGACCGGGCAACGGCCGAAGGGGTGTGACCAAGATGTCAGTCGGCAAGAGGATCGTAGTGGGCGTCACCGGTGCGAGCGGCGCGGTGTATGCCAGGCGTCTCATCGCGTGCCTGGTCGAGGCTGACGTCGAGGTGTACCTGGTCGTTTCTCAATGGGGCAAGCGACTTATCCTGGATGAACTGGGCATTAGCACCATCAGCGCCGAAACCCTGATCGGCCATCGGACGGAGCAACTGGTCATTCATCCCCACACCGACGTCGGCAGCCTACTGGCTAGCGGCTCCTTCCTCACCGACGGCATGATCATCTGCCCCTGCAGCAGCCACACGCTCGGGGAGATCGCGTCGGGTATCGGCGACAACCTGATCGGGCGGGCCGCTGCGGTGACGCTCAAGGAGTGCCGCAGGCTGATCCTCGTGCCACGCGAGACGCCCACCAGCCAGATCGACTTGCGAAACATGCTTCGGCTCAGTGAAGCCGGGGCGATCATCTGTCCGGCAAATCCGGGATTCTACATGCATCCGCAAAGAATCGAGGATCTGGTCGACTTCGTGGTCGGTAAACTTCTCGATCTAGTCGATGTTCCCCATCAACTCAACACCCGCTGGACCGGCGAGCCCGGGGGTGTACACCACCGTGAGACAGCCTGATGCCTGGGATAGCGTATTCCGTGCGCACCTGGTCGGAGATGATCAAGGTGTCGCATTCGGTCTTTGCACTGCCGTTCGCGTTGATAGCGACGTTCCTGGCCGGTCGTGAGCTTGAAGGTTTGCATCGACCCCACGCGGGTCAACTGGTGCTGATCGTGGTGTGCATGGTGGCCGGGCGAAGCGTGGCCATGACCTTCAACCGGATCGTGGACAAGGAGATTGACGCGGGCAATCCGCGAACCGCCGGCCGGCCGCTGCCCGCCGGAAAGCTGAAAGTGCGGGCCGCGTATGGGTTTCTGTTGGCATCGGCCGTGGTGTTTGTCACCGCTTGTTACGGTTTTCTTTGTTTCTATGCTAACCGCTGGCCGATCCTGTTGGCGGGGCCGGTGTTGCTGTACCTGTGTGGCTATTCCTACACCAAGAGGTTCACCAGGTGGTCGCATTTCTATCTCGGCAGTGCCATCGGCTTGTCACCGCTGGCAGCCTGGCTGGCGATCCACCCCGGCAGCATCGGCGTTCCCGTGGTGGTGCTGTCCGTTGGGGTGATGCTATGGATTGCGGGGTTTGACATCATCTACGCCTGTCAGGACGTCGATTGCGATCAAGAGCAAGGGTTGTTCAGCCTGCCGTCGCGCGTCGGCGTGGGCCCGGCGCTGTGGACGGCGCGTCTTTGTCACCTGACGGTTGTGGTCTGCCTGGTTGTGCTGGGGATGACGGCGCCGCTGGGGTGGCTTTATTTCGTGGGAGTCGTTGTTGTTGCGGTCCTGCTGGGACTGGAGAACAGTCTGGTGCGGCCGAACGACCTGTCGAAGGTGAACGTAGCGTTTTTCACGGTGAACGGCCTTGTGAGCGTGGGGCTCGGCCTGCTGGCGATTCTGGATATCTTTCTAGTCACACCGGGAGCCGGGCTGCACCAGGCGGGTTGACGATTGGGGATTGGGGATTGACGATTGACGATTGACGATTGGGGATCGGGGATTCTGCTTCGTCCCTCGTATACTCGCCATGCCATCAGCGTTCCACATTTGCGTAGCGACGGCGGATCCGTCGGCGAGCGCCGGCCTACTGGTCGATGGTGCGCGGTGCGCGGGCTTCGATGAGGTGCGCCTGTCGTGGCAACAAGCGCGTGAGCCGGTTGCCGGTGTGAAGGTTTCAGGAGTGGACCTGCCGGCACTGACCGCCCAAGGCCGGGAGGATTTCGAGCGGCAGGTCGATGAGATTGCCACGCGGATGAAGACAGCCAGCCGGGGCGGTATCGGGGTGGTGAGTATCGAAGGTGGAGCACGCAACGCCGCTGTGCTTGAGTTTCTGACCGATGGACTGCGACGCCTGACCGGGCTGGCCGACGAGCTCGGACTGGTCATACACGTGCGTAACCGATACGGCACGCGGTTGGAGCAGCCGCCGGACATGCACGGGGTGTTGGCGGATGTCGGTGCCGATGATTTGATGGCCGAGCTTGACGTTGCCGAGTTTCACCGGGCTTCGGTGAATCCCTGTGAGCCAATCTGGGGTTTGGAGAAACGCATCGGTTGCGTGCGGCTGTCCAACGTCAAAGCCCGCCGGCTCACCGCGATGGCGGCGGGCGAAATCGATATGCCAACGGTTGTGGAGGCGTTGCAGACCGTCAACTACGGCGGCCCGTTTGTGCTTTTCTTGGGTGACGATGACGGCGCCGTCGATCGCTTGATTGAGGATCGCCGCTACCTCAAAAAGATCCTCGGGCAATAGTTCACGATCGATCGGGGTCGATGCCCATCAGTCCCAGCACGATTGATTTGACGTCGGTATCGTGATAGGTGCGCGATGTTTCGATGAAGTGCGTCGGTTTGGAGCAGATGATCGCTCCGCGGTGTTTGGCTTCGATCGCGGGGACGCCGTGAGATCCCTTGACCAGCGACGCGTCCAATGGGATGCCCTTGGTCTCAGTGTCGATGAACAATTCCACCGGGTCATAGCCGGGCTTGCGGTGAATGTCCACGGTTCGGGCGAAAGCCGGGGCGTCGGCTTCATCCGCCCACCAGTAGTATTGAAACCAACAGTCATCTCGTGCCACCAGTACGATTTCGCCGGCCCGCGGGTGGTTCACAGCCACGGCGCTCCGCCGGTCGCCGGCGAAGACCCCGTCGACACCTAGGATAGCTTGAAAAACGGCGGCGACCTCGTCGACGCTGCCCTGTTCCACGTATACGTGGGCGAATTGGTGATCGACCATGGCGAACGCGCGGCTGTTGGCAAAGTCGATGAGCACGCCCTCGGCGTCTTCGCGGGTATGGAGCAGGCCGTGTTTGCGTAATTCGATGTTGGGGTGGATCACGCTCGACACTTCGGTCATGGCGTATTCCGAGGCGACCAGAAAAACCGCGTCGGGCCCGGCTGGTGACGACATGACGAATTCGTTGAAGCCGGCCAGTAGAGCATCCAGCTCGCGCAACGCCTCAGCCGCCTGTGGGCTGTTGGGGCCGAACTTCTGCGAGGCGTAGTCCAGATGCGGCAGGTAGATGTAATGAAAGTTGGGGTCGTGTCGGCTGATCAGCCATTGGGCGGCGGCGATGATCCATTTGGATGACTCGATGCTGGCGAGCGGTCCCCAGTAGTGTTGCAAGGGGAAGTGGCCGAGCTCAGCCAATAACTGTTCGTAGAGGCCGCCGGGTTTGGAATAGCACCATAGATCCGTGCGGCCGTCGGGTCGGTGGATGGGCTCGGGGGTGACGATGTAATCGGCGGCGGCGTCCTTGATGTTCTGTGCGTGCCACACCGCCGATGTCAGATGGCCGCTGCGTTGTATGCAATCCCAGATTTGCTCACCCTGGATAATTCCGTTGCGGGCCATCCAGAACTCCACTTGGTTTCGATCGCGGTCGTGGAACCCGTTGGCGATCACGCCGTGTTGGCCCGGCCCCACCCCGGTCCAGACCGATGCCTGCACGGGAGAGGTGACGCACGGAAAGGAGGGCGTCAATTCGGCCAACGCACCGCTTTGGGCCCATGCGTGCAGCGTAGGCATGCTGGTGCGAGAATCCTTTCTCGCAGCACCGGTGACGTCGCCCGGCCGCAAGCCGGGGATCGAAAGGTAGATCAGATGTCCGGTCATGCTAGTATAGTGTTTCACTCAGATGGCATATTATCCGAGACCCGACCGTAAGGGAGGGCAAACGCTACGCCCCGACGGAACCGCTCCCTCACGGTCGCGGCTCGGTTCGCGAAGAATGCGCCAACTCCGAGACACTAAACTCGATGCTCCGCCGGTGGGTCGGGCCAGATCGCTGAAAGAAAATCGAACGCCCGGGCGGCTACTGACGGCGCGTCATGGCTGTGGCGGGAGAGCTCCACGTGCACCGGCCCACGGTAGTCGACGGAAGTAAGAATAGCCACCACCTCGGTGAATTGTATCTCCCCATCTCCGAAGAGAAGATGTTCGTGACGACCGCGACGCATGTCCTCGATATGCACGTTGCACAATTGCTCCCGCCATCTGCCGGCGTGATCGAACAGATCCCCGTCGGCTAGACAATGCACGTGCCCGACGTCCAGCGTCAGCCCCAAGAGCGGGTGTTGCATCACTTCATGCAACCTTTCGAATTGGGCCATGGTGGAGACGTGCATTCCAGGCTCCGGTTCGAAGCCCAAGCGCATGGTATATCGCTCGGCGTGTGCCAACACGTCGCAGAGCCCGCTGCACAGGCGGTCGAGCTGGGCGGCGTCGGAAGCGTGATCGTCGGCGGCACCGGACCAGAGTGATACGCTGTCCGCCTGTAGTTCGGCGGCGATATCTATCGCCCGGCAGAGAAATTCAATTCTACGATCCCGATCGGCGGCGGCGCCGCTCACCAGAGTGGGGTGGTGTTTGCGCCGCGGGTCCAGAATGAATCGGGCACCGGTCTCGACGGTGCAGCGCATGTCGCGCTCTTGAAGTATGCTCCTGATATGTCGGGCCCGGGCCGGCCAATCATCGTCGAACGGATCGAGATGGTGCTTTTCCAGCGAGACCGCCGCACTTCGGTATCCGGTGTCAGCCAGTATGTGTATCGCGTCTTCCAGAGTGTGGAAGGCGAACCCGCCGGTCACGTACCCCAGGATCATGGGCGTATTGTGTGTCACTTGGCCGCCGATGGCCAGACACCAGCGGTGTAGCGCCACCCCTTGTGGGTGGCGCCGTCCGGTGAATGCGCCACCCACGAGGGGTGGCGCTACGCTTAGAAGTCGGCTTGAAGGCATGCGGCGGTTGTCCTGTCAGTTGCCCAGGGCGGCCCTTTTGGCTTGTCTGGCCGCGCATGCCGTGCAAAAACAGACGAAGTGCCTTATGCGAGCTGAGTTAGCGGTCTTGGCAAGTTGTTCGAAACTCAGCGTCTCGGTTTCACGCAGTTGCGCAGCCGTGTTCCGGTTGACCGTTTCCAGATCCCCGCCGACGGAGTCCACCAGGGTGACGGCGGCGTCCTGATAGCCCATGGGAAAGGTGGACTTCTCGATGGGCGACCGGCTAAACGCCTGATTCCAGGTCAGTTGACGGAGGGTGGCGGTGATGTCCATCAAGCCGCGCACGTCCTGCGTATGCACCAAGCCCAAGAGGTGCCCGGTCTCGTGGCTGGTGACGTTGGCGATGGCCTGGGCGTATTCTTCAATCGTCGGGCTGAGGGCGCTGAACACCTCGAAGGTGTCGGCGAATACGATCGCTTCCTGAGCCGCCTGCT
>JAZGDL010000248.1:0-9566 GCA_036477795.1 Phycisphaerae bacterium
CTGGGCGGCCTTGACACGGTCCAGCAGCGTCACGGCGGCGTCCTTGTAGGTATCCTTCTTTGTGAGCTGATCGAGACGCATCCACACCACGGCTAGCTGGGCTTCGCCCGGAAGACAGCGCCAGGGCGCGGACACGCACCAATCGCGACCGTAGGCCCCGCCGATGCCGTCGTATAGCCGCCACCCGCGATACAGGGCGGACGCAGCGCGGTCGGCGCCGTCGACGAATTCCTGCCGGCCGGCGGCGGCTCCGATTTCCAGCAGGCCGCGTGTCGCATAGGCGATGGTGTGCAGACTGGCGGCCTGTTCACGGGCGTTGAAGGTGTTGTTCCGGAACCATCCGCTGTGATCCTGCTGGTCCAAAACCCATTGAGCGTTTCTGACCGCTGCTTCACGAAAGCGCTGCTCACCGCTGATGGCGGCCAGCTCGGCCATGGCCCAGGCGGTGCGCACGTTGTAGGCGTGGACGATCTCCGAGAACGTCGATCGTCTCCAGGCGCCGTCGGCGTCCTGTTGGCTGATGAGCCAGTCGCCGGCGCGGACCGCTGCTTCAAGAAAACGGTCTTGGCCCGTCTCCGCGACGGCGCGGACCAGGCCGAAGATGACCTGTCCTGTATTGAAAACGCGGGGGGAACTCAACTGGCCGAGGAACGACCCCGGAAAGGCCCCGTCGCGGGTCTGAAGGGACGAGAGCCAGCGGGCCATCTCAGCGGCTCGCTCGGCGTACTCCTCGTTGTCAAATCGCCGGGCCAGGTCGTAAAATGTTGGGATAATGTATCCGGTTGTTTCCGGATAGGAGCCGAGCCATCCTTCCGCGAAGGAGAACATGGCGGACACGCCGTCATCGGTTCCCACGTCGTGGGCCCGGCAAAGCCAATCCAGCGCCGCTCGAATATGCAGTTCATCGTTTTGCGGCCGGCAACGCTGCTCCTGGCGTTCGTCGATGGCCCGGATTCGGCGGGCGTCGCTGCTGCACAGGGAGATGTAAGTCTCCAGTGCCGCGCTTTTGACCGATTGCAGCGTCCCAGGCATGTGGTGGGCCCTGGCCATCAGTGGAGAGTGATGACCGCTGGTGCGAGAATCCCTTCTCGCACCCGTCCCTTCGTGCCTTCACCTGTCATCTCTCTGCGACCTCTGCGTGCTCTGCGGTGAGTTATCCGGGTTATCGGTCACCTGAGACGTTCAATAGAGTTCCGATCGGGTTTCCAGCGGTAATTCGGGATTCTCGGCGCCGCATCGAGTTCCTTTGGGCGCGCACCGTTTTGAAGATATCGATCCAGCGGTCCACGCAGTGTTGCCACTGGTACCTTTCAGCGACCCGCCGGCGGGCGCAAGCGCCCATTTCCCGCCGTCGTGCCGAATCGTTGAGCAAGGTGACCAGCCCGTCGGCGATCAAGTGCGGCTTACCGGGTTCGACCAACAAACCGGTGCGCCCGTGCTCCACGGATTCGCGTAGGCCCCCAACATCGGTGGCGACCACGGGAAGCTCCATCGCGGCGGCTTCTATGGCGGTAACGCAGAAGCTCTCCTTGACCGAAGTGATGGCGACGACGTCCCAGCTCGACATGATGCCGGGTAAATCTTCGTGCGGCAGAAAGTCAATCCATCGCATGGCATGACCGATGCCCAGCGACTCTGCCCGTTCTCGGCACGTTTGCCGCAGGGATCCCTCTCCGACCAGCTCGAATCTTACGTCGGGGCAGGCCACCAAGACCCGGGACGCAGCTTCGATGAACGACAGCGGCGCATAAACCGGTTCGAAGCCCTTGCAGAACCCGACCACACGTGTGGGACCGGCTTTCCAGCCGGTCAATCGACAGGCTGGAGTGAACCGCTCGGTATCCACGCCGAAGGGTAGAACGTCGATCTTCGCGGGATCGATGGCTCCATAGGCGGCTACCTTCTCGCGGAACCAGCGACTCGGGGCCACCACGCGATCGGCACATTGAAGTAGACTTCGGCGGGCTTCGATGAGCTCAACACCAGGCGGCGGCGTGTCGGGCGGGTGGTCGACGTCGGAGCCGTACGCCTTGACCACGAGACACCCTTCGGCGGCGACTGACTCGGTGATCCCCCAGTCCGACAGGAAGTGCACGCTGATGACATCGAAGCGGCGGAACAGATCACGCATGTACGCGGTCCATCGGCGCCGCCAGCGGTACGGATACCGCCAGCCGAACGGCGGCACCTTGAAACGCTCGAACGTGGCGCCGGGAATCGGGAACGGTTTCATCGAAAGGACGTGGACGTCGTGGCCGCGTTGAACGAAGGCCTGAACCAGCCTCTGAATGTGCACCGTGTCGGATGATCCGAGAATGGCGATTTTCAAGACCGACCTCCCCTGTGGGAAGTGAAGAGTGAAGATAAGCGTTCAGCCATCAGCAGTCAGCTTTCAGCGGTCAGCAGTAGGATTCGCCGTGCGGACCACGGAGCTATCAACTGAGTCCTGGGCACTGACCCCTGGTTTGGAGTTGGGGTAATCAGCGACGGGGCCGATTTTTCGGTCTGGCTGACTGCTGAAAGCTGACCGCTGCACGCTTACGATTGGCGATTCCCCTTCGTCCCTCCGTCCCTTCGTCCCTCCGTCCCTTCCTCCCCCTTTCTCCTGTATCCAGGTGTGCGGTACGCACAGAAGCCCGGTCGGCAGGCCCTGGTCCTCAACGACCGACGCGAAGCGATGGTCCGTATCTGCGATCACCTTGCCGGTATCCGCGTCCCGCAGACTGGCCCGCCAATAATACTGTCCACCAGCCAAGGGCAGCGATGGTAGCGACAACGTGACTCGCCCTTCACCGGACGCTGCGTCAAAGGTTACCTGATCGCGAATCGAGGTGAAGTTCAACAGCAGCGAATCCAGCTCCCGCCGCGCGTCCACGTCGACCACCAGCCGCGGGACGGGGCGGTCCAGCCGATAGGACACCTCCACCTCAAGGGGCTCGCGCGTACCGGTGACGAGCACTTCCTGCCCCCGGGCGTTGCGGATGCAAAAACCTGTTATTCGGGCGTAACGCTCGTCGGAGTTGTCACGCATGAACCCCTCGCCGTGTTTCAACGCTGAGATGTACTCTGCCGCCGCCCCCGCGGTGTCACCGTTGAAGATCATCCGCCCCTCATCCAGCACGATCCCACGCGAACAGAACGCCTGCATCTGATTCAGATGGTGGGTGACGAACAGCAGCAGCGTTCCGTTGTTCACCAGTTCGCGCATACGCTGGATGCAGCGCTGCCGGAAGAGGACGTCGCCGACGCTCAACACCTCGTCGACGATCAAGATGTCCGGCTCGACGTGGGCCGCCACGCTGAACCCCAGCCGGGCTTGCATGCCGGTGCTGTAGCGTTTGACGGGTGTGTCGATGAACTGTTCGACTCCGCTGAAAGCGACGATGGCATCAAGCTTGCGATCGATTTCCGCCTTGCGCATGCCCAGGATGGAGGCGTTCATGTAGACGTTTTCCCGCCCGGTCAGATCCCCGTGGAACCCCGCCCCGACCTCGATCAAAGCCGTCAATCGCCCCCGTCTCTGCACCCGGCCCCGCTCCGGTCGCATGATGCCGGCGATGAGTTTGAGGGCCGTGCTCTTGCCCGCCCCGTTGGGGCCGATCAGCCCGACGGCCTCGCCGGGCGATACTTCGAAGGACAGGTCCTGCAACGCCCAAAAGGACTCGTCATCACGTCCCCCAGCGGTCCGCCCCAGCAGGCGGCGAGCCCCGGCGGCGATCAGGTCTACCAGTGTGTCATGGCCGATACCGCGCCGGAACCGCTTGGACACACCCTCCAATTTCAACATTCCGTTTGGCATTAGATCCGCTCGGCGAACTGAAACCCGGCCCGGTGGAAACACGCCCACCCAAACACGAGTATCAGCACGGAAAAGACCGTGGCATAGACGAAAGGGCCCACCTCGGGAAAACGACCGTAAATCAGGCAATCCCGGTACGCCCCGATGATCGGTGTCATGGGATTCGCCGCGACCAGCCGACCCACCCACGAACCGTCGCAACGCAACGGATACACCACGTTGGTTGCGAACATCCAGACCTGAATGGCGACGCTGAAGACCTGCCTCACGTCCCGATAGAACAGGTTGGCCATCGCCAGCAGCATGCCGATCCCGGTCATCATCATGATCTGCACCAGCACCACCGCCGGGAGAAAGAGGATCGCTGCGGTGGGCTTGAACTCCCACCCGTTAAAGAAGTGGAAATACGCGATCAAGCCGACCAGGACGAGCCCAGCCACACAGAAGTCCACCAGCGCCGCTCCGATGGTCGACAGGGGCAGGACTTCGCGCGGGAAATAGACCTTGGTCACCAGATTCCGATTGGATACCAACGAGTTTACGCAGCCGTTCAACCCGGAGGCGAAGAAGGTCCAGGGCACCAGCCCCGCGTAAGCGAACAGGGCGTAGGGCATGTCGATGGCCATCTTGTCGATGACGTTCACCGCCCGCGTGAAAACGAACGTGAAGATGAGCATCATGCTGAGGGGCACGAAAACGGACCACCCGATGCCCAGCAACGACTGCTTGTAGCGGATCCTCAGCTCGCGCACGGTGAGGCTGACCAGCACGTGGCGATGGCCCCACAGCTCGGTCACCGGGTGGTATGTCGCGGTATCGCACGTGGCCACGGATCGCTCCTGTGGGACCGGCTTTCCAGCCGGTCAAGTGAAAGACTGGAAAGCCTGTCCAACATAGGGTGCAGCGCAAGACCTCGGCGCCCCGACTTGGACCGCCTGTCCCTGCGGTCCTGTTTTCGGACGTATGCGGGGCTCTCTTTCGCTCTTTCGTAACCGTTCAGCCGTACATCCCTCAGTTTTCGCAGAATGCAGAGATTATTGGACTCTTGGCAAACCCCGCGCTGGCGCTTGGTGCTCGGAAGAGCCTGCGTTGACTTACCATGTTTTCTGCTTTTCTGCGTATATTATATGTGGGTTTCAAGCAGATCGTTTTGGGTGAGCGGCTTCGATTACGGCTGTTCGACTCTTCCCGGTACGAGGATGCCGACTATACTTTCGCAAAGAAGCCAAAGAGGCGAACGGTTGCGTTGGCCGGCCGCCGCATGGAGCAGACCATCATGGACGACCTGCGAGGCAAGCGGGCCATCGTATCGGGGAGCACGCAGGGGATCGGACGGGCCTGCGCTCTGGAGATAGCACGGCGCGGCGCGGCCGTCACGCTGGTGGCGCGGGATGCATCGGCGTTGGAACGTGTGACGGGGGAATTGTCGACGGACCATGGAGGGGAGCATGCGTGGGTCTGTGCCGATTTCCAAGACGTCGACGAACTGGCGACGAAGATCAAGGCCCATGTCGAGTCGGTCGGCACCGTGCACATTCTGGTGAACAACACCGGCGGGCCGCCCAGTGGGCCTATCATCGAGGCGGACCCGTCGGAATTCGCTCAGGCCTTTTCCAACCACGTGCTATGCAATCAGGTGGTGCTGGGGGCTGTGCTGCCCGGGATGAAGGAGGCCGGCTTCGGGCGAATCGTGAACATCGTGTCGACGTCGGTGCTGATGCCGCTCCACGGGCTGGGAGTGTCGAACACCATCCGGGCGGCGGTGGCCAATTGGGCCAAAACGGTGGCCAGTGAGGTGGCTTCGTTCGGCATAACGGTCAACAACGTGCTCCCGGGGTTCACGGACACTGCCCGTCTGCAGTCGTTGTTTGAAGCAAAGGCCAAGCGAACCGGCAGCAGCGCAGCCGAGGTCCGCCGCCAGGCCATCGCGGGCATTCCCGCGGGCAGGCTAGCCGATCCCGCGGAGATAGCAGCCGTGGTGGGTTTTCTGGTATCTCCGGCAGCCGCTTACATCTCAGGCGTGAACCTGCCGGTAGACGGCGCGCGCCTGGCGGCGCAATAGGCGGGGGACCGGCTACATGACTGCGAAGTAGTTTTCGACGGCGTCGTCCAAGCTCGCTTCGGTGGCCACCGCGGGCACGTTCGTGTAGGCGCAGGCGCTTCTGACCTGCAGGAGCAGGTCGCGAGGTTGGCAGCAGCGGAAGGGGCGATCCGCAGATTTGTAGTGCTTTTCAATGAGGTAGTCGACGGCGCCGGTACTCACTTGAACGCCGACGATGGACCCAGTGATCTCGAACAGCTTACGAAACTCCTCTTCGGTGGGGTCGATCACATTGATCTTGTAGGGAATGCGGCGCAGAAAGGCCTCGTCCACCAGCTCTTTGGGCTCCAGGTTGGTTGAGAAAATGATCAACTGGTCGAAGGGCACCTTGATCTTCTTGCCGTTGGAAAGGGTGAGGAAGTCGTAGTGTTTCTCCAGCGGAACGATCCAGCGGTTGAGAAGCTCCATGGGGCGCATGCGCTGCCGGCCGAAGTCGTCGATGACTAGGATCCCGGTGTTGCTCTTGAGCTGCAACGACGGCTCTGTGATCCTGGTCTGCGGATTGTGGACCAGGTCCAGCTCGGCCATGGTCAGTTCCCCGCCGGAGATGATCGTCGGGCGGCGAATCCGTACCCATCGCCCGTCCACGCCCGCCTCCCTGAGAATGCCGGGCTTATCCTCATCCGCCTGCTCATGGTTCTCAGGATCAAAAAAGACGATGATCTCCCCGCCGGTGTGGATCGCGTGGGGAACCCACACTTCGTCTCCGAAACAATCGGCGATCCTTTCGGCGATGCTGGTCTTGCCGTTGCCCGGGAACCCGTATAGGAAGAGGCCGCGGCCGGAATTGATGGCCGGGCCCAGCCGCTTGAACATCTGCTCATTGATCAGAAGGTCACTGAATGCCCGCCGTAAGTCATCTTGTTGTGGACGCAAGGTGGTAAGGCTTTGGGCTGTCACCGAGGCGGTGTACGCCTCCAGGGTGACCGGTGCCTTACCGCAGTAGGAACACTCGTCCATATAGGTTCGGGCCCGCAGCCGGCCGGCAACGGTCAAGGTGTATTCGAAATCACCCATGGCGGTGCTGTCCTTGTGGTGGATGAATTGGCGGGACTTGAGACTGGCCAGCATCTCAATAATGGGCTTTGCCGGAAGCCCCAGGTCGGAGGCCAGCCCCCGCCCGGTGGCGTGACCGGCCCCAAGCAACGTCTTGAACAGCAGTGCTTCTACGAGGGCATCGGTCAGACCGGCCTGGTGAATCGTTTTCACCGCAGGCGGTCGAAACCTGGGTGGACCAGCCGGCTCTTGGGCGGACGCTTCGACCTCGACCGTTCCGACCGGTGGCTGTGATATCCGAGGCGATGACGGGTTCCGAAGTGTTGCAATAGATGGTTTCCTGGCGATCATGGCGGTGCTTGCAGATCTGCGCGTAGTTTCAGATATTTCATCCTAACTGTTCGATCTTCGGATATCGGCAAGATCGACCCGATGGTTTGCAACCTAGCCAAACGGTATTGGGTAATCCTCGGTGAGTTATGGGGCGCGCGTTAGACGTACGATCAACGCCCCACACCAGACGAGGGACAGAGGGACGAAGGGACAGAGCACAATCCGCAATCCGCAATCCCCAATCGTCAATCGTCAATCCGCGGCCGCTTGTCATGGTGGTTTGTCCGTGATAAAACTCACCTGCCGTGCGCCCGGCAGAATGTGGTGACTGGAATAAGCGCGGAGTTCATGAGGCAATCGTCAATGGCCAGGCAGAAGAAGGAAGTCGAGGTCAAGAAGCCGGACGTCAAGAAAAATGTTGTAAGCAAGGACAATGCGCCCCAGAAAGGCGCACCGCCGCCGAGAAGAGCCCCCGGCACCAAGGAAATCGTTCCCATGCAGTGGAAGCTGGTGGGCACCAGTGCCGGCACACCCGTGACGTTGCTGAAAAGTATCGAACGTACGGACGTAGAGGCCCAACAGGCCCGATTGGAAGCCGAAGGGTACTATAAGCAATTGACCATCTACCCGGTCGAAGCGAAAGTGCCGCTCTCGTCTTCCCACCTCAAAGCCCAAAAGCGGGCCATCGATGAAGCCCGCAATCAGGTTAACGAATCGAAGAAGGCCGCCGAAGCCGCCAAACGCAGCGCGGCTGCCAAGAAGGCTAAGGCTGCAGCCAAGCGCGCCAAGTCAGCCACCAAGGCAAAGAAAACCGCAAAGGCCAAAGCCTCTAAACGCGCCAAGATCGCCGTAAAGGCCAAGGCGGCCAGGAAGCCGAAGACCAGGAAAACGGCCAAATCGAGTGTGAAGTCGTCAGGAAGGACCGTCAAGAAGAAGGCGGCCTCAAAGGCCTCAAAGGCCTCAAAGGCCTCAAAGACCAAGGCAACCAAAAAGGCGACCCGCAAACGCAAATGATCTCACCGTCATCGCCTGTGATGGCTCGCAGCAACAAATGCTCTCCCCCGTCGCGGATTGCACAACGTCTGGCTGAGTGTCGCAGGCGAATGGTCCGTCACAAGCTGCCGGCCTACCTGCTGACCCGGAGGGCAGACACCTTTTACATGACGGGGTTCACCGGCGAAGACTCGGCGGTCATCGTGACCCCTCGCGCCGTGGACGTGGTCAGCGACGGCCGATTCGACCAGACCATCGACCGGGAAGTGCCCTGGGCGAAGAAACATCTCCGCAAGCAGATGCTCCCCGACGAAATCGGCCATCTGTGCCGCCGGCTCAAACTCTCACGGCTGGCTGTTCAGCCGGACGCCATGACTCTGGCGATGTACGGCGAACTCCGCACCCGCACCAGACCGACTCGCCTGGTCAAAGCTCCACCCATCGTCAACCGCATGCGGGGGTGCAAAGACAGCAGTGAGCTCAGATCACTGGGCAAGGCCATCGACGTTGCCCAGCAGGCGTTTGCCGCTGTAAAAAAATATGTCCGAGTCGGCCGGACCGAGCAGGAGTTGGCCGCCCGCCTGGAGTACGAGATGCGCAAGAGGGGGTCCTCCAGGCCCGCTTTTGAGACGATTTGTGCGATCGGGCCCAGTGCGGCCCTCCCGCACGCACGTCCCGGCCGGCGCAGGGTCAAACCCGGCAGCGTCATCCTGTTCGATTGGGGGGCCACCGTGGGCTTTTACCGCAGCGACTTGACCCGCTGTCTGTTCATCGGTAGAATCCCGCCCAAGATCGGCGCGGTTTACAACATCGTTCTCGAGGCCCAGGAGGCCGCCATCGAGGCCATCCGGCCGGGAGAACGCATGTGCGATGTCGACGCGGTGGCCCGCGGGATCATCGCCGATGCCGGTTACAAGAATGAGTTCGTGCACGGACTTGGACACGGGCTTGGTTTGGACGTTCACGAACCGCCGGCGCTGAACTGGCGTTCCAAGGAAAGGCTGGCGGCTGGCAACGTTGTCACCGTCGAACCAGGTATTTACCTCCCCGGGATCGGCGGTGTTCGCATCGAGGACGACGTTCTGGTTACGTCACACGGGCACCGGGTCTTGAGCAATCTGACCAAGGATCTGCGTAAAGCGGTGTTGTGAGGTCGATGAGCAATTCGTCGAAAGCAAAGGCGCGGTCGGCGTTGCAGCCGTCCGGCGGCAGGCACACAGTGGAAATCGAGAAGGTCGAGAAACTCATCCGGCTGATGGTGGACAACGATCTGTCCAGCATTTCGCTGCGCGATGGTGACGAGGAGATTACCTTGAGCCGGCCCAGCGCCAACGGTTCCGCCCA
>JAZGDL010000249.1:0-6673 GCA_036477795.1 Phycisphaerae bacterium
TCGCGACCAAGGTGTGGGCCGGCGAGGTACTGCCGGCGCAGCCGTAAGCGGCTGGGAAGGTTCTCCAATCAGACACACTGCGGCCCCCCGCCGGTATGCCGGCGGGGGGCTTTTCGTTTCACGATTGCGGATTGCGGATTAAGGATTCCGCTTGTGTCTTTCTGTACCTCCGTGCCTTCATCTATCACCTCTCTGCGACCCCTGCGTGCTCTGCGGTAAACCATCCCGGTTGGGAAACTGGCCGGTGGCTACACCGCGGCGGTCAAAGGTCGCCAGTCCGCCGCCGGTCACCCCGGCGAAGATCCTCACCTGGGATTTGCTGCTGTTGGCGTTGAGCACCATGATCCCGTCGCCGTTGGTGTCGCGACCGATGCTGGCGATGGTCCTGTTTTCGCTGCCGTACACCTGCATGCCGCTGCCGCCGGCGGTGAAGCGCCTCTCCCCTTGGGGTCCGTAGGCGGCTATCAAGGCACTGCCGTCGGTCCTGGCCCCCAGATGCACCAGCCGACTTGCGGTCGGTGTGAAAGTGGACAGGAACCCCGCCCCGGCCTGTAGAGCGCCAAGAACGGCCACCTCTCGCCCGGCGGCGTTGTGGGCCGACACAACCCCGCTCCCATCCTCAGCCACACCGAGGCCGGCAAGACGATCCCCGTCGGAGCTGTAGGTGGACACGATACCATTACCGTCACCGGTTACGCCCAGGCTCACGCGTCCCTGGCCGGTGACGCCATAGGTACAAAGGTATCCGTTTCCGCCGGCGGCCGCCGCGCCGATGCGAACTAGCTCCACCCCGTCCCGGTTGAAGGTGGACACCTGGGCGTCGCCCGCTTGGTTCGCGCCCAACTCGACCTGCCTGAGGCCGTGGGCGTGGGTCGAGACCATCCCGCCGCCCGCATCCGTAGCCCCCAGACGCACAAGCGGTTGGCCTTGGGCGTCCGTCGTTATCAACGTACCGGTGCCGGTTTCCGATGCCCCCAGGCTGACCAATTTCGCACCGCCCGGTCCGTAGGTGGCCACGCTGCCGGCGCCTTCCGGTGTGGCGTCGAGCAAGACCGTGGTCCGTCCCGCAGCGTCGTATGTGGTGACCGCACCGTGGCCGCTCTCGCTCACACCGACCCGGACGACGGCTTTTCCTCCATCCACCCCGCGAACAGCCAGGAAACCGTGACCATCATTGGAGACGCCCATTCCGACTAACTGCCGGCCTTGGGCATCAAGGGCGGAAACAATCCCTCCTCCCGAACTGCCCTGCTTCAGACGCACTATGGGCGCGGCATTTGCGCCATAAACCGAAACTACCCCGCCGCCGCCGACAGACGCGTGAACCTCAAACACCGCTTGCCCGTCGGGGCCCAATACCGACACGACGCCGTCACCGGATGGGCCCGGCCCGACCCGCAGCATTTCCTGACCGGTTGCGTGATAGGTGGTCAATCGCCCCGCACCGTCGGGCGCAGCCTCCAACACCGCGGCTCGACGCTTGGGGCCGTTCAGCACCAGTGCCGGGCCGCCGTCCTCCCGCACCGCCAAAGAGGCCACCACGCGGCCGTTCGAACCTTTCAGGTAAAACGCGGCGGCTGTCACGGCGCGGGTCTCATCGTACATCCGCCTTTCAGCCTCTTCGAAGCCCTTCTCCAGCCGTTGCGTGGCCGACCTTAACTCGCTCTGCAACGTCTCCACCCGGGTTTCCAGCCGCCGCATCCCAACCCCGTGCCGCCGA
Source organism: Phycisphaerae bacterium (assembly GCA_036477795.1). Classification (GTDB taxonomy): domain Bacteria; phylum Planctomycetota; class Phycisphaerae; order UBA1845; family UBA1845; genus JAZGDL01. The sequence goes on from JAZGDL010000249.1 coordinate 1,721, forward strand.
TGCACGATCACCAGTGACACTATCGCGACACTAAGAACACCCAGAACGACGATCTGCACGTAGCTGACGGATTTGGCCCCACCGTTCATGGTCGTCTCCCTTGGATTGATCCCATCTTGGTCCACACCATCCCGTCAAGATTGACTTCCAGCAGACGCTCGCTTTCCAGCTCGAAGAAGCCTTGGCCTCGATCCTGCCGGGCCGTACCGCTTACGAAATCCGCCAATGAGTACATGTTCACGCTAACCTCCGATCGACTATCACGCCCATCCACAGCCATCTCCCGTCTCACGCTTAACGCACAGAATCATAATCAGCCCCGGGGCCCACCGAAAGCGGGAAGGTGTCGACGTCAACCAGTAGTGCTCCGTCAGCGTTGGATTAAGGGGCACAGTCAAATGGCATCTCTTCCTTCCGGGCTTGCGGCTTTGGACCTTATAGCGGAAGCTGAGATCGCGCCGGTCCGGAGTTCATCGAAGCGAACCGCATGAACAACAAGAACCCCAACCCTGAAGGTGCTCCCGCTTGGTCCGCACCGAACCGGCTCCTTCCTCTCGTGATCGTTGCGGCTGGTGTGCTGGCATATCACAACAGCTTCTCGGGGGCATTCCTGCTCGATGATCCCAGGAGGATCATGCACAACGAGTCGATTCGGAACCTGTACGACGTCCGCGAGGTGGTCGCCGGCAGCCAGCGCCCCGTGGTCAACCTCTCGTTGGCAATCAACTACGCGCTGCACAAACTCGATGTCCGGGGCTACCACGCATTCAATCTAGCCGTACACCTGCTCGCGGGGCTGACACTCTATGGCATCATCCGACGAACGCTGCTGCTGCCGGCACTTCGGCATCGCTACGGGCGGGGGGCGCCCTGGTTTGCTCTGGCAACTTCTCTGATCTGGGTGGTACACCCCCTGCAGACCGAGAGCGTGACGTACATCATCCAGCGCGCCGAGTCGATGATGGGGCTGTTCTACCTTCTGATCGTGTACTGCCTGGTCCGTGGGGTCGAATCTCCGTTGAGACGTTGGTGGTTTGCGGCGGCTGCGGTTTCGGCGGCGGTGGGCATGGGGTGCAAGACGATCATCATTACGGCCCCCGCCGTCGTTGTTCTGTATGATCGCACCTTTCTTGCTGGATCATTCCGTGAGGTCTTCCGCCTTCGCTGGCGTGTGCATGCCGGTGTTATCGCAGCAACCGTCGCGGCTGGTCTCTGGACCGGCGAAGGCCTTCATGTGTTGAACAAAATCACGACGGAAGAGTCGGGGACCAGGATCATCGGGAGCCCGATCCGGGCGCGGACGCCTATTGAATACTGGGCGACGCAACCGGCCGTCATCCTGCGTTATCTACGGCTGTCCTATTGGCCCAGCGATCTCTGTTTGGCCTACGATTGGCAACCGGCGCGGAGCGCGGGCGAAATCGTCCCGTCGGCTGTTGCGCTCGTGGTGCTGCTGGCGGTCACGATTTGGGCTTTGGTGCGCCGTCCCATATGGGGGTTCAGCGCGGCATGGTTTTTCATCATTCTTGCTCCGACGTCGACCTTTTGGAAACTCCTGCTGGCATTTGAACACCGGATGTACCTTCCGCTCTTGGGGGTCATGGTGCTCTCGCTGGCAGCGGGGCACCGTGTGTTAATGGTGCCCCTAAGACACTTGCACGCAGGCATTCGAACGCAGCGCTTTGTGATGGTCGCAGTCGTTGCGTTGGTGGGCGCCTTGTTGGGTTACACCACCGTTGAGCGGAACGAAGTTTATCGCAGCCCTATAGCGATGTGGACCGACGTACTCAGCAAACGGCCGCAAAACGCTTCCACGCACCTCAACCTGGGCGTGGCCCTTGCCAACCAAGGCAGGTTGGACGAGGCAATCACTCATTTCACCTCGGCAGCGCGTTTGGCCCCAGGCAACTCCAGAGCTTTCAACAACCTGGGCCTGGCCAGGGCTAAGCAGAACCGTCCCGATGAAGCGATCATGTACTACGATAAAGCGATCCGGTTCAAGCCCGACTACGCCGAGGCGTGGAACAATCTGGGCGTTGAACTGGGGCTGCAGGGCAAGCATGAGAGGTCGATGGAGTGCTTCCACAAAGCGGTAACGCTCGATCATGGTTACGCCGACGGGCACTATAATCTGGGCATTGCCATGATCCTGGTTGGCAGAGTCGACGAGGCCGTCGAGCAATTTGAGACTGCATTGACGATTGAACCCGATTATGTCGATGCCCACAACGAACTCGGCGTTGCGCTGTTTCAACGGAATGACATCGACGGCGCACGTCAGCATTTCATCGAGGCATTGCGACTTTCACCGGATTGCCTGAAGGTGCATCTCAACCTCGCAACGATGTGGACCAAGACCGGCCGGTTGCAGCGCGCCATCACTGAGTATCGCGAGGTCTTACGCATCCAGCCGGACCACGCCGCTGCGCGTCAAGAACTGAAGGCGGCGCTAGCGCGTCAACGCCAGCCGGATGAATAGCCCGCGCTGGTCCGGTCCGCTGAGCCGGACAAGGTGTCAGGATGGAAGTCATCCTGACACCTTTTCGCCTCCGATCAATCAGGCCGGCGGGAGCAACCGGGCGATCCGGGGCTTCAGAGCAGCCAGCGCTCGCCCGCGATGGCTGATTTTGTTTTTCTGCTCGGGGGGCATCTGGGCGGTGGTCATGCCCAATTCAGGGACCCAGAAGTGGGGGTCGAAACCGAAGCCGTTGTGGCCCAGCGGCTGGTCGACGATCCTCCCCTCGAGAACGCCGCTTGCTTGGGCGAGGATTCCGTCTCCGTCGGCCAGGGCCACGGCACAGCGGAAACGGGCGCTGCGCAGCTCCGGCGGGACGTCCTTGAGAGCGTCTATGAGTTTGGCGTTGTTGGCGGCGGTGTTTGTAGGCTGACCGGCGTAACGGGCGGAGCGGATGCCCGGTGCCCCGTTGAGCGCGTCGACTTCAAGGCCGCTGTCATCGGCAAGGGCCCACAGCCCGGTCAACCGGCTGTAGTGCGTAGCCTTTCGGGCGGCGTTTTCTGCAAAAGTGTCTGCGTCTTCGACGGCTGGAGGCAGCTTCGGAAAGTCGGCGAGCGTTTTGAAAGTAACGGGCAGATCGGCCATGAGCGCTTGTATTTCGCGGAGCTTACCGGAGTTGCCGGTGGCGATCAGGATCGTTGTTGTTGCGGTCACGGGTTGTCTTTGTCTCGTCTGGGGATTCTCACCAGAAGGGAACGCACCGGGGCTTTCTGACCGTCGATGATGGCGTGCCAGATGGCGCCGTTGGTCAGGTTGTAGCGGAAGTTCTCCTTGCGTTGCAGCTCACGTACTTCATCGTTGTATGTTGTTCGCCCGTCGCGTTTGATGACGGCGTCTTCACCGAAAATGCCGACGGTGACGACGCTGACGGCTCTGGCGCTATCATGGTGATAATAGGCGTCATAGCCCCGCAGGCGGAGGCGGCGGGTGTGGTGGACCGCAGCCTGCTTGTAGTTCCGCCTTTGGGGGGTGGGTTCAAAGGCTGCCACCTGCAAGGAGTAGACGCCGCCGGCGTTTTCCAGATTCCATTCCGCGGGCCCCACATCGGGCAATGGCTTACGGACCATGCGGGCCCCGATGAACAAGCGTCGTCCGCGGTCGTCCACCAACTCTCTAACGAGGCCCAGATCGCGGCGGAGGTCGTCCGGGATCTCACGCGTGCCCTTCATTCGGTCGATGTTGCGGTGGTAGGTTCCGTAGCAGATGGTTGATTTACCGGGGCTGTGACGGACGTGGACTTTTCGCTTGTCGATGCCGTCAGCCTGGCCCAGTACCGCGGCGATGGATTCGGCTGTCTGGTGGTGGTCCGGGCCTTGGAACCCGAAGCACTCGATGGTCCACGGCTCCCCCGTTTGGCAGCCGGTGACGCCGGCCATAGGCAGAAAAATGAGGCCTATCGGTAAGCGGGATCGCAACAAGGTATCCATGAGTTTGTCCACTCGGCGCTTCAGATACGCTTTCGCAGGGCACGCTGCTGGTATTCGTTCAACTGCTTGATGCCGCGGGCGGCGAGCCTGAGCATACGGTCGAGCTGGGCACGGGAAAAGGTCGCGGATTCGCCGGTCCCCTGAATCTCGACGAACTGGCCCGTGCCGGTCATCGCTACATTGAAGTCCACGTCGGCGGTTGAGTCTTCATCGTAGTCCAGGTCCAACAGGATGTGCCCGTCGACCGTCCCGACGCTCACCGCGGCGATGGAGTCGATCAATGGGGAGGACTGAATCAGCTTCTCGCGCTTAAGAAACCGCACTGCGTCACAGAGCGCGACGTAGGCCCCGGTGATGGCGGCGGCCCGTGTGCCCCCGTCCGCCTGGAGCACGTCACAGTCAACGAAGATGGACCGCTCCCCGAGGGCTCTCATATCCACAATGGATCGCAGCGATCGGCCGATGAGTCGCTGTATCTCCTGCGAACGGCCGTCCACGCGCGTGCGGTTGCGGCGGCGGCGTTGCGGTGTAGAACTGGGCAGCATTTCGTATTCGGCGGTGACCCAGCCGGTGCCCCGGCCCTCCTTCCAGCGCGGCACCCCATTCTCGACAAAAGCGGTGCACAGCACTTGCGTGTCGCCCCACTTGATCAGTACCGATCCCGGCGCGAATTTGGTGAAACCCCGGACGATCTCGACCTTTCTCAGATCAGCCGCCCGCCGCCCTTCACTGCGAATACGCCGTTTCGCCATGCAAAGTCGCCCTCGTTCGACTTTCGGAACCCGCCGCAAGCACGGTGTGGTCGTCGTCCCGTAGGGACGAAATGACCATAGCCCAGCGATTTATCGCTGGGATAGCTGGACTGCAGCTAGTCAAAGTCCCGCAGGGACGACTGAACGCCGTCCTGCTCTTCATCCGTCCCTACGGGACTTTTGCACTACTGGCACACCGCGTCCCAGCGATGAATCGCTGGGCTACTCTCACACGCCCCTACGGGGCAAACCAGCGATC
>JAZGDL010000025.1:0-2188 GCA_036477795.1 Phycisphaerae bacterium
CCTGGTCCAGGGAGTGGATGAGCCGGCGCACGGCCCGCTGGTGTGCCGGCTGTGGGGCCGGCGTCACGACGTGCTCGCCCTCCAGCAGTTCGTGGCGTAGGTCGTCGTCGGGCAGTGTGAGCAACTCCTCGATGGTCGCGATGGATTTGTCGCTAGCGGGCATGCCCATAATGTGCGACTCCTCGGCCGAGAGGGGCAAGGGAACATACGGGAGAATGTCGCGCCGAGGTCGGCGGAACGTCATCGAATCGTTGCGTAGCGGGACCGTCCCGCTGATCTGGCCCGAGGACCTACCGCTGCTTCGGGAGCTGCTAACCGAGGAGGAGTACGCGGAGCTGCTCCGGAGGATGGTTCGGGTATTGCCGAACGGCCCGCTGCTGGACTACTGGCAGGCGTTTGGCGACCAAGAACTGAAAGCCCCGAACGCCGCTGGGACGCTCGGGGCGTTACGCCCGAGGCCAGGATGAAAAGGGGCGGCCCACGAAGGAACCGCCCCTGATCTCCAGCTTGAGTCCTATGGGCTGCGGTCGAGGACTATCACGACGGGGGGGCCGTCGTACGGGCAGATCAACTTATCTTTATCTGACGGCGCAGGCTTGGTGCCTCGTAAAACGGCGACCGAACCGCCCGAGAACGTGAACCTGGTCTGATCGGCTTCGAGACCAGCCGCCACACCATCCTCCTCACTGACAGTAAGCGGCCCAAAGTCCTTGTCATTACGCAGTTTTATCTCGATTTTTTTCCCGGCGTCGGTAGCGCCGTCGGGCTCTACCCAACCGACGCGAAGGCCGTGCTTGCGGGATATCTCCTTGGTCCTGTCGACCAGGAAACTGAAACCGACCCCAGGTTGTTCAGCGTCGCCGATCATTTTCGTCAAAAAGGCAGCTAGGCCCGTGGGATCGTTCTCGGTTCTGCAGGCAGCCGTAACGCTCGCCGTGAGATTGAGAGTGGCCTTAAAGCCGTCGCCGCAACAGTTATAGACGTTCAGCCTGGTTGCGGAGCCGGCGGTCAGCGCCGGTTGTGGCTCTCCGACAGGGGTTTCAATACCAACTGTCGCCGTGAATGTCACCGCCTTGTCCGGGCCCACGCCCTTGTTCGTTTTCACTTCGAACAGCTCGGTTCCGATGCCCCGGCGCTTCTTGCTCGTTGTGACCTCGATGTCGTATTTGACGGTGTCTGCGTCGAGCGCAATCGTGATGTTCGCTACGAGTTCTTCTGTGTCCCCGAACGTCGTCGAATTCGTCGTGATGTCCTTGGTGGGCTTTCCGCCCAGCAGGAACCGCACCGTCGAGCCGTTGTCGAAGTTCGCTCCCAGCACGCGGACATTGAGGGTGGTATTCTGGGACGCCTCCGGGGGATCCGCCGCGTCCACAATAGGATCGGGACCACCGCGACCGCCACCACCCTTCGCCAGGCTGATCGAATCAGCAACGTCTGTGGGTTGCTGATCGCTGCAGGCTAGCAACAGCGCCAGCGATGCGACGCAGGTGATTGCCAGTCGCGCACCGGATAGGACGACTCGAGACCGCATGACGCACCTCCGCTACAAGAAAGGGGATCTCTTATCCTAAAGACGGACCAACCCGCCTGTTTTTGCGCCTTACTGGCCAGCGCCCTGATAACTCGTTATCCGACAACGCATTTGTTCACCGCCATCTTGAGCTGGCGCCGTTCAGGGTAAGGCACCACTTCCGGTCAACCGGTAGGCGGCCCAGTAGTATGGCGCCCCGTAATCAGGGTCCTGCATCATCTCCCGCTGCGCCTCGGCCAGAGCCGTCGTCGCGTTTCGCGATCCGAGTCTGCGGTAGAAATGTTCAGCGAACCTGGCGGCGCCTTCGTCGTCGATCCGCCAGAGCGTCGCCACGACGTTGTCTGCACCGGCATACAGGAAGGCCTGCGCCAGCGTGGCGTAGTCCTCACCCTTGGCGAACTGCGTCCATCCCGCCGCCCCAACCCCGGTTTCACAGCCTGAGAGGAACACAAGCGGGCTTGCGATGGACAGTTCGAGCAGCTCATGCACCTCCAGCCGCCCATCGTCATCCGACGAACCGTTCTTAGATTCTCGCGCGAGTTCTATGCGCGAAAACATCGGGTTGCGAACATTGAGGATCCCATGCGTGGCGACATGCACGACATCGCCTCTCACCAGTGCCTGTCGCACGCTGGCCTCACTGGCGCGCCGGTTTAC
>JAZGDL010000250.1:0-3031 GCA_036477795.1 Phycisphaerae bacterium
GTTGGCGATGTACTGGCCGGAATGGTCGACGTCGAAGTGGGCTTCGTAGTGACCGGGCCCGGTCTGGGTGAACTGCATGTCAATGGCCCCTTTGGTGGGATGGATGAGCTTTGCCTGCAAGTTCAGGAAGTTGAGGTAGTCGGCGTTCTTATCGAGGGCTTCCACAACGACGCGTCCGCGATTGCCTTGGACGGTTGTGTAGGTATCGAAGTTCGCGGGAGCTTCCTGCCGCATGGTCCATCGGACGGTCTGGGCCCAGAACTTGGCGAACTGCGGCCAGGAGGTCCACTGCGTTCCCCACACCGGCCAATATCCGCTGGTGAAGGCGACGACGCGCCCGAGACCGCGCTGCCAATGGGCCAGCACGGGGTCCTGACCGTCGGTGGTGGCGCGAACCAGCGGCGTGATGGCCAGCGGTTTGGATGAGGTCAGCACCAGCCCGCCGAGCGTGGGGATGGAAGGCCCTTCCAGGGTGTCGCCCGCGACACCGCTAAACGAAAAAAGGTCGCTGAGGGCGTAGGCGACTTGCGGCTGGAAAGGGTCGTCGATGAGCAGCGGGCGGCGGATGACTTTGGATTCCTTGACGAAGATCTGTGGCAGGGTGCGGGGGTTGCGGACCGGGTAGAAGCGTCCGCCGGTTTTTTGGGCGATGTTACGCAGCGTCTTTTCCTGCACGTGAATGCCGTATCCGATGGCGATGGTGCTGCAGGTGATCTTGGCTTTGACGAAGCCGTCAATGACGGCCCCGCTGGGCGGTTGGGCGTCGCCGTCGCTGATGATGATGACGTGCTTCTGGGCTGCGTCGGTCTGTTCCAGGCTTGTAAGGGCCAAACGCATGGTGGCGTCGAAGTCTGGCATGTCGCCGATGGCCATCCGGTCGATCATGTTCTTGATTGCGGTCTTGTTGGTGGCCAATTGCAGCGGGACCTCCCAGGACTCACCGCCGGCGGCGTAGGCCAGGGCGCCGATGTAGTCCCGCGAACTGATGGTATCGACGGATTTCTTGGCGACGAGCTTGCCCCACATGTTGCCTCTGGGCAGCTCGCAGCTATGCATGATGAGGACCAGGGCGCCGCGCGGGATGACACGTTTGTGTTTGATCTCCAGTTCGACGGGCAGCACGTCGGCGACGGGGGTTCCGATCCAGCCGCCGGCGCCGAAACTCTCGTCACCGCCGGTCATGATCAGGCCGCCGCCGGCGTCCTCGACGTAGGAGGCTAACATGCGCTGCTGGTCGTCGGTGAAGACGTTGGCGGGCACGTTGGCCAGGATGACCGCGGCGTAGTCCAGCATGCCGGCGAAGTCGGGAATGTCTTGGGACACGTCGAGAAGTGCGGTCTTGACGTTTTCGCTTTTCAGGGCGTCGATTAGCACCTGGTCGTGGGCGGGGTTCATGGTCATGATGGCGACTTTGCCTTTACCGGAAACGAAGGAGAAGGCGGTGGCCCGGTTGTTGTCGGGGGTGGTGTCCATGTCGGGCGAGTCGGGAACGAAACGGGCTTCGAAGCGCTGCACGCCGTCGGTGTGGATGGGGAGCTTGAGGACGAAGGAGTTGTTGCCGGAGTCGAGGGTGACGCGGGCCAGTTCGGGCGGCAGCGGCACCTTCACTTGGTTGTGATAGATGTCCAGGCGGCCGGTGGCCCGGCGGTTGGCGTCGCGCGCGACACCGCTAAACGAAAAGTGGATGTTCATGCGAATGGGCACGATCTCTCCGGACTCCGCGGTTGCAGGAGCGACCATCTTGTCGAAATAGACCTCGTTCCGCAGACGATACCACAAGGGCACAACGTCGATGACCACGCCGTCGGCGCTGGCCCGGCGGGCTTCGGCCAGCAGGTCGCCCATGTTGTCGTTGCCGTCGGACATGAGGACGATGCGCTTGGCGGTATCGTGGGGGAACATGGCCATCGCCAGTCGCACGGCGGCGGCGACGTCGGTACGTTCCGGGTTGGGTATTTCCGGCAGGCGGCCGCGCTCCAGGTAGTAGCCGCCGCGCATGGGAAGCTGCTCCAGGTAGGCCTGGCGGGCGAAATCGATGACCCCGACGTTGTCGTGGGGCGGTATGTTCCGGCAGACGGCCTCGGTGTAGGCCTCCTGGGCGTCGGCGTAATCGCGCACGCTGAGGGAGCGGTCCATCAGGAACATAACGGTGAGGTTCTCGTTGCGCCGCACGCGCTGCACTTCGGCGAGGATGACGGCCACTGCGAGCACGACCAGCGAGCGAACCACCAGGGCGATGAGTCGCCGGACCGGCCCCAGTCCCGTCAGTGAGCGGATGGAAAAGATGACAAGCGGTGGCACGATCAGGGCCAGCCACAGCCACTCGGGCTTTTCGAAGGACACGGGCATCTTTCGTTTAGCGGTGTCGCGCGCGACACCCTCCCCCCCAAAAACGCCGATGATCCGGCACGCTCACAGTCTGATCACCTGAATCCGGGCGTTGAGCGAATCCACAACGAATACCAGGCCGTCTCGTCCGATGAGCGCCCCCCAGGGCGAGTTCAACTGCCCCAGGTCGCGACCCGGGGCGCCCCACAGGCGCAGGGAGTTACCATTTGTATCAAACCATTGCAGGCGGCAGTTGCCGTATTCGCAGACTAATAGATTGCCGTCCGGGGTGATGTCGATGTCGTAGGGGTAGCGCAACTGCCCGGGTTCGGTGCCCATTTCTCCGAATTCCGCGAGCAGCCGGCCGCTGAGATCGAACTTCAGGATGCGGTGGTTGCATGCGTCGGCGACCCAGAGATGCTGATCTTGATCGATGGCCAGGGCGGCGGGCCGGCGTAGCGGGCGACCCGCGACGTCACCATCGATGAGAACGGAAACAAACTGGAATGACACGGAGTCCCAGCGCTGTAGCGCCACCCCTTGTGGGTGGCGCCCAAGCGCCAGCGCGGGGAAATCCCCCCCGACGGAAGTCTCCCTCCAGAGCGTCACGCGGTCGTTGCCGTGGTATTCACTGACGTAGATGAAGCCCTGGGCGTCGACGGCGATGTCGGTGGGCAGTTGGAACCGGCCGTCTCCGTTGCCC
>JAZGDL010000251.1:0-4062 GCA_036477795.1 Phycisphaerae bacterium
CGGCAGCCACCGTTGGCCATGGTTCCTGCCGGACGGCGAGCGCTTCCTGTTCACCGTTTGGACCAACGATCTGGACGCACAAGAGAAGTTCGGGGGCGTCTACCTCGGTTCCTTGTCGGGCGACCAGAAGCCGCGACGCCTCATCTCCGATCCGTCGAGCGCGACCTATGCCCCTCCAAGCCATCTGCTAGTGGTGTGATTCATCCTGTTGGGGCATTATTCAACGGCGTAGGGTCCGCTGTGCGGACCTTTTCTCAGTATCGAGCGTTTTCCCATTCGACGGTCCGCACAGCGGACCCTACCAAACTCGCATCTGAACCTCCTCGAACGCAAAAACACGACGGGGAACGTTCAAATCAAGATAATACCCGATATTTTTGCATCACACCACTACCATAGGGGTACGTTCCGCAAGGCTCGCGTTCGGGGCGGCTTTCCCAGCGCTCGCCGCCAACCGCAACCCGGCGACCGTCGCCGAAGGCCCCGGGATCCTTGAGGATGAGTATCGCCTGATGCTCGCCAAGGCCGCCCGGGGAGATCGTACCCTGAAGCTGGAAGCTGTGGCGACGATGCCTCTCTGGTGGGAGGCGATGCCGGGCGGCATGTGCGAATCGTAAACTGTTGATGTTGCTGCCTCACCTTCGCGGCAGCAGGTCCGGCGCCCAGCGCCTCTTTCCCGCGTCGAGGATGGATATTCGATGAACAACACATCCTTGCCGAAGCCATCGGATTATCACCAGCCTATGATTTTATATCAATTCACAGTCAGCGACCGGCTCCGTCAAGTCTGGCTGCTTATTTTCTGCGCACCCATCCGAGCGCTGAAACGTGTCGTTTGCCTGTCGTTTGTCGGATTCCCCAGGTTCTGCGCATTCGCCGTAAGTCGATGCGGCGTCGCGAGTTACAAATTCGGCGTGCCCAGAACCTTGGGAACTTTTACCGCGATTCCGGGCTGCGCTGCGCAGAACCGCTAAAGCCGAAAACCGCCTTTAACTGCTTACCCTACAACGACTTACGACCATTCGCCAAATGCGCAACACCTTGATCACTCTCAGACCCCCCATCCGTTTCCAGCGCCACATATCGACTTATCCCCTGCCGGTGCATGCGCCGTTTTCCGAATCGTCAAACTCGGCTGCCGCGTAGGGGGGGCGCGTCGGTCACCGATCGCCGAAACGTGGAACGGTGCGCTGTTAAGCTTGAGCGCCGAAAGACGTTCAAGAATACTGGTGACGAAAGCGGGCCTGGACCCCGAGCGCGACGTTTTTCGAGCGCCTGGGGCCGTTTCAGGCGGTGGTCGAGCACACCGCATTGACCTCCACAGAAAGTCTATCAGCCTTTGTGTCGTAGATCCGACGGTTTACCATGAGCTCAAGACCTCGTGAATCGGCTCGACCTCTTGCTTCATAGTTTCACCCGCTTTCAGGCTTGCGCAAACGGCCATGCACCCCGATGTGTTGACGTTCTCACGGGTGCGGCTAGCATATACAAAACGTAAACCGAAGCGCCGACGGGTTACGTGAAGCGAGCTGTAACCACCTGGAAGTTCACAAACCAGGAAAGGTCGAGGAGAAGAAAAGGGTGACAGCTTATACTACAGAACACATATTAGCCACCGGTATGCTATGCCTTCTTGTGTCCATCGCACCTGCCGCAGAGCAAGTGATGGTGCGCGAAGCGGACGTCCATGCGCTGCCGGTGGAGCCTACGCAGTCCATCCAATCATCTACGAGTGACCAGGCAAAGGACACTTCCGACGCCGGGAACCGTTCCGCGGGGGGGTCGGTCAATCAGTCTTCAACAGAGTCGGCTAAAGCAATCCAGAAATTCGAGTGCGGATATCGCCCGCCCACGGCGTGGCTGGCGGACCTGCGTGCTGCTGCGGCCCGTGGGGAAATCCCTGATCCGGCGACGCGGCCGATCCCTCTAATACCACCGGGCAGACCACGAACAGTACCGAATGGAATCCCTTGCCTTTCACCGGCGCACTTCTTTCTGTTCGAAGACACCAACCAACTCTTGCTGACAGACTTTTCGAACGGGGAGCTAGTCAATCTAATGGTGACAGCCGCGAACGACCTCCTGTCGCTTTACGGCGACAACTACGACTTTCTCGGCTTTTGGGTGAACTTCACGCCGCACCACCGAGTCGGCACGGCGTTCTACAAATATATCGTGAACGATGTGATGGGCATCGGCGACCCTAGTACGGTGGGAAATCCGATATTCAATCTTCGTCCGAGCTTAGGCCTGGGCGGCCAGAACATCGAAGGCTTTGTGATGATGTGGAACATCAACTCGTCATCGTGGCAACCGGGATCCGGTACGGACGCGGCTTTCACGCGCTTGGCTTTAGGCCAGGAGTACGAACATCGATTTGCGATGTATCTACCGGACCTGCTCGATGGTCGCACGCTCCAGGGCGACGACGCCTCCTGTGGCCGCATCTTCCACTGGAGCTGGAAGGTTGACGGCCAGGGATCGGCGATGGAGATCTCTGAATGGATCGGGGTCAATCCCGCGATCCTTCAGGGCAGCTTCGTGACCTTCAATACCGATATCGGCGGTATATTCAGTTTCACGGATCTATATCTGATGGGCTACGTTACCGCGTCAGAGATGGATACCGGAAACAGCGCGCTGCGCTACATGAACAACGCGAATTGCGCGTCGGAGTATTTCGGCCCCATTTCGGATTTCTCGTCGGCTGACATCATTGCTGCCGCCGGTCCGCGTATCCCGGACGCCTCAGCGGAGGATAAGCACTACCGCACCGGCTGGATCATGATTCACCAGCCGGGCGATCCGCCTAGCCTGGCCGAGCTGAATAAGGCCGCCGCTATCCTCGAGCAGCACATGATCGACTGGAATTTCAGCACTCTGGGCCGCGGGACCATGAACAACACCCTCTTTGAAGATTGCAACTGCAACGGCGTACCCGACGCAGAGGACATCGCCGGCGGCGACTCCCAGGACAACAACAACGACGGGATTCCGGACGAATGCGACTGTCCACGCTCCGACCCACCGCAGCCGGAGCTGCTAAACAGCAAAGTCAACGTGAAGAAACGCTACATCTCGATCCTGGCCGGCGACGCTGCGCGAATCCAGGGGCTTCGTGTGCGGTTTATTGATCTCCCGCCGCCATTCGACGTCTGGAACTTTGTGAACACCGGTCAGAACTTCTACGTGGGTGAGCCGTTCCAGATCTGCGAGAACTCCTCGCAGACTCGTTGTCAGGATCTGCTGGACCAAGACCAGGACTGCGGCTCGGCGGGTGGGCTGATGCAGGAATGGTCTTGGGCAGCACCGCTCGAGTGCGACAAAGAGGCGGCGCACTTCATCGATTGGACCACCATCGACGTCGTCCACCTCTTCCACGAGGGTTTCGTTCCCGACGGAATCTACGATGTCCAGGTCGTCGATGGCAGCTGCTCGCTTCAGGAAGAGGGCAGCTACTCGACTCCCTTGACAATGACGCAGGGCAAATGGGGTGACATATGCGGCCCCGGCCCCGGTGGGGCATGTACGGGTGTCGCCGACGGCGCCGCCGACGTGGCCCAGGACGTTCTGGGATTGATCGACAAGTTCCAGAACATCAACGCCCTGCAGAAGTCCATGGCCGACCTCGTGCCCGGTGACAACGGCATCAACAACGGCCCGGACTTTCTGGTCACTATCGCCGGTGATACCCTGTTCGCCCTGGACGCGTTCCAAGGCGTCCCGTACCCGTTCACACCGGGCGACCCGTGTGGGCCGGGATAGCACCCGAAGACAAGCAGCCGCAATGAGCCACAAGAGAGAGATGGCTGCACGCAACGCTGCGGGTAGAGTCGAGACGTGGCGCGGTGGGGTAGGTTGGGCCTATCTGTTTCCGCCCCTTTCGTCTGGCATTGCCTTAGAAACTATCTCAAAAGGTTCAATCGTCTTTACCAAAGCAAGGCACAGGCCAATTGAATTAGGCCAAGATGGTTCGATGGGTTTTTGTCATACCGTACGAGAATGGCGCGGCACTTGCTCAGCCAGCCCAAGGTTCGCTCGACGACCCATCGGCGGGCTGGA
>JAZGDL010000252.1:0-2509 GCA_036477795.1 Phycisphaerae bacterium
ATCGAATCGACCACACTATCGGGCGGCACAAAATCGTCTTCACCTTCCAGCGCCCATGTCCACCCGTTAGCGGTGCCCCGAGGCTCGTTGTAGTAATCGCTATCCGTCGCAAACCTAGCTTCAAAGCGGCCATGGAACCAGACTTGAGGACAAGAAATTGCGGTTAAATTGAAGCTTGCCTGCACAGCCCCATCCACCACGACCTGGAGAACCGTATCGTTCCTGCTGCTGCTTTGGGACGTGGCATGGATTTGAACAAACGTCTCCGTCGGGCTAATTTCCACGGTATCGGTCTCAAACCCCACCCCAGCGCCACCAGGGGCTATCTGAAGTGTGGCATTCACCGTCGTGCCATCGTCCGTACGCAGACCAACCGGTACAGGAAATGTGCGGCTCCCAAAGGGTTCGATGATGAGGAAACCTTCACCACTATCATTACCGTTTACACTAATTAGAATTGCCATGTCCGTCTCCTTTGCAGATGAGAGGCGATGAAAAGGGGTCAGGACTGAATGGCACTGCCGTGTGTTTTTGGGCTGATTCGGCGTAGACCTTCCACCGACGCACGACGAGATCATTAGGGATTCTTGTCCTGCGTTTGTGTATTGCTTCGGCTCGGCCGGATGCTATCCTGTTTTTGGCCTTCCTTGGCCGATATTCTTTATGCCCTCCTTGGCTTGGTTCTCCAACGAAGCCAGGGAGGGCTTTGTCATGGGTACCGTAGCCACGCATCGTAGGTGTAACAAGAACGAATTTGATACCGTCGCCGAACCGTTTGTCCAGAGCAATGGGCTTCCCTTCTCGGATGTGCTGAACGCTGAATGGATCCAGTATGTCTTCTGCGAAGAGAGCGCGTTGTTTGGTCAGGATGACATCTTCTCCACCCAGATCGTGCTCTGGGCCTTTCTCGCCCAGACGCTACGTGATGGGAAGGGTGCCGCGTGCGCTGCGGCGGTGGCTGACATCGCGACATACCTGTTGCAAACGGGTCAACGCCCGCCATCGGGCGACACCGGCGACTATTGTCGGGCCAGGGCCAAGCTGAGCCTCCCGGCGTTGCAGCGTGTGGTGGGCGAATCGTCCCGGCAACTGGAGCGTGATGCCGACGCATCCTGGTTGTGGAAAGGTCTGCACGCCAAACTTGTTGACGGGTTCACGTTCACCATGCCCGACACGCCGGAGAATCAAGCGGCGTTCCCGCAGCTACATTCGCAGAGCCCGGGGGTGGGATTCCCCATCGCCCGAGCTTGCACGGTAATGTCGCTGGCGACGGCGTGCGTGTGCGACATGGCCATCGGCCCCTACCAAGGCAAGCAGACCGGCGAGAACGCGCTGCTACGCGGCATGCTGGATACCTTCGACGAAGGCGACGTGATCGTGTTCGACCGCTATTACTGCTCTTTCATGATGCTGGCCATGCTCTCGCTCGGCGGAGTGCACGTTTGCGCCAGGCTGCACCAGTTGCGGCCCATCGACTTTCACCGTGGCCGCCGACTGGGCAAAGATGACCACTTGATCACCTGGACACGTCCGGCCAAACCGGCGTGGATGTCCGACGAGGAATACGAGCGGATGCCCGACACGCTCACGCTGCGCGAGTTGCGCTTCGACGTAATCGTCCCCGGTCGCCGGACCGAAACGATCACCGTGGTGACCACGCTGACGGATGCGGAGGCGTTCACCAAGGAAGACATCGCCGAGCTGTACGGTTTTCGGTGGAACGTGGAGTTGGACATCCGCGCGATCAAGCAGACCCTGGGCCTGGACCATCTCCGCTGCAAGACGCCGGAGATGGTTCGCCGGGAGTTGTGGGTGATGTTGTTGGCCTACAATCTGATCCGCAAGGTGATCGTGACGTCCGCGGCCCTCCACGGCAAGCAGCCGCGTCGCTTGGGCTTCACTTTGGCCTGCCAGACGGTCTTGGCGTCCTGGATGCTCTTGTCCACGGAGTCCTGTTCCAACGTGCGGGCGATGCACGTCACAATGTTGGCGCACATCGCCGCCAATGAGGTGGCCAACCGTCCAGGACGGATCGAACCTCGCGTTCTAAAGCGTCGTCGCCATCGCTACCCCCTCATGCAACGACCACGCGACCAATGGCGATTGGGACTCGGAAAAACGTAAGCGTATGATATTACAATGGTTGGACACGGCAGTGCCATTCGGGCCAGGGGCCTCAGTACGGTCAGCGCCGGCAACACGGCCCAGGCGCTCGCCTGGTGCGGAAGGTATTTCGGCGTACCCACACGAAGTATCATGCCTGATACGGCGCCCCGGACCAAGATCGACGCGGTCAGGAACTACGGCGGTGAGCCGGTGCTCGTCCCGATGGCGGAGGTATTCCGATTCCTCAAAGAACGCCTCTGGGAGCGGGAACCGTACGCGTTTATCCATCCCTGGACCAATCACGACGTCATGATCGGCCACGGGACCATCGGCTTGGAGATCGTTGCCGACCTGCCGGAGGTGGACACCGTCTTCGTTCCCGTGGGTGGTGGCGGACTGATCG
>JAZGDL010000253.1:0-61806 GCA_036477795.1 Phycisphaerae bacterium
GCGGGCGGTCCACGCCAACGTGGAACAGTATGACCGCGACGAGCTGATGCGGCAGATCGAGAAGGAGATGCTGGAGGCTGCGGATGAGCTGGACTTCGAGCGGGCCGCGGAGCTGCATGCCAAGTTGGAACGGCTGCAGGAGGGCGAGGACGCGGTGACGGTTATGGCGACTGACGATCGTTCTACGAGAAAGAGTAGGAAGGGTCGTAAGGGCGCGGGGAACAGGCGATGGTGATGCGTGCGGTGTTGTCGTTTTGTGGTGTTCGTGCCTTGGTGTGGATGTGGGCCGCGGCTCTTATTCAAGCGTCTGCCAAACGGCAAGCCACTTCGAACCGCTTTGTATAAGTGTCGATGTTGGAATAACTATGGACCCGGTTCTGGATGAAATCCGCGAGCGAGCGGTGGAGTTGGCCCGGATGGCGCGGGAGGAGGATCTCGGCGCGGGTGACTTGACCGGTGCACTCGTTGAGGGTGACGAGATTGGTGTGTTTCGTCTGGTTGCGCGGCAGCGTGGGATTCT
This sequence comes from Phycisphaerae bacterium, assembly GCA_036477795.1. GTDB lineage: Bacteria > Planctomycetota > Phycisphaerae > UBA1845 > UBA1845 > JAZGDL01. The sequence goes on from JAZGDL010000253.1 coordinate 521, forward strand.
TGCGGGACGCGCCATCGCGGCTGAGGTGCTCGGAGTCTACGGCGACTCGATCGAACTGACCTGGTCGGAGCGGGCGACCGACGGGGCTAGGATCGGCGAAGAGGGTGATGTGCTTGCGACGCTTCGAGGGCCTTGCAAGGTTGTGCTGGCGGCCGAGCGCGTGTTTCTCAACTTTCTGCAGCGCCTCAGCGGAATCGCCACGCTGACCCGGGCGTACGTTGACGCCCTTGCGGGAACGGGGGTGCAGATATTTGACACTCGCAAGACAACTCCGGGATGGCGGTTGCTCGAAAAATATGCGGTGCGCTACGGCGGCGGCTGCAACCACCGGATGGGGTTGCACGACGCCATTCTGATCAAGGATAATCACCTCGCTGGGGTACCGACCGAGCAACTGGCCGGCCGCGTATTCGAAATGCTGAGTAAGGCACAGAGGCACGAAGGCGCGAAGACCCGAAGGGGATGGCGGGCGACGATGCCTAGAGTGGAGGATTCTCGCGGGGGAGCGCCGGAGATGGAGCGGCGCCCGGCGTTCGTTGAGGTCGAGGCGGATTCGGTCGAGCAGGCGGCGGAGCTTTTCAAGGTGACCGGCATCGACGTGATTCTGCTGGACAACTTCTCCCATGCGGACTTGCGCAAGGTGATCGAAATGCGCGACGGACTGGGGCTGAAGGCGACGGTAGCCTTGGAGGCGTCCGGCGGAATCACTCTCGAGACCGTGCGGGCGGTGGCCCAGACCGGTGTGGATCGGATTTCCGTGGGTGCCATCACCCACTCGGCCCCGGCCCTGGATCTGGCGTTGGAGCGGCATGACAACCCTGGAGGCACGGGGGACGAAGATGGCGGTAGTGCTGGGGATTGAGACGTCTTGTGACGAGACGGCGGCGGCGGTGGTGGTCGACGGGCGGGAGGTGCGCAGCAACATCGTCGCGTCGCAGGTGGATCTGCACGCCAAGTACGGCGGGGTGGTGCCGGAGATTGCTTCGCGGGCCCACATTGAGCGGCTGGACGGTGTGGTGGCTGAGGCCCTGGAATCCGCCGGAGTGACAGGTGATGACATTGACGCGATCGCGGTGACGGCAAGACCGGGCTTGATCGGCTCGCTGTTGATCGGCGTGACCGCGGCTAAGACGCTGAGCTGGTACTGGGGCAAGCCGCTGGTGGCGGTGGATCACGTCTTGGCTCATGCGTGCAGTCCGGCGATAGGGGTGGATGAACCGATCTGGCCCGCGGTGGGGCTGGTAGTATCCGGCGGGCACACATCGCTGTACCGGGTGGATGGTTTTGACTCGATCGAGCCGTTGGGACGGACCACGGACGACGCCGCCGGCGAGGCCTTTGACAAGGTGGCGACGATCTTGGGGTTGGGGTATCCGGGTGGGCCGGAGATTGATCGCCTTGCCCGGCGCGGAGACGCGTCGGCTGTACAGTTCCCGCGGACTATGTTGGGACGGGAGTCTTTGGACTTTTCGTTTTCCGGGCTGAAGACGGCGGTGTTGTATCATGTGAATGGCCCGGGCAAGACCTCGGGCGGGATTGAGAAGTTGAGTGAACAGCAGATCGCCGACATCGCCGCGGCGTTTCAGGAGGCCGTCGTCGATGTGCTGGTGGCCAAGACCATGCGGGCGTTGGATCGGACCGGTTTGTCGGCGGTGGCGTTGAGCGGCGGCGTGGCGGCCAATGGGCGACTACGCCAGAAGCTGGCGGATGCCTGTCGGCAACGGGGAGCCCTGTTTCACGCAGCCAAGATCCCGTATTGCATGGACAACGCAGCCATGATCGCAGCGCTGGGAGAGCACCTGCTGCGACGTGGGGAGATCGCCTCACTGGAGCTGGACGCGTCAGCCCGGTAGTTGACAAGATAGGCACGAAGGCACGAAGGCACGAAGGGGAATCGCCAATCGTCATTCCGCAATCCTCAATCTTCGCTCTTCCGCCCCAGTTCGATATCCTCGGGCGTATCGATGTCAAACACAACGGCGCGATGTTCTGTCGGGAAGTACTCGACCAGCTCGGGATGATCGCGGATTAGCGTCCTGGCCCCAACGTCACCTTCGAGCTTCAACAACTTCTCTTTGCATGACTGAGCGAACACGACCGGATGGCCGTTGCGTTGCTGATAGACCGGAACCAGGATTTGCTTATCACTGCGGCGGAATGCTTCGATAATCGTCGTAAGTATCTCCTCGGTCAGCTCCGGCATATCAGCCAGGGCCACCAGGAAGATATCCGCCTCGGACGCCGCAGCCGCAACGCCCGTCCGCAGCGACGCTCCCAGCCCATCAAGATAGTCGGCGTTGACCACCGCACGGCATTTCGATGCCTCCACCGGCAACCGGAAGCCGGGATTCACCACGACGATGATCTCATCAATGAGGGGAGAATCCACGAACGGGGCGAGGGCGCAGTCAAAAAGCCGCTGTCCCTTATAGGGCAGCGAGAGCTTGTCGGTCTTCATTCGGGAGGCGGCGCCGGCGGCCAGCAAGATGCAGGTGGTAAACATAACATGGATTCCCCGCACGGGCCTCATAAGATTGACGATTGACGATTGGGGATTGCGGATTCCCCTTCGTCCCTTCGTCCCTCTGTCCCATCTTCCCTTCGTGCCTCCGTCCCTTCGTGCCTCCGTGCCTATCTGTTACATAAGTCCGCTCTTGTGGGCGCCCGTGCCGCTTAGTTCCGGGGCTGATGCCCGGTATGCCACGAAGAGCTCTGAGAGCGTCTGGACCGCGGCCATTATCTGTTGGGGCGTGCTGCCGTCTTCGAAGGGCAGTACGCGGCCGCCTTCCTTGAGCACCCGGCCGCGAGACACCACGGTGTCGATCTCGCTGCCGTCGGCGGCCCAGATCAGGTTCTCCATGACGTTGTCGAGCCGGGTGGGCACTAGGTTGGGGCTGGTCAAACCGACCACCACCCAGTCCGCCTGCCGCCCCGGAGCCAACTCGCCCAAGTTCAGGCGTAGGATGCCGGCCGGCACCACCGTGATCATTTCCAGCACTTGCTGCGCGGGCAACAGCGTGGCGTCCTGATGGAATGCTTTCTGGTACTGCGCCGTCAAACGGGCGGCGGCAAGGATGTTCTGGTTGTCCGCCGACCCTGAGCCGTCCGTCGAGATCGCGATAGTAATGCCGGCCTCCAGCATCTCCATCACCGGCGGCATGCCCGAGCCCAGGATGGTGTTGGCCAGCGGATTGTGCACCACTTTCGTTCCCGTACGTGCGAGTATCTCCACGTCCCGCGGTCCGCAGTTCACCTGATGGGCCAGCACGCTCCGCTCGTCGAGAATTCCGATAGAGTCGGCGAACTCGACCGGTGTCATTCCCGGCTCGACTTCCTCCTGAAACCACTTTGTGGTCTTGGGTTCTTCGGAGCTGTGGGTGTGGAAGAGAGTATCGTGCTCGCGGGCCCATGCTTTGAGAGGTTTCAGTACTTCGCGGCTGTTGGAAAACACCTGATCCGGACCGGGGCAGAAGGTGGTGCACTTGAGGCCGCCGATTCTGACGGCTTTGTCCAGTCGTCCGACGGCGTCTTCGGGTCGATCAAGCAGGTCCGCGAAGTAGTTTCGGTCCTGCCCACCGATGGCTACGATCATAGTCGTGCCCGCAGACTCGTTGACCCGAGCGATTTCCTCTACGTGGTACTTGTTGTAGTTGCAATGGTGCACCATACAGGCGGTGATGCCGTAATGAATGTCGCACAGGCGGGCCATGCGGTACGTCGCAATCTGGGGAGAACAGCCTAACTCCTTGGTGAGGCGGCCATGCTCGGAGTTGATAAATCCGGTGAACGGGTTGACCGCATGGTCCAGCCAGCTCGTCAGAGGTTCGTCTTTGGCAATCCCGATTATGGGTTGCTCATGATCGTGGCCGTGGGCTTTGACGAACGCCGGCAAGAGGACCCCACGCAGGCGTGGAATGGCGTCGTCGCTGTTCGGGTTGCCGGCCGATCGATGGCGATCCGCTCCGACAATGTTTAGTGCCGACCCCAAATGGGTCAGCAACTCCTCGCCTCTCTCTGCGGTGTAGGGTCCGACCTCTTTGATGGTCTCGCCTTCAGCCAGCACGTAGCCGTCACGGATGCGCCGGCTTCGTTCAGACTCGCTCAACGGCAGTAAAAAGTCGGCACGGCAAATGGTGTAACGCGTGTTCGCCATGTTTCTCTTCAGGCAGGTGTATCGACAAGCTCCGACGGCGGCGAGGATGGCTGGCCCCGCCTGCTGACGCCTGATTTGGCGTCTTTGATCTTGCCAAGTCCCCGCAGCAACTTCTCCGCCGTAAAGGGCCATTCCCGGAGCCACACACCGGTTGCGTCGTGAATCGCAGCGGCGATGGCCGGCGCAGCACCGTTGCAACTGATCTCGGCGATTGACTTACTGCCGTAGGGGCCGAAGGGATCGTTGGTGTAAACCAGTTCCGACCGGAAATCATCCGGCACATCGCCTATCATGGGCACTTTGTAATCAAGCAGGTTGGCGTTGAGGCACCGGCCCTTATCGTCCAGGATCAACTCTTCGTAGAGTGAGTGGCCGATGGTCTTCAACGCCCCACCGTACATCTGGCCCAAGGCCAATTCGGGGTTGATGGGCGTGCCGCAATCCTGAAGAGAGTAGTACTTCTGAACTTTGATCTCACCCGTGCGCATGTTGACGCCTACCTGACAGAAGTGGGCCCCGTACGGGAAAGACGCTTTGTCCGCTATGAAGTTTCCGGTCGCGGACAAAGGCCCGCAGCCGACGCCGGTGTGGGTGTGCAAGGCGATGTCCTTGTACGTTACCGAGCCTTTCTTCCCCTTGACGGTTGAGGGATACACCACCTCGAGGTCGCTTTGGGGCTCGTTCAGCATCTCCGAAGCCAACTGCAGAATCTTGATCTTCAGAGCCGCCGCGGCGTTGAGGGCCGCGCCACCGGAGAAGTATGTTCCGCTCGAAGCGTAAGTGCCGCAGTCATACGGGGTGGCATCGGTGTCCGCAGTGACCAGGGCGACGTCTTCCATATCGGTGCAGAGACACTCCGCGGTCATCTTGGTCACTACAGTATCGAGCCCCGATCCCAGATCCGCCCCGCCGCTCAGAAGCGTGAGCGTGCCGTCGGTCGACATGATGACCGCGGCGTTGGCGGAATCGAGTCCCGGCAGCCCGGAGCCCTGCTGGACGAGGGTGACGCCCTTGCCGATCCTGACGTCCGGGTCATCGCTCTCATTCTTGACCCCCCAATCGATCATCTCGGCGCCCTTCTTCAGAGCCGGCCCCAGGCCGCAACTGGAAACGCGCTGCGGCGTTCCTTCACGTCCTTCGCCCAGGCAACGGAGGATCTCCAGCATGGAACCGTCCTGCACGCGGTTTTTCTCGATGAACTCCAGATGCTCGATCCCCAGTTTCCGGGCCAGTTCCGCGGCGGCGGTCTGCAGGGCGAAGTTGCCCTTAGGTGCGCCGTAGCCCTGGTACGCCCCCGTTGGCAGGATGTTCGAATAGTAGGTAGTGACGTAAAACTGCACGTTGTCACAGAGGAACAGGGGCAGTGACTTGGAGCAGGCGTTCATCGGAACCGTCAGGCAATGGCCGCCGTAGGGGCCGGTGTTGGCCTTGACGTCCATCAGAATCGCAGTCAGTTTGCCGTCGTTCTTGGCGCCCAACTTGATCGTGATCTTCATCGGGTGGCGCGTTCGCGAAGCGATGAACTCCTCCTCGCGATCAAACCGGAACAAGACCGGCCTGCCCGTCACCCATGTGCAATAGGCGGCCACGTCCTCGAGAACGACTTCCTGCTTGGAGCCAAAGCCGCCGCCGATCCGTTCCTTGATCACCCGGACCTTGGCCTCACTGATCCCCAGTATGCGCGCAAGGATTCGCCGGAGGTGCCAAGGAACCTGCGTCGAGGCATGAACCACCAGCCGGCCATTCTCCATCCGCGTGTAGACCACGTGCGGCTCCGCCGGTGTACACTGAATCTGACCGGTTTCGTAAACCGCCTCATGGATGACGTCGGCCTGTTCGAAGCCTTCGTCAATATTGCCGATGCCACCTTCAACGCGAGCTGCAATGTTGCGACGCGGGTCGGCGTGGATGGGGAACTGGTAGATGATCTTTCCGTCGCGCGGGTCGGCTGGGCTGTTATCGAGGTCGTCCGGTGCACCCACCACGTATTCCAGCTCACTGTTGTGAATCAGAGGTGCATCATCCGCGGCAGCATCATCGATCGTCAGAACGTGCGGGAGCACTTCGTACTGAACCTTGATCGTCTTAATTGCTTCAGCGGCGATCTCCGGCGTCTCAGCCACCACCGCTGCCACGCGGTCACCGACGTGCCGCACCTTCTCGCCCAGCATCCTGCGGTCATAAGGCGAGGGCTCGGGGAAGCCTTGCCCAGCCTGGGTATAGTAGACGTCGGGGCAGTTCTTGTGCGTCAGCACGAATACGACTCCGGGCATGGCCTCAGCGGTGCTGGTGTCGATGTGCTTGATGTAGGCGTGGGCATGGGGGCTGCGGAGCATCTTTATGTGGCAGCTTCCGGGCAGCACCATGTCTTCCACAAACGCCCGCTCACCGCAAGCCAGCCGCTTGCCGTCCACCTTGCGCTTGACCTTGCCCACTAAGCGTAGATCGTCACGGAACTCGGGAGCATGGCAGCCGTTGTGCTTCGGATCAGCCATGCGCTTCCGAGCCACGTCGACCGCGTTGAACATCTGTTCGTATCCGGTGCAGCGACAGAAAGTGCCGGACAAGGCGTCCGTAATATCAGCTCGCGTCGGGTTTTCAACGCGCTCCAATAGCTCGTGAGTCGCCAGCATCGCAGCCGGCGAGCAGTATCCACACTGCACCACGCCGGCGTCGACGAACGCCGACTGGATCGGCGACAGCTCGTGGTTCTGTGAGAGGAATTCGATGGTCTGGACTTTCTTCCCAGCTATCTGTGGGGCTAGCAACAGACAAGAGTTGACAACCTTGCCGTCCAGGAGAATGGCACAGGCGCCGCACGAACCCTGACAATCACAGACGTTCCGTACTGAGAAAACTCCCTCGCGCTGCAGCAGGTCTCGAACCTTCTCGCCGGGCTCAGTGTCGAACGTCCGCGTTGCATCGTTCAGCGTAACCGTGATTCTCATTTTGTTTACCATCCTTCTTGCTGACAGGCCCCGAGGATGGTATTAGCCACCAGCACACCGGCCAGGTATCTCTTGAATTCGACACTCCCGCGAATATCAGCCGCCGGGGAGACGTGATCCGCCACCGAGCGTTCAATCGTTTCTCGGGCCGGTAGAGGCTTGCCCTGTAACTCCTCCTCCACCGCCTGCAGCCGAATCACGTGTTTGGCAACACCGCCGACGGCGATGATCGGGGCGGTGATGACGTTTCCATCCTTCGTCAGAGAAACCGCGGCGGTGATGATCGCAGGATCGTTGGCTGTGAGGGAGTGCTTTTCGACCGCTACCGAGCGCGGCGGATCGCTCTTGGGGATCCGCACGTGGGTGATGAGATCTTCGCGTTCATCCGTTAGGTATTGCCCCGCGGGAATGGTATCCGTCGCGCCCCCGGCTGCAACGTCAACCGTCGCTTCCAGCGCAACCAGGACCGGAATCAGGCTGCCGCATGATTGGTTGCCGGCCAGTTCGCCGCCGATGGTGGCCATGTTGCGAATGTTGCGGTTGATCATATGTCGGGCGGCTGTCCTCACGCAGTCGGGAACGTCCGCCGCCTCAATGAGTTGCTGAATGGTGCAGCAGGCGCCGATGATCCATTCGGTTTGGGTGACCCGGACGTCGGTCAGGGCCAGGCGTTCGAGGCTGATGACGTGTTCCGGCGAGCGGGGAAAAGCCTTCGCGTTGACTTGAGTGCCACCCGCCAGAAACGACGCCAGACTGGCGAACCGTCCCTTGATCGAGACGGCTTCTTCAATCGTTGCGGGAGTATGGTATTCCTTGATCATGCAGTCCGCCCTCTCGGGTGGGTGGCCCATCTCTTCAGAGATGGGGAACACCAATGCCCTCGGTGAATCGTCTACCCCACGTCTGAAGACGTGGGCCACCCGACAATAATATCAATCGGCGTTTCTCGGCGTCCAAACCCTCCAGAGTATCTTACCCAAATACCCCTCCGAGTGCGAGACCACGATCCACGATTCCGTTACCGATCCTGGCGCGGCCGCGGCTTTGCCGTCAGCATGCCCCGCGCTGGCGCTTGGGGCTCTGAACGGCTCTATGATTGTAATGGCACGATTCCAAGTACGCGTTTATCCTCTTCATGCCGCCGCCGATCGACGTGAAACCCACGGACTCGAATCCGCGGGCTTGGGGCGGATCACGCGTTACCCGAGCATCCCATGGCTAAACGACGCAGACAATCCGTCGAGAAGTACCATGACCGCGTGGCCGCCAACTATGACCACAGCTACGATGACGCCTATTGGCAGTGGCACGACGTGATCACCTGGGACCACATCAAAGCCCACCTGCCCAAGAACCAGCGCTCACCGGTGCTGGACCTGGGCTGCGGCACGGGCAAATGGGCGGCCAGGCTCTCCAAGAGCGGTTTTACAGTGACATGCGTTGACATCAGCATGGCCATGCTGGACCGCGCCCGCGCCAAGCTCGCAGAGCTCAACGACACCCGCGCCCAATTCGTCCGTGCCGATCTCATGGACCTGTCCGCTCTTCCCGGCGACCACTTCTCGTTGGCAGTCGCCATGGGCGAGCCCTTCGGCTGCACCGATTCGCCCCCCACAGCCCTAAAACAGATCCGCCGCCTGCTGAAACCTGACGCCATCCTTGTCGCGACATTCGACAACAAACTGAGCGGCCTCGATTACTACCTGCACAGCGCCGACCCGTCTCAGATGCAGGAGTATTTGCGCAAGGGCCGAACGCAGTGGATCACCCGCGACCGCGAGGAGCGATTCCCGATCTATACCTTCACACCGTCACAACTACGCAAGCTGTTTGAAAAGGCCGGCTATGAAGTGGTCGACATGATCGGCAAGACGGTGCTACCGATGCGTCACCATCGCCACCTTCTCGAAGACCCCACCGCCCGCCGCGCCTGGATGAAGATTGAGAAGTCTCTGCACCGCGACGAAGCAGCCATCGGCCGGGCGTCCCATTTGCAGATTGTGGCTGGGCCCGTCGCTCGCGCTCCGGGCTCTGATCAGAGCCCCAAGCGCAAGCGCGGGATGCGCTGAACAGGTAAAACCAGCCCGGCATCGCTCCACAGAAAGGACTTGAGGATAGTTACGACGGCACACGCCGGCAACAGTAGTCAGCACAGAACCACTCCTGCCTGTCCCGCCGGATGTGATAGGATTCCGATGTGGAAGGTGCAGCGGTTGACAAGCTACGCAACATCCGGCGTGCGGTGTCCGGTAAGGCCCTGTTCGCGGTGGCGGTGTGGGGTGCGTCTTTCGTGGCCACGCGCATCGCATTGGAGGGGTTCAACCCCTTCGGTCTGGTGGGGGTCCGGCTGATCACCGGCGTCGCGCTGCTGGTGATCATCATCAAGGCCCGCGGCGGCCCGATCTGGCCCATGCCCGACGATGTCCCGGTTTGCGTGTTCCTTGGTGTGATATTGGGGGCCCATCTGCTGATTCAAGCCTACGGCCTGTGTTACACGTCGGCCATCAACACCGGGTGGATCATCGCTTTCATTCCCGTCACTATCGCGATCGGGGCCCAGCTCATGGGCAAGCAGCGTCTGGCGCGAATCGGCTGGTTGGGCGTGGTGGTAGCCACCGGCGGCGTGCTTTTGGTGACCATGCACTCGCCGCCGGATTTCAAACACGCCCGTTTCGGCGACCTGCTTCAACTGACGTCGTGTCTGACCTGGACCGTCTACACGCTAGCCGCCACCGGGGCGGTCGCTCGAAGCGGCGCCTTACGCGTAACCACGTTCGCCATGGTCGTCGCCGCCGTCGTGGTCACTTTGCCCACGCTCAAGGCAGGCGTACTCACAGGCGCCCTGACCGGCCGCGTTGTGCTTGCCACGGCGTTTCTCGGTCTGGTGTGCAGCGGAGTAGCCTACTTCCTCTGGCTGCAGGGCCAGCACGAACACGGCCCCACGCGGGTCGGTTCGCTGCTGTACTTCGAACCGTTTTTCACGCTGGCCGCCGCCGCTCTGCTGATCAGCGAGCCGGTGACCCTCAACACACTGTTCGGCGGTGTTACGGTCCTTTTCGGAGTATGGCTCGTCGCCAGAGGCGTCTCATTGCGATTGACCAAGCCGTCCCGTACGCGTGTCTCCGAGGCCGCGGATCGGGGAACGGATTGACCCCGAAGCCCCGACCGACAACGCGGGTGCCCGATCTGCATTGTTGCACCGAACCCTGCGTTGGACGCGAAACGTTTCGAAGTGGCTTGCCGTTTGGCAGACGCTCGAACAAGAGCCACCGCCGACATCCACATCGAGGCACCAACACCATAAAACAACAACTCAGAGCCATGACCTTTGGGTCTTAACCACCGTCGCCACCGCCGTCTCCGTCACCATTCCCTTCACTCGGTGACATGACCGCGTCGACACCTTCCGTCGTCTCGCCGGCTGTCACGCTGACGTCGTCGATGGTCAGATCCTCAAAGCCGCTTGCGGAGAACTCCACCCGGTAGGTGCCCGCCGGCAAGCTACCCAGTGTGTAAGTGCCGTCCGCTTCGGTCGAGGTCGTGCCGAGCTCATCATCGCCGTCGAACGCCGTGACCGAGGCGGCTTCAATCGGGCCTGTGTCTCCATCGGTGACCGTGCCGGAGATGCTGCCGGCGTCCACCAGGTTGATGAGCCGCATGGCCAGCGACGGCTGGAAGCGGAAGTTGCGAATGGTGCTGACGTCATCGATTCGGCCGCCGGGGATGGGCGAGAAGGCCCGGCTGAGATCGATGTCCAGCAGCAGGGTGGTCTCGGTATCAGCCTCAACCTCGAAGGTGAACTTCAGTTTGATGCCGGACTGGGCCCCGCTGGGAACCCGGAGATTGAACTCTCTCATTTCTTCGTCGTCGAGAACCACCGTTCCCTCGGTCACCATGAGACGCATCTGCGTGTAGGTGCCGGCGGGGATTTCCGTAGCGGCCAGCAAGTCGGTTCGGCCGTTCTGGAGATCGAGCAGATTGAAGCTCCGTTCGCCCTCGAAGATTACGATGAACGCGCTGTCGTCGTCTGAATCGTCATCGTCACCGTCGTCGCCGGTGGTGTTGCCGTCGTCGCCGTCCCCGCCGTTCGTGTTGCCGTCGTCGCCGTCGCCGCCGTTCGTGTTGCCGTCATCACCGTCGCCGCCGTTCGTGTTGCCGTCATCACCATCGCCGCCGTTCGTGTTGCCGTCATCACCGTCGCCGCCGTTCGTGTTGCCGTCGTCGCCGTCGCCGCCGTTCGTATTGCCGTCGTCGGCTTCCGCGGAGCGTACTTCGACGCGGGTAATAGTGATGAGAGCCTCTTTGATGAATTCGAACGGGAAAGGCTTATCGGTAACCAGGAGGCGGAGCGTGCCGGTGCTCGCGCCGTCGGCGTCGGTGGTGTCCCCCCCACCGTTGGTCGTATCCGTACCGCCTGGGGGAGGCGGGGCCAAGAAGCTACACGCGGCGCTGAACGCCAGCCCAATCGCCCCCAGAATCATCATTTGTCTAAGCTTAGGAACCATCATAAACTCCCTTGGTATAACACCCTGTGAGAATATCGGACGTACTCCGCGTACACGCTCCCGAACTATTAGCGCGGCTTATACCAGGTATCATACAATTTGGCTAGCCAAGTGGTGTGATCGACGGGAGCGTTGAAATTCGGTGCCCCGGGGGCGGTTTATTCATGTCAGTTCGACGGTGAGCTCGAGTTCGACGGCGGCGTTGAGGGGGAGTTCTGCCACGCCCACGGCGGCACGGACGTGCTTGCCCTGTTCGCCGAAGATTCCGGCGAGCAGGTCACTGGCCCCGTTGGCGACCTTGGCCTGTTCGGTGAAGCCGGAGGCGCTGTTGACGAAGACCGCCAATCGAACGATGCGTTTGATCCGGTCGAGGCCGCCGGCGATGGATGCAGCCGCGGCCAGTGCGTTGATCACGGCGATGGCTGCGGCCTCGGCGGCTTGTTCGAGGGAGACGTCTGGGCCAACCTTGCCGGTGCAGGTCAGCCGGCCGTCTTTCATGGGAAGTTGACCGCTGGTGAGAATGATGCTGCCGGTGCGGATGGCGGGGACGTAGCTTCCGACCGGGGTGGGCACTTCAGGAAGAGTGATACCAAGGGAAGCCAACCTCTGAGTCGGTGTCATTCCATCCTGCTCACAATTCGCGGTCGGCACCGGTTGCACTTCGGCATGGACCTGTGGCTGTTCATGTGGCACGGTTTTTGGGAATCATGGCGATGGCCTCGATTTCGACCAGCAGCTCCGGGCGGCAGATGCGTGCCTCAATGCAGGTGCTGGCCGGCAGGGGATCGAGCCGCTGCTCGGCGTAGAACGCGTTACGAATCTTGTTGAATTCGTCGTAATCGCGGAAGTCGACCAGATAGCACGTGGTCCGCACCACGTCGTGCCAGTCGGCTCCTTCGCTTTCGAGCAGGCCGGCAATGTTGTGGAACGTGCGGCGCGTCTGGGCCTTGACGTCGCCGAGGTGGATCGACTGACCGTCCTCGTTCACGGCGGCTGTCCCGGAGATGAACAGCATGATGCAGTTATCCAACTCCACGCGCATCCCGCGGGAGAACGAGACCTTCTTTTCATAGTCATAGGCCTCGTTGAGCACGTCCTTGTTTTCGATTGCAGATTTCTTGATGCGAGTTTTATCTGCCACGGTCATCTCCTGTTGCTCCGTGCATAGGGGGTGTCGTGAATCGTACATTTGCGATAATACCTCAGTCTTGGGTTCCGTGTCTGGGCGGTGAGTTCGAGTTTCGTAACTGTTTCGGATTTCGTGCCTCGCGCTTCGAGAAGGGAATCCACAATCGTCGATTCCCCATCGTCAATCGTCAATCGTCAATCGCCGGCGCCGTAGCGACACTCCCAGCGCCAGTACCATGAGCGTCAGCGTGGCCGGCTCGGGGGTCACATGAAGGTAGAAATGCTCGTCCTCGTAGAAGCGGTCGAAGTCGAGTTCGTGGCGCAGGCCCATGGCGAATTCCAGATCGTAGAAGTCGGGGTCCGTCGAGGGATCTACGAACATGGTGAAGGTGAAGAGCTGCGGTCCCGTGAAGAGGATTCCGGAATCCTGGGGAGTCGTAAAATACGGGCGGTCCGGGTCCGGAATTAAGTCTCCGGTTTGAAGGAACCAAGCCGGGTCCGGCGAGTACGTTAACGTACCGCCGTTTTCGACGCCCGTGGTTTCCATCCGCTTCAATTCCACGGCGTATTTGAAGTTCTCCAGGTTCTGCAAGTCGATCCGCACCGACAGGTCGACGTTCCCACCCGGGGCGACCTCGAAGAACTTCAACAGGCCGCGGTCCGTCGCGCCGGTGCCGGACTCGTCCGGATCGACGAGACCGTTAAAGTTTAGCACTTCCAGCGCACCCGCAACCGGAGGTGGACCACCGCCATGGCAGTCCCGGCAATTGCGCCCGTAGTTGGGTCGCCCCAGCGCTGTGGAACCCGCAAGGAGACAGACGGCTCCGCATACTACAAGACCTGATCGTGGCATGAACTTTCCCTCCCCGTCGACCTCCAGACAACTTCGACACCGAGTGCGTCGCACCAGGTTTTGCACAGTCACGCAGATCACGGCATCTCCTCTACGGCGAACCCACACCGTGATCAGTTCAATTGTATCCAACAAGTATCACCGAAAACAAGCGGCCCGCTACGTAATAGGCCGCTCCACTTACATCCGCCGCCGGCGTTTTCGCTCATTTGTGAGAAACCCGCGGCGACCAGGCGCTTTCTCGGACTGGTTTCGCCGCCGCCTTGCAAGCGATACCGGTCCTTTCCCTGCTTCACTTCATCGGGTGTGGGGGGCTGGATCAGAATTAGTGACCGCATTCCGTCTTCCGCGCCCTTGCATCGAGGCTTCTTCGCAAGTAAGATGAATATGAGTTGGCGGGCATGCGCAGACAGACGCGCGGGGTGCTTGAGACGCAAGCGGAAGTCGTCGACGAAATCCCAGCTCTTGGAGCGCGGTCTTGTGTCCTCCTGTGGAATGTCTGCTCGGTTCTGTGGATTGTCTTCTTCGAAGGGAGGGGTCCCATGCACCATAGTTACGCTATCGTCCGATGTGCCATCGTCGGGGCCTTTGTTCTAGCCTTTGGGGCCTGGTCGTCACGTGCCGAAGAGGTCTGGTCTGCACGGCAAGGGACCACGACGCTGGTCTTGTATCACGATGCACTCGATGATCTCGGCGTGTTCGTGTCGGCCGCGGCTGAGGGCGTGTCGCCCAGCGAACCGTTCTCCAGGCTGGAACTTGCGGTCGCCGCAAGCTCCGACCTGACGTTCATCGTGGACCAGGGCGGCGTGGTCGAGATGTTCGGTCGCCGGATTCACCTGGTTGAGGGCCTGGAGTTTCTGGCGCGGTCCGGGGAGCATATCGTAACTGACTTGGCCATCTCCACTGACACCCATCCGAGCCCCAAGCGCCGGCGCGGGGCATCCGCACCGGCCGCCGACTTGTCCGGTTGCTTAAATGGATGCCTGGAGTTGCACGATTTCAAAGTGGGTTTTGATCCGAGAACCGAAAGGCTGACCATCTTCAGCAGGCAGGTGACCGTTTCGCAGTCGTTGGCTGATGCGCTGGGCGACCCCCGGCTGGTGGGCACCGTAATGGGGACGGCCGAGATGGTCGTTGACGCCCAATGGATCGGCGGCGACGAGCCGGTGCCCCTTCCAGAGCTACAGCACGCTGTTGGCGCTGAGGGTGGCGGCTTTATCGGTCCGGACGTGACCATGTGCCAGGTTTTCGGTCTGATGCAGTTCGGCCGGTTGGGAGACATCGTGGGGCTGGCCTCGGGCGGAACTTCGTGGAACATCGGCGACGAGGAGCTGGATTGGCTTGCAAGTCCGAGTCCTTTTCATCCGTTCATCGTCTTCAACCTGTACCGGCTCCAGACCGTCGATGGCAGCGAGCGTTTCGAGCAGGTCGGGCAGTCCTGGATCAAGCACGGTTTCTGCGCCCTGGACCAAACGCAGTGCGGGGGGCCGCTCTGCGTGGCCACCGGGTGCCGCAGCCTGAACGTCAATTGCACCGACCCCTACACGCCGTCGTTGAACTCCTCACAGTTTGGGCTGGGGCCGCGCTTCGAACTCAATCCGTGGACCGGAGGTTGGACCCGCGATGGTTCGCACTTTATACAAGGGGGCGGTCACACCGCCATCTCGCATCGTTTGCAGGTGCACGACGCTGACCTGGACCCGGCCCAGAACGCCGGAGCCACCTACTACACCGACCAGTTCTACATCACCCACGATGACGTCGATGTAATGAACAACTCCGGCTGGCAGCCGGTATCGGTGGCGGGTACACCGGGTGGCACCTGGGCGTTCGGGATGGCCGGGGCCGCAGATCCTCCCACGACCGCGCCCACCATTGGTTTCTCCATTGACGCCTGGACCGGGGCCCAGCAGACCATGCTGGCCCAGGAGGTTCCTCCGGTGGAATTCGTCTCGCCCGACGGGCGCTGTGTGTTGGCGGCCGAGGTGACCAACCTGGGAGGTGGGGCTTGGCACTACGAGTATGCTCTGCTCAACATCGATATGGACCGGCAAGTCGGATCGTTCAGCATTCCCATCTCCGCCGGAACCCCGGTAACCAACGTCGGTTTCCACGCGGTCGAGCACCACGACGAGGAGTTCAATACCGTGGACGGCGATCAGGTTGCCATCGACAACGCTCCCTGGAGCTGGGGAGTCACCTTGGACGCGGTGGTCTGGAGCACCACGACCAACCCGCTGCGCTGGGGCACGTTGTACAACTTCCGTTTTGATGCCGGCGCCCCATCGGTGGACACGACGGTGACGCTGGGGCTGTTCCGGCCGGGCACGCCCAGCGAGGTTTCCGGGACGACCGTGGGGCCGCAGTTGGGGCCCCCGGATTGCAACGGAAACGGGTATCCCGACAATTGCGATGTTGATTGCGCTTCGCCCGGGTGCAGCCCGCCGTGCGGAGGCAGCGAGGACTGCAACGGCAGCGGGATTCCCGACGAGTGCGAGCTTGCCGACAACGACTGCAACGGCAACGAGATACCGGACGAGTGCGACATCAGCGGCACTGGCAGCGAGCTGCCAGTGGCACCGGGGGGCGGTACCAGTGACGACTGCAACACCAACGGGATACCGGACGAGTGCGAGCTTGCCGACAATGACTGCAACTCCAACGGTACCCTGGACGAGTGCGACGTAGATGCGGGAACCAGCCCGGATTGCAATGGCAGCGGTATTCCCGACGAGTGCGAGCTTGTCGACAACGACTGTAACACTAACGGCACACCGGACGAGTGCGACGTCGACGATGGAACGAGCGAAGACTGCGACGGCAACGGTGTCCCGGATGAGTGTGAGGTCGATCCGCAGTGCATCGCCGACCTTTGCGAAGAGGCCATCGCCATCTGCCCGGGGTCCTTCAGCGGCAGCACCGTCAATGCCGACAGCGACGGTTCGGCTTCCTGCGGGTCGTCGAATCTCAGCAATTCCGTGTGGTACAGCTACATTCCCGGCAGCGACGGGCCGTTGACGCTCACCACCTGCGGGGCCGGCGACTATGACACGGTCATCTCCATGCACACCGGCTGTCCGGGCACCACCGACAATCAGCATGCCTGCATGGACGACGGCTGCCCCGAACTGGGCTTCAAAACCGATCTGAACACCGTGGTCGCAGCGGGCGTCAGGTATCTGATTCGTGTGTCGGGATTCAACCGTGCCAGCGGATCGTTCGTGCTGACCCTCGCCGGCCCGGAGTGCGGGTTTTTGGATTGCAACGGTAACGGGATCGACGACGCCATCGACGTCGCCGACGGGACCAGCTACGACTTCAACGCCAACGGCATTCCCGACGAGTGCGAGGCGTTGTGCGATTTCGACGGTGACGGCGATGTGGACGTGTACGACTACGAATCGTACTTGACGTGTATGCGGGAGTACGCTGAGGGCGATCCGACCCAATGCCAGGTCATGGACGTCAACGGCGACGGTGTCGTGGATACGATCGACTGGCGTGCTTTCCAGGTGCTGTTCACCGGCTCCGGGCCGTAGTCAGCGTCGCAGAAGGAAATAGGTGCCGGGTGCATGTGCGCAAGCGAAAGTCGCCGGCGAAGTTCTCGCTCCAGGGGCGCGGTCCGGCGTGCTTCCGTGGAATGTCTGCTCCGGTTTGTGGGTTGTTTTCTTTGAAGGGAGAGGTGCCATGCGCGATAGTGACACAATCGCCCGATGTGCGATCGTCGGGCTCTTT
Source organism: Phycisphaerae bacterium (assembly GCA_036477795.1). GTDB lineage: Bacteria > Planctomycetota > Phycisphaerae > UBA1845 > UBA1845 > JAZGDL01. The sequence continues at coordinate 17,843 of JAZGDL010000253.1, forward strand.
GTCATAGCCTGTGGGGCGTTCTCGTCACGTGCCGAAGAGGTCTGGTCTGCACGGCAAGGGACCACGACGCTGGTCTTGTATCACGATGCACTCGACGATCTTGGTGTGTTCGTGTCGGCCGCGGCTGAAGGCGTGTCGCCGAGCGAACCGTTCTCCAGGTTGGAACTTGCGGTCATTGCAAGCTCCGATCTAACGTTCATCGTGGACCAGGGCAGCGTGGTGGAGATGTTCGGTCGCCGGGTTCACCTGGTTGAGGGCCTGGAGTTTCTGGCGCGGTCCGGGGAGCATATCGTAACTGACCTGGCCATCTCCACTGACGCCGATCCGAGCCCCAAGCGCCAGCGCGGGGTATCTGTACCGTCCGCCGACTTGTCCGGTTGCACCGGCGGATGCCTGGAGTTGCACGATTTCAAAGTGGGTTTTGATCGGAGAACCGAAAGGCTGACCATCTTCAGCAGGCAGGTGACCGTTTCGCAGTCGCTGGCGGATGCGCTGGGCGACCCCCGGCTGGTGGGCACCGTAATGGGGACGGCCGAGATGGTCGTTGACGCCCAGTGGGTCGGCGGCGACGAGCCGGTGCCTCTTCCAGAGCTGCAGCACGCTGGTGGCGCTGAGGCGGGCGGCGGGATTGGCCCGGACGTGACCATGTGCCAGGTTTTCGGTCTCCAGCAGTTCGGCCGGCTGGGGGACGTCGTGGGGCTTGCCTCTGGCGGCACTTCGTGGAACGTCGGCGACGAGGAGCTGGATTGGCTTGCAAGTCCGAGTCCTTTTCATCCGTTCATCGTCTTCAACCTGTACCGGCTCCAGACCGTCGACGGCAGCGAGCGTTTCGAGCAGGTCGGCCAGTCCTGGATCAAGCACGGTTTCTGCGCCCTGGACAACACCCAGTGCGGGGGGCCGATCTGCCAGGCCACCGGGTGCCGCAGCCTGAACGTCAATTGCACCGATACCTACACGCCGGGGTTGAACGCCTCACAGTTTGGGCTGGGGCCGCGCTTCGAGCTCAATCCATGGACCGGAGGTTGGACCCGCACGGGTTCGCACTTTACACAACCGGGCGGTCACACCGCCATCTCGCATCGTTTGCAGGTGCACGACGCCGACCTGGACCCGGCCCAGAACGCGGGAGCCACCTACTACACCGACCAGTTCTACATCACCTACGATGACGTCGATGTAATGAACAACTCCGGCTGGAAGCCGGTAACGCAGTATTGCGACTTGAACGGCAACGGAAATCTCGACGAGGTGTGCAACGTCACCGGCATTCCCCACGATTGCGAGGAGACATGCGATTTGGACTGCCCTGAGTGCCCTCCCACCGTACCTGGCACCTGGGGTTTTGAAATGAGCGGGGCCGGCACCAGGCCTAACATCGGCTTTGCCATTGACGCCTGGACCGGGGCTCAGCAGACCATGCTGGCCCAGGTGGTGCCACCGGTGGAATTTGTCTCGCCCGACGGGCGCTGTGTGTTGGCGGCCAAGGTCACTGACCTGGGCGGTGGGGCCTGGCACTACGAGTATGCTCTGTTCAACATCGATATGGACCGGCAGGTCGGTTCGTTCAGCATTCCCGTCTCATCCGGCACCGCGCTGACCAACGTCGGTTTCTACGCGGTTGAGCACCACGACGAGGAGTTCAATACCGTGGCGGCCGATCAGGTTGTCATCGACAACGCTCCCTGGAGTTGGGAACTCACCTTCGACGCGGTCACCTGGAGCACCACGACCAACCCGCTGCGCTGGGGCACGGTGTACAACTTCCGTTTTGATGCCAACGTTCCATCGGTCGACACGACGGTGACGCTGGGACTGTTCCGGGCGGGCACGCCCGGCGAGGTTACGGGAACGACCGTAGGGCCGCAAGCGGGGCCCCCGGACTGCAACGGAAACGGGCATCCCGACGATTGCGATGTTGATTGCGCTTCGCCCGGGTGCGGCGAGCCGTGCGGCGGCAGCGAGGACTGCAACGGCAGCGGGCTTCCCGACGAGTGCGAGCTTGCCGACAACGACTGCAACGCCAACGAGATACCGGACGAGTGCGACGTCAGCGGTGGCACCAGTGACGATTGCAATGGCAGTGGGATTCCCGACGAGTGCGAGCTTCCCGACGACGATTGCAACTCCAACGGTACCCTGGACGAGTGCGACATCAGCGGCGGTACCAGTGACGACTGCAACACCAACGGGATTCCGGACGAGTGCGAGCTTGTCGAAAACGACTGTAACACCAACGGCACACCGGACGACTGCGACATCAGCGATGGAACGAGCGTGGACTGCGACCATGACGGTGTTCCGGACGAGTGTGAGGTCGATCCGCAGTGCCTCGCCGACCGTTGCGAACAGGCCAACCCCATCTGCCCGGGGTCCTTCAGCGGCAACACCGTCGACGCCGACACCGACGGTTCAGCCACCTGCGGGTCGTCGACTTTCAGCAATTCGGTGTGGTACAGCTACATTCCCGGCAGCGACGGTCCGTTGACGCTCACGACCTGTGGGGCCGGCAACTATGACACGGTCATCTCCATGCACACCGGCTGTCCGGGCACCATCGCCAATCAGCATGCCTGCACGGACGACGGCTGCTCCGAACCGGGCTTCAGGACCAACCTGAACACCATGGTTGTCGAGGGCGTCAGGTATCTGATTCGTGTGTCGGGCTACAACGGTGCCAGGGGATCGTTCGTGCTGACCCTCATCGGCCCGGAGTGCTCGTTCCCGGATTGCAACGCTAACGGGATCGACGATGCCATCGACATCGCTGACGGGACCAGCGAGGACGTCAACGCCAACGGCATTCCCGACGAGTGTGAGCAGCCTTGCACAGACGACGCCGACTGCGACGACGGGCTGTTCTGCAACGGCGCCGAAACGTGCGACCCGACCGACCCGGATGCCGATCCGGACGGCTGCGTGGGCGGCACGCCGCCGAGCTGCGACGATGAAGTTGGGTGCACGGACGATTCTTGTGACCCCACGGCCAACGGTGGCACGGGAGCGTGCGCCAACGATCCAAACGACGGCGACTGCGACAACGACCGGTTCTGTGACGGCGTCGAGACCTGCGACGCGATCGACGGCTGCCAGCCGGGAACGCCCCCGTGTGGGGCCGGTGAGGTCTGCAACGAAGACACCAACCAGTGCGAATCTGATTGCAACGGCAACGCTACCCGCGACCTACCCTCCTGCTACATCGCCGGTGAACATCTGAGCGTGCGCATGTCCTACGAACCGCCCGCGGGAACATTTGCGGTCGGCGTTGAGGACACGCCTCCGAGTGGTTGGAGCATCAGCAATATCAGCGATGGCGGGTCTTGGGACCCTGTCAATCGCAAGGTCAAATGGGTCTTCTTCAACGGCCATCCGCGAACCGTCAGCTACATCGCGACGCCGCCGACGGAAAAAGCCGGTGAGGTCTGTTTTGCCGGCTCAATCAATTTCGATGGCGGGCCGAACCTCTGCGTCGGCGGTGACACATGTATCGACGACCTGAACTGCAACCACCACCCGGCTGACGCGCCGGATGAGCCGTGCGCAGCATGTCCGGAGGCGACCTGCGGTTGCAGTGAGTCCACGTGCCAGGATTGGCGCATCGAACTCTGCGAGATCGTCGGATATGTCTGTCGCTGGGGATCAGGCTGCCAGGATGACCTGGCGACTACGGTGCGCGGGGTGTTCCTGTTTCTGACCGGGGAGTTCTACTGTTGGGACGATGTCCCCGGAGACTGGTTCCCTGAGGGTGAATGTTTGAGCGGGCAAGCGACCTACGGCGGATCCGCAAGCCGAGAAGCCGAAAGTGTTACGACTGAGAGAGCCGGCGCGGTACGTGAGCTTCCGGCGTGTTACCTTGGTGACGAGCCCGTGACCGTACATGTGGCGTACACTTCTCCCGATGGCGCGTTCGCCGTTGGGGTCGAGGACCGCCCACCGAGCGGGTGGAGCGTCAGCGAGATCAGCGACGGCGGGTTTTGGGATGCTGCCAACGGCAAGGTCAAGTGGGTGTTTTTTGACGGCGCTCTCCGGACGGTCAGTTACACCGCCACGCCTCCGCTCGGCAAGGCGGCGGTTGAGTGTTTTGAAGGGGCAATCAACTTCGAGGGCGGACCGAACCAGCAGGTGGATGGTGTCCGATGCGTTGGCGCCTGCGGCGATTCCGATGGTGACGGCTATGTCGACTTGGACGACTACCATTCGTTCCTGACGTGCGTCGACGAATACGTTGAAGGCGATCCCAAGGCCTGCCGGGTTATGGACGTCAACAGCGATGGCGCCGTGAACATGATCGACTGGCGTGCTTTCCAGGTGCTGTTCACCGGCTCCGGGCCGTAGTTACGGTCGCAGATCCTGCTGCGTGTAGAACTTCCACGTGCCCTCCTGCAGATGGGCGAAGAGGGCGTCGCTCATGCGGGCGAGCGTGCGCTGAATCTCCCGGCGATCAAGGCCGGCGATGTTGATGGCTTCGAGCAACAGGTTGGCTGCGTTAAATGAGGAAAAAGCCTCGCGGCCGGGCGACTGCTGCGAGCGCTCAGCCGGGTTCTGAGCCATGTAGCTTTCCATGAACCGGGCGATGGAAGACCCCGATTGCGGATTGCGGATTGCGGATTGCGGATTCCCCTTCGTGCCTTTGTGCCTCCTTCGGGCTCCCTCCTCGGTCGCCCTCAGCTTCGTGCCTTCCTCCCTCCCCTCCGTGCCTCGTGAGGCCCAGCAGGGGTAGGCGGAGAAGACCGGGCCGGGCTGCGGACCAGCCAGGCCGATGAACTCTTCGCCTACCAGTGAAGCACTGCCAACGAACACTTGCTCCATTTGGGCTTCGCGCAACAGTTTGACGATAGCCGCCGACGTGGGCGCGTCGCACCAGGTCAGCACGACTTGGGCGGCGCTGTCCCGCAAGGTGGCCAACTGCTGGTCAAAGGACGAAGGGACGGAGGGATTAGGGGCGTAGTCCACCTCGGCTACCAGTGGATATCCCCGGTGCCGGGCATAAGCTGCCCAGTAGGCCAGATGCGTTTTGGAGAGTCGCCCGGGCGTGTGTATGACCGCCGCCCGCGTCTGCCCCAGCGAATCGAAGATGTAGTCGAGCACCGCTCGGTGGCGTTTGAAATGTGCTCCCAGGGGCCGAAAAATCCACGGGTTGATCACCTCGTCGATCGTCGCCGGCGCGCCGGCGGTGTTCACCACGGGCACCTGAGTGTGCAGCACGGCGACGGACATGATCTTGCTATCGGGAGCAAGGTGGCCTACGAACCCCCACACTTGGTCTTGGACGACATAGACTGCCAGGTCGTCCTCCGGTGCCCCCCACCCGTAGCGCTCCCAGCCCTTGGGGTTGGTAGCCAGCTCGAAAGGAATCCTGTTGCGATATCCGCCCTGGGCGTTGGCTTGCTCGACGGCCAGGCGGACCGCCAGCCGGTCGGCCACGCTTTTCCGGTCCGATTTCGCCGGGCCGACTCCGGGGAGGGTGATCGTCTGTGTTATCGGCGCCAGCACCGCGATGGGAACCGCTTGGGGATTGCGGATTGCGGATTGCGGATTGGCGATTGACGCTGGTGCGAGAATCCCTTCTCGCACCCATACCTTCGTCCCTTCTTCCCTTCTTCCCTTCGTCCCTCCTTCCCCGTCAGCCGATCGAAAGCTACTCCAGCCGGACCAGCCGGTTCCCAGAGCCAAGCCGGCGGTGGTGCCGACCCACACGTCATCGCCCTGAAAGGCGACGCAACGAACCCGGTTATCCGGGATTGCGGATTGCGGATTGGGGATTGACGATTGACGATTGACGATTGACGATTGGGCACCCCGGATTGCGGATTCCCCTTCGTCCCTTCGTCCCTCCGTCCCTTCGTCCCTCTCATATGTCACCCAAGTGTCCGTCGCCCAATCCACCAGAACTCGCAGGCCCCGATCGGTCCCCAGCCAGGCTTGAGAGTCGTTCGGGGCGGCGAGACAATAGACCAGGTCGGCACGCGTCATGCGCTCGGCGGTGTTTCGCGCCTCCCAGTTCCCGGAGAGGTCACGGCGCAGAAGACCGTCCAATGTCAACCACCAGAGAGATCGCCCTCCCGCCGCGATTGCCAGCGTGGCCTCGCCGGAGCCGGATTCCCCGCGCTGGCTCTTGGGGCTCGGATCGCCTACCCGCCCTCCTCCAGTCCCCTCCACTGGGGTCCACTCCCCCCCGGTGTGGAGTGAAGAGTGAGCGTTCCCCTTCGTCCCTTCGTCCCTTCGTCCCTTCGTCCCTCTTTCCCGCCCGCGCATATCCAACCGCCATACGTCACCGCACCACTGGGCAGCGTACAGGTAATCCCGATTCCCCGGATCGATACAGAGATGGGTGATGACGCTCTCGGGTTGGTCCGTTCGTCGTTCGAAGTGCAGGTCCCATGTATCTGCAACCGGGTCGAACTTGCTGACGCCCCCAATGGTTGCCGCCCAAACGCAGCCGTCCCTCACCACAACCGCGAACACCAGATCCCCCGCGAGCCCGCTGTTGCGTTGGTCGAACTTGTCGAAGCGACCGCCGCTGAACCGAACCAGGCCTCCGCCCCAGGTCCCCAGCCAGACCTCCCTGGTGCTGGTGTCCACGTCGATCGCCGTGATGACCGGCCAGGGCAGGCCTTCCCGTTGCGTCCAGCTTCTCCACCTGTCGCCTTGGCGCAGAGCCAGCCCGCCCTCGGTACCGACCCAAACTTGCTCGCCCGATACCGAAATGGTGCGGACGTTATTATGGGGCAGTCCGTCTTCGGTGGTGAAGGTCCGCCATACCTGCTGGACCTGGGGAGGGGGACCGGGTTTAACGTCGGGTTCGACAGCGTGGCACAAACCGCAAAGAGAAAGGAGAAGACAACCCGGTAACACATCCAAAAGCCCACGGGTTGCAACCCGTGGGCTTTCACAAGTCAGGCGTGTGTACATCCTCGCGTCCTCCGTCCCTTCGTCCCCCCGTCCCTTTGTCCCTTTGTCCCTCCGTCCCTTCCCCCTCACAATCCCTTCAAATAGGCAATTAAGTCGTTGAGTTGCTGCCTGGTGAGGTCGCGGGCCAGACCGTGCCTGTCCGCCAGGTTGTGCCGCGTCCAGATCTCCTCGAGGGTGGCGGCACTGCCGTTGTGCAGGTACGGAGCGCTGTCGTAGATATTGATCAGGTGCGGCACATCCAGCACTTTCTGCGGCACCCCGCTGTCCTCAAAATAATAAGCGCCCAACTCGCCGTACTCCTCAGCGTCATAAATATCCGCGATCTCGACCTCCACCGGCGTGTCGATCCAACTCGTTGTTCCGACGGCCATCCGTTGCCGCGAGGTCTTGTACGGCGTGTTGTGACACGTGATGCATCGACTTTCCGGCGGTATCGGTTGGCTGCGGTTGTCAACGGTTCGCTCAAAAACCGCCTTCCCGCGACGCTGGGACAACGTCAGCCCCTCCGGGCTTCGATAGGGATTCGACGGCCGCTCGATGGTGCACTCGTAGCGCACCAGGGCCTCCAGCTCCGCCGGGTTGAACGGCGCCAGCCGCGTGAAGAACACCGCCAACCGCGGCCCGCACTGAAACTGCAGCGTCGGGTTGGTCCCTTCCCACTTGAACGGCAGCGTATCCAGAATGCCCCGCAACGTCCGGTTGTCCACCGGCCCGAACCCGATGCCGTCCGCTTCAATGTCGAATCCCAGGCCGTTAACGTGTCCGTCCGGATGGCAGCTCTGACAGGAGAACTGCTGCCCGAACGTAATGTTCGCGCTGTGAAATAGTCTTTCGCCCCAGCGGATTTCCGTGATCTCCTCCGGCCCGCCCAGTCCGATCTTACTCGCTACGGTGTAGTCTCCGGTATCGATCACCGTCACCGAATCGTCCAGCGAGTTGGCTACGTAGGCGAACCGTCCATCCGGCGAGAAAACAATGCCCCGTGGATTGTTCCCCACCTCAATCCGCTTGACCACGAACCGGCTGCTCATCCCCAGGTGGTTGGGCAGCACATGCTTTCGCTGGTCATCGGAGCTTTGGGCGATGGTCTCCAACAGCTTGTCCACGTCCACCACTGCGATCCGGTTGGATCCGCCGCTGCTCACCAGGGCATACCGCCCATCGGGGCTGACCGCTACATCGTTGGGGTCGGGGAAGTAGGCGTTTGGCTCATCGAGCAGTACCTGGTCGACGCGACCGTCAGGCCACACAATCCCCAGCCCGTTGGTAATGACCCACCCCTGGGCCAAGCGCGTCATGGGCACCAGGTTCTTGGTCCGCATCAGCGTGAACAGGGCCACGTCCTTGCCGGGCACAAACGCGATGCCTTGCATCATGTTGGCGCCAGCGACAACCACGCGGTCCACCACCACGCCGTCCCGGCTGTTGATGATGGTCACCTCCGAGCGCGGGGGATCGCGAAACCGCCCCAGATTCGGGCGTACGCTGGTCACCATCACCAAGCCGCTGTCCGGGTGGAGGGCCAACGACCACGGTCCGCGACCCGCGACCAGGCGCTTGACCTCGGTTAGCTTACGAGCGTCGATGACCGATATGGAATTGTCCCCGGTGTTCAGCACGTAGATCTGCCGGCCGCTGGTATCCGTCAGGACACCGTGCGGTTCGTGTCCCACGGGAACCTCAGCGATTGTCTTCCTGCGTGCAGCGTCGATCACCGTCAGGCTGTCGGCTAAGCGGTTAGTCACATACAGCCTCTGCCCGTCGGGGCTCACCGCCACGTCATGCGGCTGTTTGCCTACTGATATTTCGTAAAGCACTTTGCCGGCCACGGGGTCCAGAACGATCAGGCTGTCGCTATGCTGACACACTGCGTACAGCCGGTCGCCCTCGGGCGAGACAGCCAGGTTTACCGGCGTTTTGTAGAACGAGTCGGTGAGCGGTATGCGGTAGCCCTCATCGAGAACTTCACGGTGAGACGGTCTTGGTGCGTGGCAAGCGGCGCACCCGACTCTTTCCGCCAGTCCCAACGAGCCGCGGGCTTCAGCTCGCGCCGCCGACACCGCTGGTGCGACCGCTGGTGCGAGAATCCCTTCTCGCACCCATCCCTTCGTGCGTCCGTACCATCGTGCCCCCTTCGTCCCTTCGTCCCTTCGTCCCTTCGTCCCTTTGCCCCTCAGTGCCAGTCTCACATGAATGCTGCCGGCCTCATGGCAAGCTTCGCATTGCACACCATCGGCGACGTCGAAGGTGTCTGCCGTCCAGCGCCGCCCAACGTCCGCCGCGGTGGCGTGGCAACCCAGGCACACCCGGCTCTGTTGAGGTTCCTGGGCGACGCCACATAGCGCGGCGATGTGGGCCGCCGCCGGCTTAATAAGGGCGCTGTACGACTGGTCGTGCTCGGGAATCGACTTCAGCGAGCACGGATTGTGGCTCCGGGCCCGCTGGTGACATTCCAGGCAGACGTTTCGACCCACGTAGAAGGGAATGTTGCCGGGCCCAGTCTCCCCGCGCTGGCGCTGGGGGCTCGGATCGGCGCCCGTGCAGGGTCGCACGATCAAGACACAGATGACAAGGGCGATGGCGCGCGGAGCGGTCATTCAGGGTGCCCCGTGGAGTGGTGGTGGCCGTGCTGGGTAGGGCTGTCCGCCCCGGAGCCGGCAGCGTCAAGCGTTCGCGGCCGCTTCTGCAGGGCCCGGGTGAATCGGTTGGGCGGGGTGAGCTCACGATCCTCGTGACAGCCGATGCACCCGCGGGCTTCTTTGGGCATCACCCACATCCAGCTACGCATGTCCTGCACGACTTGCCCCGTGGCGGTCAGCGTTTGCAAACGTAGCGGCGTGCGTGCCGGCACCTCCAGACAGAAAGAACCATCGGCTTCCACCGCAACCTCGCCGAGGACTTTTTCCTCCGCCCCGATGACGCGTAGCCGGTCGATGGTCTCGTTGCCGCCAACACGAATCCGCCCGGTCCCGGAAAGGTAGGCGTCCAGACAATACAGGAGGCCGGTGTCGACGCGTTCATCGACCACGCTGGATCGGCCGGCTGGTATGGGACGCGGATGAACAGCCAAGGCGTGTACGTCGTGCCATTCCGGTGCGTCGAAGACCGTCACCAACCCTGCCGGCCGGCTCAGATCGAGCACATAAAGGCCGTACGTGCCACCGTCCCTCGGGCGGTATGAAACAATCAATCGACCGTCGTCCAAAACCGACGGCGAATGATAGAGACCGGACCGGGATTGGGGATTGCGGATTGGGGATTGACGATTGACGATTGACGATTGACGATTGGGCACGCGGGATTGCGGATTGCGGATTGCGGATTGCGGATTTCCCTCTGTCCCTTCGTCCCTCCGTCCCTTCGTCCCTTTCTTCCCCTTCGTCCCTTCGTCCCTCCGTCCCTTCGTCCCTTTCTTCCTCGAAGAAGCCCACGGATTCGAATCCGTGGGTTTCGTCACAACGCGTCTGGTGTGCAGACTGCGGGTACGGGAAACCGCCACCAGCGATCCGCCCCGGTCCCAACCGCATGAACCGGCCTTTTCACAAAGATCCGATTCTACATACACCACCCACCCGTCCGGCGTTTCGCAGGGCATGCTGCGAACGGTGGCGGCACCCCGAGCCCCGAGCGCCAGCGACGGGTCTTGCTCACGAGTCGCAGCGAAAATGAAAAGGTCCGTCCCGTCGGTGTTCACGGTAAACATCGCCGCCCCCGCCCCGTTGTAAGAGTGAAGACCGCTGGTGCGAGAATCCTTTCTCGCACCCGTCCGCTCGTTCCTTCGTCCCTCCATCCCTTGCTTACTTCTTCGCCAACTGCTGAACAGCAATCGCCCGTCGCTCAACAGGTACGGATCGAAGACGCCGTCCGGTGCGAAGGTTATCCGCCTTACGTGTGTGCCGTCCAACCGGCAGGTGTACACAGATGCTACCCCACTGTCGGGCGCGAGACTGCAGAAGGCGATCTGATAGACGGGTTGTTCGGCACCCATCGTGTAGAGCGTCGAAAGGTAGATGGCCGAGCTGCAATCGCCGGGATGGTTGATGACCTCGCGAAGGTCGCCCCCGTCGACGCCCATTTCCCATACGGAAAACGAATCAGCCGCCTGTCGTTTGCCGACGAACAACACACGCTGCCCGTCGAAGGAAAGATCGCACCGCCCGGCGGCAACAAACTGCGGGGTGAGGTTTATCACGCCGTCGGTCGATTGGGCCGGGTCGAATGCCACGATCCGACTGCCCGCGGGCACATCTCCTCTCCTCAGAGCCCAGAGCGCCAGCGACGGGGCTTGGCCCTTCGGCAGACCCTCTTCAGCGGTCCGCGCTGGAATCTGCACAAACACCAGTCGCTCCGCCTTCGTCGCGACGGTGTTTACAGGCTCCCCCTCCACGGTCCGTCCCATTTCCGGGGACGTTCCCGTTGTTGCGACCGCCGCGGAGAAAACCAGGATCACGATATGCCGGTGCATACACATCTTAGGCGCCTCGCTCATAGACGAGGGCACGCTGGACCGAGAATCCCTTCTCGGTTCCCCCTCCTGGCGAGCCACGGGAAACGATTCCCGCGGCGGATGAGTGCGAGAAAGGATTCTCGCACCAGCACTCGTCGGCGAGTTTGCGCTGTAGTGTTAGGCGCCTCGCTCATAGACCAGGGCGTGGCAGGGTGGAATAATCCAAGCATCCATGTGGAGTATAGCGGGTGATGGCCTGCTTTCAAGCCAGCCAACGGACTCCAGAGCCGATCCAACGGATCGCCGGCTTGTCGCGAAGCGTCTATCTCTCTATTGACGATTGACGATTGACGATTGACGATTGACGATTGGGAATTGGGGAATGGGGATTGCGGATTCCGCTCCGTGCCTTCGTGCCTTCGTGCCTCCGTGCCTTTCTTCCCCTTCGTCCCTCTCATCGGACTTGAGGTGGGCTATTCATGTCGCGTATGCACGTAATCATCGACGGCAACAATCTGCTCTACGCCATGCACGAGCACGCCCCGGTCCCCCATGTCGGCCGCGAAACCCTTTTCCGCGCCGTCGACCGTTGGGCCCGCACACACCAGAACAAGGTCACTCTGGTCTTCGACGGCCCTAAGCCCCGCACCGGTCTCGCCCAACAGATGACCTCCAGCCGCGTCAACGTCCAGTTCAGCGCCCCCGAGACGGCCGACGACGTCATCATCCGCAAGATCAAGAAAGCCTCACACCCCACCACTATCCGCGTGGTCACCAGCGACAGCGTCATCAGCCACGCCGCCAGGTACCGCCGCTGTGCCCACACCAAGTGCGCGGCCTTTGTGGCGGAGCTCTTCCCCGCCGACCGCGCCGATCAACCCCAGCCCTTAGCCGCCCCAGAGGAAAAGCCCGCCAACCTCTCACCCGACGACGTGAACCATTGGCTCGACGAATTCGGGCTGGATATCGAAGAGCCGCCTTTCGACGGCCACGACGCCATGACCGATGATCTCTGATATCATCGATGGGAACGAAACCGCTTCTGGCCGGGTCTACTTTACCTCGGTCTCTTCGATGGGGATCAGGCTGACGACGTGCAGCAGCGAACAGGTTAGCAGTCTCTCATACCGCCGGTGACCGTTGAGTCGCCGGGTACCGATCACGACGCCTGAGCGGTCCACCAGCATCTGTTCGGGATGCGTGATCCGATAGGATTCCCCATTCGAGAGGTTCAGCACGAACGGCCTGAAGCTCTGTGGGGACAAGGCATTGGACAGATCATCCGGGCGCATGGCGCGTATTGTACTGCTCCACGGGACCTGGGACAAACCGCGTTGCGCAGCCCGTTTCCCTTAGCGAGTGCGTGGTGGTTCAGGCGGTCTCATGGAACGTAGGACGTCAGGTCCGCCGGAGGCGTGAGACGTGTAGTCCGCCGTGCGGACCGCGAACGCGAGATTGGTGGGCGGCCACGGGGCGGTCCGCACGGCGGACCCTACAGTCTGCCCAATGTAGCGCCACCCCTTGTGGGTGGCGCAGAACGAGGGTGCGCCACCCACAAGGGGTGGCGCCACATCACAAACCGACAGCCTCTGTAGTTATAAGTGCTTTATAGACAGAATGTTACGTCGGATCGGGCGTTGGGTGTTATCGGCCCGTCGCGGGACTGGGAGAAGCCTGCTATAATCTACGGGTCGAATCTTGAAGGTCCTGGACCGCAAATTGGCGCGCGGTCTTCTCCGCAGCCGTCTCCGGCAAACGGAGCTGACTCACGGACGAGTCTACCGAGACGAAAACCTGGCGCCGCGTAGGCCATGATCCGCTGCAATGGACTTGAGCGAGATCGGGTGAGCCGGCCGAACCGATGAGGAGACCGCATGCTGAGGGCTTCTGAGGCTATCGCCGCCAACAACACCCGGTTCCGTGCGGTCACCCGATCCAACGTGTCGCGGATGCCGGAGTGGGGCTGGCTGGATTCGGATGTACGTGAGGCGGTAATGGTGGTGTCTACGGTCCTGCCATTCCGGACGAATCGGTATGTCCTGGACGAGTTGATCGACTGGGACCGGGTGCCGGACGACCCTATGTTCCAGCTCACCTTCCCGCAGCGCGGCATGCTCAGTGACGACCACTACCGGACGATGGCCGATCTGCTGCGAGCGAAAGCGCCCCCCGAGGTCATCGATCGGGAGGCCAATCGGATCCGATACAAGTTGAACCCACACCCTGACGGCCAGATGACCCACAATGTGCCCAGGCACAACGGTGAGCCGGTCCCAGGCATGCAGCACAAGTACCGCGAGACCGTGCTGTTCTTCCCCAGCCAGGGTCAAACCTGCCATGCCTACTGCACATTCTGCTTCCGCTGGGCCCAGTTCGTGGGGCTTAACGACCTCAAGTTCTCCACCGGTGACACGGAGCTGCTTACCGACTACTTGAAAGCACACCCGCAGGTCACCGACGTCATTTTCACCGGCGGCGACCCCATGACCATGAAAACGGCGGTTCTTCGCCGGTATGTCGAGCCGCTGCTGGTGCGGGAGCTGGATCACGTCCGCACCATCCGCATTGGCACCAAGGCGCCCGCCTATTGGCCGCATCGCTTCGTTACAGACAACGACGCTGACGACCTGCTCCGTTTGTTCGAGGAGGTGCTCGCCTCCGGAAAGCACGTGTCGGTGATGGGCCACTACACCCACCCGGTCGAGTTACGGCCGGATATCGCCCAGCGAGCGCTACGCCGCATCAACTCCACCGGCGCCGGTATTCGCATGCAGGGACCGCTCCTCCGCCACGTCAATGACGACCCCACGGCATGGGCGGAGCTCTGGCGGAGCGGTAGCCAGCTCGGGGCCGTGCCCTACTACATGTTCGTCGAGCGCGACACCGGCGCCCGCGACTACTTCGGCGTACCGCTGGTCGATGCCTGGGATGTTTTCCGCAAGGCCTACCGGCAGGTTTCCGGGATCGCCCGCACGGTACGCGGTCCGTCCATGTCCGCCATGCCGGGCAAGGTGCACATTCTCGGCATCAACGAGATCGGCGGCGAGAAGGTGTTCGTGTTGGAGTATCTTCAGGCTCGCGATCCGAATCTGGTGCGCCGGCCCTTCTTCGCCCGCTTCGATCCGCGGGCGACGTGGTTCGATGAGCTGGAGCCGTTCACCGAGCGCGACCGGGAGTTCTTCCCGAAACCCCCGGATTCGAATCCGTGGGCGGCAGTCGAATGCCAAAGATGGCATGGCACAGATCATCGAGTGAATCCCGCTGCCTGGCCGCTCGATGGTCGTCGGAGCTTCCCTGCTCCGGATCGAAATGTATCCCGTTGAGCCACTGTTGAGAGTGTTCGTGAAAGATCTCCGGACTGAGCAGCAAGACGGTGGGGTGCACAAGCTGGAGTTCGCGGGCCATGCGACGCAGGAGATCGCGCTGCAGCACTCCCAGCCGGAGACGAGCGATCACAACGCGGAACAGCTTGCCCGGGTGATCCAACACCTGGCCGCTTGACCTGTTTTGTTGGATTCGTTGATAGAGAGCCAGGGCCGCGAGCCCGGCGGCGATGGCGAAGAGAACCCAGAACATCTCCCAGAACCTGCCGCCGCGCTGGAACTCCTCGTGAACCGCTTGCCACGCGTTGGTCTGCAGCAGCGGAGCGTTCATGAGGCCTCATCCCTGGTATTGACGATTGACGATTGGGGATTGGGGATTGCCTTCTCGAAGCTCGAAGCACGAAGCGCGAAATTCGAAACAACTCCGAAGGACGAAAACTCAAATGACCGAAACTTTCGCGCTTCGAGTTCCAACTGTTTTGGATTTCCTTCTTCGATCATTCCAGTTTGTTTCGTGTTTCGGATTTCCAGTTTCCTTGTTCGAATCTCCGTCCCTCCGCCCCTTCGTCCCTTCGTGCTTTCATCCCTTCCCCAGACAATCCCCAATCCCCAATCGTCAATCGTCAATCGTCAATCCCCCCTTCGTCCCTTCCTGCCTCTGCTGTTTCCAGTGGTGGGGCACTGGCGGCGAAGTCGCTGCTGGTAAGCAATCGTTCGGCCCCTTCGCGCACTTGAGGGTCCGGATCGTCGGCTGCAATACGTCGAATGCGGGGCGCCAGCGTGAACAGGCCGAACTGTTCAACCACCCAGAGGGCGCTTAGCCGATGGGCGGCCGATTCATGGGTGAGCATGGAGAGCAGCGCAACCGCGGCGTCGCGCACTCCGATGTGCAGCAGGGCTTTGATGGCGTTGGCCTGGGCGCGATTGCCTTGCTCATTCATCCGGGCAGTCAGTGTCTCCCGCCACTTCTGCGGGTCGCGGGTCCCCAGGACTTCGACCGCGTTGGCCTGCACGCGGGGATTGGGATCGGACAGGGACTGACGCAGGATACGCACCGCCGTGGCGCCGTCCAGCTCGCCCAGTAGGGCTACGGCGCGGCTTCGGGTCCTTTCATCGGGATCGTGACTGAGCTTGTAGATCTGGTCCCGGTATTGCGGGGCGATGCCCAGCGACTGCACGATATCCAGGGTGCGGTCCCGGACCCGCGGGTCGTCGCTGCGGAAGTCAGCCTGTATGCGCCGGTGGAATCGGTCGGGGGACTCAGCCAGCAGCCGGTTGCCCGCAGTAATGCGCTGGGAAGGGCCCAACTCGTCGTATTGGTCGCAGTAGGGGTCGACGTCCGCCTCGGGTCCGCGGGCTGAAGCCCGCGGCTCAGATAGTCGCCGCACCTTCTCCCTGGTGTAGCTGGGGTCGCGGCGAAACAGCTCGGTCGCGGCAATGGATGCCACGGTGGGATCGTGCGAGGCCGCAGCGCCGATCAACATCTGCGTGGCTGCCGGTCCATCAATACCGGTGACGCACCAGACGCCTGCCTCACGCAGCCAGGTCGTGTCGTCGGATGAAATGTTGGTCAGCGATCGACAGATACTGAGTTTGTCTTTTTGGGGCATGCCGGTAAGGGCAATGAGCCGGAGGGCGCTTGCGGCCCGATGGCGCGGTAGCGATTGCAAGGGGCCGATCCCGTCGTTCAGCCATGCCAGTGCATGAATACGCCCGCAGGCCCGGGCGTTTTCGGGGTCCGCGGTGATCCACATGGCATCGAGCAACTCCTCCATGAAGGCTGGATCGGTGGTGGTGGAAATCGTTTCTGCGGCGGCGTCCCGCAAGTCCGGGTGGCGCAGGGCCCGCAGGGCGTACCCGGCCATGGCCGGCTCCAGTTCGCCGCGCAGCGTGCCGTTCAGCGCACGGGCCAAGTGCAGGCGGGTCTGCGACGCCTTATTGAAAAGGAGCGGCTCGGTAAGGTCGCAGAGCAGCATGGCGGCAACCAGCACCTCGGTTCGGTGGTGCGCGAGCCAGGAGTCCAGCGCCCGGTGGACGGCATCGGCAAGGTGCTGGGCGTCGCTGCGAAGTGCCCGCCGATCATGGCCGCTCGCGGCGTCTTTCCGCCTTCGGACCAGGCCCCGGGCCAGGATGAGCAGAGCGGCCATAGCCGCCTCCGTGGAATTGGGACATCGCCGCGACAGAACGTCACTCAGCAGATAGGCCAGGCGGAAGTTGCCGGATAAACGGATAAGGTGGACCGCCCCAAGCCGGGCCTCGACGGAGTCGGAGGTCATGGTGGCACGGGTGGCTTCAAATAACGCTTCGATCCGATCGAGCACCAGGTCCTGCAGGTGGTCGTCATAGCGTCTGAAGTTGGCCACCAGCGGGGACAGGCCGGCTAGATTAGCGCGTTCGACAAGTTTCTCGACGGCTAGCTCGCGAAGCGGTTGGTCGAGCTTGTCGAGTGCGTGCACCAGCACGGCATCGGCGGCCAGGTTGGGGACGTCGGCCACGACGTCATATATGTGCCGCAACTGTTCAGGGATCGGCGAGGCCATCTTCCGTGGTATATCGGACGAATGCGGGCTTCACCCTACCCCTGTTCTGTCAGGTTTTTCTCGAACATGACGCGGATTGGGGATTGACGATCGGGGATTGACGATTCCCTTCGTGCCTCCGTGCCTCCGTGCCTTCCTCCGTTCCTTTCACTCCGGAAAACGGAAATCAAGCACCTGCATCTCAACGGTGCGCCTGCCGTTGAAATCATTGATTATGGGTTTGAAGGCCAAGCGGCAGCGGCGATGCTTTTTAAGCTGTTCCATCCTGTCAGCCTGTCCGAAGGCGATGGCTCGAAGTACCGCCCGAGTGCCACTGGCGGCTTGTCCGCCAGTGCCGGCGTCGCGGAATACGGCTTGTACATGATCGCCGGATTTGCCGACACAGCGGGGCTCGTCAGCCAGCTCCACCCAATCCGTGGCCAGCCGGGGCGAGGGGTTACCCACACCGAACGGTCCCAGGCCCAGCAGAGCTTCGGTGGTGGGGAAGTCGAGGGCAGCCAGTTCGACCTCAGCGTCGATGCGCAGCTTTGCGCGCAGGTCGGCGGCGGTCAGGGTGTTGTTGGCCACTTCGATGAAGGCCTCGGAGAAGCGGGGAATGCGATGGGGCTCGATCTTCAGGCCGGCGGCCATGGCGTGCCCCCCGAATTCCAGGAGATGGTCCGCGCATGAGGCCAGCCCTTGGAACAGGTCGAAATTCGCGATGCTTCGGGCCGAACCCTGCCCCTTGCCCTTCTCCAGCGAGATCACCACCGCCGGGCGGTGGTAACGATCGACCAGCCGGGCGGCGACGATCCCAATGACACCGGCGTGCCAGTTCTCGTCAGCCAAGACAATGGCGCGATGTGCATCGTCGGCTATGCCAAGGCGTTCGACCTGTTCGATAGCCTGTTTGGTGATGCGGCGTTCCACGGCCTGCCGGGCGCGGTTTTGCTCTTCCAGATAGAGGGCGATCTCGCGCGACCGCGTTTCGTCGGCGCGTGTGAGCAGGTCCAGAGCCAGGCGGGCATGGCCCATGCGCCCGGCGGCGTTGAGACGAGGTGCGAGCTTGAAGCCCACGTCGTAACCGTCGAGCTTTCCACTGTCCAACCCGGCTGATTCAATCAGTACGCGCAGTCCGACAAACGGCGTGGTGGCCAGCAATCTCAGCCCGTAGCGGGCGATGATACGGTTTTCACCGACAAGCGGGACCACGTCGGCGATGGTGCCCAAGGCCGCAAAGGCCAATGTGTCATGCAGCAGCGTGCGGTACTTTTCGGAGACCTTCTCAGCCCCGCTCAGCACCTGGGCCACCGCCCAGCCGAGCTTGAATGCGACACCAGCCCCGCACAGGTGCTCGTTCGTGCTGGTGAAAGAATCACTTCCCCCACCACCGACGGTGGGGTGATTGCTGGTGCGAGAATCCCTTCTCGCACCTCCGACGGTGGTCGTGCTGGTGCGAGAATCCCTTCTCGCACCACCGATGGTGGGGTGAACGATCAGGGCGTTCTCGGGAAGGGCATCGCCAGCCTGGTGATGGTCGGTGACGATGAATCGCACGCCGGCCTGTTGGGCGATCCCGGCTGCCTCCAGGGCGGTGATGCCGCAGTCCACCGTGATGATAGTCCGTGCCCCGTCATCGATGAGCGATCTGATGGCCTGGGTGTTGACCCCGTAGCCCTCTTCGAGGCGGTGAGGAACGTAGAAGCTCAGATCACCGCCGGCGGCCCGCAACACGTGCCACAATGCAGCCAGGCCGGTGAGCCCGTCCACGTCGTAGTCGCCGTACAGCACGATCCGATCGCCGCGGCCTATGCTTTCAGCGATGGCACGGGCGGCGGTAACGGCACCGGGCAGGCCGGCCGGTGGGATCAGGCTGCTCAATGAGGGGGCGAGAAAGTCGCCGACGTTGTCGTCAATGCCCAGGCCGCGGTTGTGCAGAATCTGAGCGACCAGTGGCGGCACCCGCCACCGCGCAGCAGCCTGCTTGCAGTCCTGCCAGGGCGGCTGGATGATCCACTCTTTAGTCATGACGCTGTCTTACCGCACACTTGTGTGTCCATAGAGCTACACGCTCCCTTACGGTCGCGGTTTGGCGGACCCCGCGCTGGCGCTTGGGGCTCGGATAAGACCCCGGGGATGCTGGTGCGAGAATCCCTTCTCGCACCTGTTCGTCAGGTTGCCGCCGCGGCGCACTTGACGGCTTCGCGCAGGTCCTCGATGCGATTGGTCTTCTCCCACGTGAACCCGGGGCCCTCACGGCCGAAGTGGCCGTGCCGCGCAGTCTCGAAGTAGATGGGTCGGCACAGGTCGAGCTGTTTGATGATGCCGCTGGGCGTCAGGTCGAAAACACGGCGAATGGCCCGTTCCAGCTCTGGCCCGCTCAACTCCGAATCGCGTAGTTCGCTCACCTGTATGCTGACCGGCTCAGCCACGCCGATGGCGTAGGCCAACTGCACTTCACACGCTTTGGCCAGCCCGGCGGCGACTATGTTCTTGGCGACGTGACGGGCCATGTAGCAGGCACTTCGGTCCACCTTTGTTGGGTCCTTGCCGGAGAAGGCCCCGCCGCCGTGCCTGCCGCGGCCGCCGTAGGTGTCCACGATCACCTTGCGGCCGGTCAATCCGGTGTCTCCGTGCGGCCCGCCGATGAGGAAGCGGCCGGTGGGATTGATGTGGTACTCAATGCGATCGGACCAGAGACGGCTGCACTCCGCTTGGATAACCGGTTTGATGACTTCGTCGATGAGCAACTGGGTGGCCTCTTGGGACATCTGGTTGGTCTTAGGGTCGATGACCTCTTCGGTGTGCTGGGTGGAGAGCACCACGGTCTTGATGCCGGCGGGGACGCCGTTTTCGTATGCAACGGTGACCTGTCCTTTAGCGTCTGGTCGGAGCCACTTGATTTCACCTTGCTCCCGTAGCTGGGCGAGGCGCTCCATCATGCGGTGCGACAGATGGATGGGCAGGGGCATGAGCGATTCGGTCTCGTCACAGGCGTAGCCGAACATCAAACCCTGATCGCCGGCGCCCTGGTCCTTGTGCAGGCCCTGGCCCTCGGTGACGCCCTGGCTGATGTCCTCGGACTGGTTGTGTATGGTGCGGATGACCGCGCAACTGCGGTAGTCGAAGCCGGCGGCGGGGTCGTTATATCCGGTTTTCCGGATCGCTTCGCGGACGGTCTTTTCGGTGTCATCCAGGGCGGCGCGGGCCTCGGCGTTATGCACGGTGACCTCGCCGGCGACCACCACCAGGCCGGTGGTGACCAACGTCTCGATGGCCGTTCGTGCCCGGGGGTCTTTGGCTAGCAGGCTGTCGAGAATGGCATCGGAAATCTGGTCGGCCAGCTTGTCCGGATGCCCCATCGACACCGACTCGGAGGTGAACAGGTACGATTGGTTGTTATGCTGTGCAGTCACGGCTTCTCCTTCCATACCGCCGTCTGATCCGGCCCCTATAGAGACGCGGTCGGCTATCTTACGGATAGTCGACGCTAAACACAACCGGCTTGATATTTGCCGATGCTGCGGTATTGACGCGGAATTCTGCCGCCGGGAGGCGATCGCGCTGCACGATGGGTACGCTCAGACGTACAGGCCCGAGCACCACAACTTCACCGAGCAGTTCATCCGACAGCGCCCGCAACCGACGACGTTTGTCGAATGCTTTTCGATGGGGACGGCGATGATAACGTTGATTTCCGGGACTTCGCCCCGGCAAACGCAGAGCCCGCCGGGGCGCTGTCAACTCCGGTCGACCCGACCCAAGCGATCATGGTTCGGGGGCACGAAACGGTTAGTTGAATCGTCTCTTGCCCCAGCCGACCATGCCCAGGCCCATCGCCCCCAGCAGCACCGCGCCAGGTGCGGGGACATGTTCCGCTCGATGCTGGCCGCCCCCAGGATGTGTCTCCAGCACCCCACCGAACACAAACCATTCGCTTTCGCCACCTTTAGGAGGAAAGCCCGGCGGTGGAAGGTGAGTCCACAAACCACTCCCGTTAAGCTCGAATTCATCCAGGTCTACGACGAAATCGTTACTCCCGTCGCCGCCCTGCTCCACGAAACCAGCATCGAGGTTGAGCTCGAACGAAGAATTCCAGTTACCTTGCGGGCGGTGGTCTGCACTATCCTCATACCCGTGGTCCATCGACATGTGGCCATCCTGCGGTAGGGCAGGGTCAAGTGTGATGAACACGTCAAAGAAGCTGCCCCCGAGCGAGACCGGATTAATGCTCCTCAGACTGAGCGCGACCATCTCGATATCGATCGTCGAATCGGTTACGTCGCCCAACACATGCCCTTCGGTGCCCGCGGTCTTGGGATCGGGCCACAGGTTGCTGCCCATGGAATCAAACACCATGGTCTGCGAGCGCTGCACACTGGTATCCCACGCATGGCCCGGCTCCGGATTGCCTTCGAGGTTCACGACGCCGATCCCGGGGCCAAAGTCGAAGAACGTGCCGGCAATCGTCCTGAAATGATCAAAACCCGCCGGCGCCATGCCCGCCTGGGCGGGTGCAGATAAGCCGGCCGCGATGCACACGGCCGCGATTCCCGCTATCGTTTTCAATCGCATGTTCTTTCTCCTATGCACAGACAATTCCACTTGTGTTTTTCCTACAGATGCGCGCGCCGACACCTCATCCTGCAACGAGAGTCTTGTCGACGCGTCCACTCACACGCCGCAGCATGTGAGCAGGACGGTTACGTGCCTGGGAAGCCGGCGGGAGGACCGCGGGGAACGGCGACGGTGGGCGAGACCTGTGCGTCACACCGCCGTCGGGGGTCACGCCAGGGCCGGTAAGAAACAGGCTGTTCACTGGCCGGCCGCTCAAAACGACAAAGCGGCACCGAATACGGATCGAAGTCGTAGGTAACCGCGTGCCCGACCTGCGCCGGACCTTCGGGATGAACCCACTCCGGCAGATGACCCAGGTGGACATGCCGCGTGGAACGAAGCAGATGCCACACCCCGACACTGAAAACGGCGGACAACAACAACTCCGCGCTGCCGGGAGAAGGTGGAAACTCCTTGATCTCACCAGCCGGGGCGCCGGTGACATCCCTTGGCACCACGATCGGGCAAAGTTGCGAGAGCCCCAACGAATCCAGGTGCCCGCCGAGGCTCTCCAACCGGCGGTCAAATACACCCGGCCCGGCGCTCGCAGGGTGCCTGGCGGCGTGCCTCTCATGTGGCGGATGATCGACTTTCAAAGAAGGTGCCGTCGCTTCCGACAGAGAGCCCGGGCAAACGTCGGCGCGAACGCTCACCGGAACCTGCCAGCAAACCAGCACAGCCAAGGCTAGTATAAGACGCGACTTGTTCACAACCAGTCTCTGCGCGTCGACCTGCGCTTCTGCTGTATACATACCCCATACCCCCAGCAGCGCCGCTGGACACGCTTGAGCATGCTAGCAAGCCATCCCCTACCAGTCAAGCCCGAACACTGGATTCGCCGCCTGCGGGCCACCGCCGGCACGTTGGGGCCCTCGAAGGCAAAACTACCGGTCCGCAAAACTCACTCCAGAGAGCGCGGGAATCGCATAAGTATCGCTTTGACAACGTGTTACAGTTATGCTGGGCACTCCAGGGAACCACGCAACCACATTGGGGCGTGGGACCCGTTTCTCTCAGGACGCTGGTGCGAGAATCCTTTCTCGCACCTATCCGCTACGGGAATCCCTTCCCGTAGTCCCCCAGGAAGGGGGACCGAGAAGGGATTCTAATAAGGGCCCAGCGTGACGTCGCCGAATAAGCTACCATGGTCTCGATCAGGGGTGGTTCTGCGAGCGCATGATGTGGAAGATCGCATGGTGGAACTTGTGTCGGGACAAGGCCCGCTTCGGGACCGCGGTCGTCGGCCTGGTCTTCTCCGTGGTCCTGATGGCCGTCCAATCCTCGATCTTCCTCGGTGCCGTCCACAGCTCCTCTCTCCTGGTCGAGCAGGCCGACGCTGACTTGTGGCTGGTGCCGCCGCACGCATCGAACGCCGACTCCTCAGGCCCCATGCCCGGCGATCGCCGCTACCACGTCTTGGGTGTCCCGGGTGTCGCCTGCGCTGGACGCATGATCGTCGGCTTTGGAATAAGTCTCGGCAAACTCGACGAGGTGCGTCTGCGGGCCGAGGTCGACGAGGCTGACATCAGCGGGGTGCACCTCGGGCAATCGGTCATCGCCACGGCAGATGCACTGGGCGATCGAGTCCTGCGCGGACACGTGGTGCACATGGAGCCGATCATGGGGCGAAAGACCATCCGGACACAACGTGCCACGGAACGGAAAGACACCAAGGTTCGCGAAGTGCTCATCGAACTGCAGCCCGGCCATCCATCGCTTCCTATCGACCTCCAAATGACCGTCCGGTTCGTAGATTCCCCTCCCCCCGCCATGCTATCAGAGACGCGACCGTAAGGAAGCGGGCGGTGCGCGACGGTTTTCCCGCTTCCTAATGGGCGCGTCTCGGTTTTGTTGCAGTCCCTCAATCGGGGACATGATTCATGCCTCCTTCGGGTTCCCACCAGCACCATGAAGACGACAACCCTAGGGGGCACATTGACCTGCGCGGTACGTCTCATCCAGGCTGAGTTCGAAGACCTTTGACAGCGGCGGACGGACGGCAACTCGGGCCGCGGCCCGGGATGAAAAGGAGAGCGCCCTGTTTGGGGTCGTGGCAAGCGTCGCAGCGGCTTGTCGCCACCGGCTGGTGGAGACGCTGGTGCTGCCCAATTGCCAGGTGACAGCCTGATGTGGTGCAAGTCGGACCATGCGCTACCGTAGGCCTGCCCGCCGGCTCCTGGGCGGTGCCCTTGGTGACCAGTCAGGCGGCTACAAGAACGCCGATGACGATTCGCTCCGTGGACTCCGATGGAGGGGTAAAGGTTAGATTCTTATAGGTTAAGTATCTGATTTGCCGACTTTCAACCTTTAACTTTCCAACCTTTAGACTTTTGTGTTAGCGGATTGTGAGGGGGCGATGAGGCCTTCGAATGGGGAGGTGGCGGCGGCGTAGCGCTTCTTGGGGATGCGGCCCGAAAGATAAGCCAGGCGGCCGGCTTGAATGGCGTGGTTCATGGCGGCGGCCATTTGGACGGGGTCACCGGCGGCGGCTACGCCGGTGTTTAACAGCACGCCGTCGGAGCCGAGCTCCATGGCTATGGTGACGTCGGAGGCGGTGCCTACGCCGGCGTCGACGATCACCGGATAGTCGGGGTCGCCGTCCTTCAGGTATTCGATGCACAGGCGGATGTTGTTGGGATTCAAGATGCCCATGCCGCTGCCGATGGGAGCCCCGGCGGGCATGACGCTGACGGCTCCGGCATCCTTCAAGCGCCTGGCCAGGATGGGGTCGTCGTTGGTGTAGACCAGCACCTCGAAGCCGAGCTCGACGAGCTTCGCGGTGGCTTCAATAGTGCCGACCGGTTCGGGCAGCAGGGTTTTCTTGTCGGCTAAGACTTCGAGCTTGACCCATTTGGCGCCGGGGTTGGCTATCTGTTCCAGCAACTCGCGGCTGAGGCGGGCGGAGCGGATGGCGTCGGCGACGTTGAAGCAGCCGGCGGTGTTGGGCAGGATGGTGTAACGCTGGGGGTCGAGATGATCGATGATGTTGTCCTGCTTGGGCCGGCCCTGGTCGCTGAGCACGTCGCGGCGGACGGCTACGGTGACGACCTCACAGCCGGAGGCATCCAGGGCGGCGACCATCTGCTCAAAGTAGGCGTACTTGCCGGTGCCGACGAACAAGCGTGGCGTAAACTCGAACGATCCGATTCGATAGGAGTCCGCGGGCATCATCCACCTCCGACGAACGTGACAATCTCCACGGTGTCGCCTTCTTGGAGCGGGGCCTGCCCGTAGCCGGCGCGGGGCACGAGCCGTTCGTTCACTTCGACGGCGACACGGACCGGCGGGATGTCAAAATGCTCGAGCAGGTCAGCCACCGTTGTCGCGTTTTCCACTTGCTCGGTTTTTCCGTTGATGGTGAGCAGCATGGTTCGCATCTTTGCGAAGGTTGAAGGTTGAAGGTTGAAAGTTGAAGGTTGATAATCGAGTCCTGGAACCTTTAACCTTTAACCTTCCAACCTTCCAACCTTCAACCCCGGCATTATAGCGGGCCGGTGGGTTACGGCAATCCGGGCGGGACCTGTTGGGCGTTGATTATCAGGTAGTAGACGATGGCAGCCGCAACGATGGCCAGGCCGATGGCTACCTTGCATTGCAGGCGCCGGGCGGCGATGCCGCGGTCACCGGATTTGTCCTTGCGGTAGGACCATAGGACCAGGCCGGCGATGCACATGGTGCCGGGGGCGCCCAGCCAAAGGACGAACGGAACCGACCAGTCGGTAAACGCCGGCCGCCAGAAGAGCATGATCAGCGAGACGATCAAGCATATCAGTCCGAACCAAACGCTTGCGAGGGCAGCCACGTCGGGAAGGTTACGGGTTCACGGTGCGCCTGCAAGAGTGGGACCGCCACCGTCGGGTTGGGTGGCCCACGTCTTCAGACGTGGGGGAAGCGATGAGCCGCGTAGGGCAGGTGATCCACCTGCCTTCACAATCTGACATTCAGCTCTGGCCACCGTAAAGGGCAGGTCAACGACCTGCCCTACCCGCTTTCAGCGATCCGCTATCAGCGCGTAGGGTCCGCTGTGCGGACCATTGCGAGCGGAGCCGATGCCCACATACGACTGTCCGCACAGCGGACCCTACGAAACTGCCACTTGGATGACGCGCCTGAGCTATCCTCGTGCTCCCTGCTTTTCGAACGCAGAAAGGCAGTGTCACCACTGTACACGAGTGAGCCGTTGGACGAAGCTACACTGCGGGACTTTAACGGCAAGGAGAATCCGCTGAAGTGGCCGTGCGTGCGCGACCTCACGAACGGCGGAAAACTCCAGAGTCACGATGTTGAGCTAACCCCGTTGAGGAAAGGTTAATTGGATGACGTCTCTACCGAACTGCTTCGTGTTTATGAAAGTTGGCGATCATGCCGGTGAGTCGTGGAAGAGCATCCTTGAGCGTAAGAACCGAGAGTACAGAGACGCTGGCATGATCTTCTGGGGGTATGGGGGAGGCCCATGCCATCCCATAAAGCAGGTGCAGCCCTTCGCGGGATTCTCGACCCGCAAGCAAGGTGAAGTCATCCTTGCCATGGAACCGATCAACTCGAAGGTTGCTCCCGATGTGGTCCCAGCTACGGAGTACTCCACGCAGTACTCAGAGGACGGTGTCCACTGGAAGCCCATCCCCAATGGCATTAGCGTGACGGGGTCTCGCTATGCTTTCGTACTGGACGAGATCAAGCCGTGTGAATTGGAACTCCGGCTGGACGAGTACGAGGTTGGCTGGGGCAAAAGTAAAGGGAAGGCCGCTGAGTCTTATCTTAAATGGCCAGCGGACAAGGCGTGCCTGATTAGGATTAAGAAGTCTCGACTCAGCCACGTACCGCGGGAGAGTATCATCCGAAGAATCGGGTATACAGCTACTCTGAGAGAGCCGTTTGCGGTGCTGTTGCGTTAGGAGCCTTGATCTGGCGGGTGGCCCACGTCTTCAGACGTGGGGGAAGCGATGAGTGCATGCGAGGAATGTCGGTACCTGATCATCGTGTCCCCCACCTCCAAAGGGTTTGTCGATTTAGTCGTTTGGAGCGCTCCCTGATGTAGCGCCACCCCTTGTGGGTGGCGCCAACCGGGGGTGCGCCACCCACAAGGGGTGGCGCTACAGACTAAATCGACAAACCCCAAAGGAGGTGGGCCACCCACCACGCACCACCCACCTGCAAGTCATGACTCGAATTCGATGTAGCAGATGAGTTTGTAGATGAGTCGGGCGGCGAGGAATTCGGTGACGGATTGGCCGGGGACGGGCATGACCTCGACCAGGTCGGCGGCTACGATTCTCTTTTCGGCGGCGACCAGGCGCAGCAGGGCGGTGACCTGGTACCAGTCCAAGCCGCCGGGTTCGGGGGTGCCGGTGCCGGGAGCGCAGGCCGGGTCGAATGCGTCGACGTCGATGGTGACGTAGACGGTGTCACCGAGGCTGTCGAGGGCCCGGTCGATCCAGTCGTCAGTCTCGAAACAGTCGCGGGCGGTGATGGGGGCGATGCCGGACCGCTTTATGAAACGGTGCTCCTCAGCGGAGAAGGCGCGGATGCCGACCGGCACGACGCCGGCTCCCAGGTCGAGAACGCGACGCATGACGGACGCGTGGGAGTAGGGTGTCTGCTCGAAGGAGTCACGCAGGTCGGCATGGGCGTCGATCTGCAGGACGGAGAGCTTCTTGTGTTTGGTCATGACGGCGCGGACCAGGCCGCTGGTGACGCTGTGGTCGCCGCCCAGACCGACGAGAAACTTGCCGTCGCGGACCACGCGTTTGGCGAGCTTGAAAAGATCCTCGTGCATGGCCTGGGGGCCGGCTTTGTTGGGGGCGATGGCGTCGAGCGTGGCGATGCCGGCTCTGTAGAATTCGCCGCCCAGCTCCTCATCGAAGGTCTCGACGTGGTGTGAGGCTTCGATGATGGCGGCCGGTCCTTCGCGGGCGCCGGCTTTGTAGCTGGCTCCGCCATCGTAGGGGACCGGGAGCACGACGTAGCGGGCCTTGGCGTACTCGCTGTACCGGGGTTCGAGTGCGAGGAAGTTGTTGCAGACGCGCTGGACGGTCACGGAAGGGGTCACCTGATCTTGTAGATGTCCTCGTAG
Organism: Phycisphaerae bacterium; assembly: GCA_036477795.1. Classification (GTDB taxonomy): domain Bacteria; phylum Planctomycetota; class Phycisphaerae; order UBA1845; family UBA1845; genus JAZGDL01. Next base: position 45,731 of record JAZGDL010000253.1, read on the forward strand.
CACTTCTTGAAGACGGGGTTGTCGCGGGCGACGGCTTTGAGGGTCTCCACCATTTGGCCGATGCGCGGGAACAGGCGCCTGGGGGATCGGGGCTTGTTGCGGATGCAGACGTACTGAGCGATCAGCGGGAAGGTGAGCGACGCGCAGGAGTAGACCACCACGTTGTTCTTGCGGGCGTCCTTGAGCTTGCCCCAGCTTCGGGCTTCGGAGGGCGTGGCACCGGAGAGGCCGCCCCAGTGCGGCGAGTCGGTGGTCAGTTGCAGGAAGTAGTCGTGTCCGCCTTTGGAGTAATCGTTGAGGATCTGGTGCAGGGTGGGCTGGGTCTGGAGGTAGAAGTTCTTGGGAGACCCGCCGCCGATTTCGACTACGCCGTTCTTGTCGGCGTCGCGAACAATAGCCGCGGTCTCGATGACATCGACGAGCGGGTTGAGCTGCAAGGGGCGTTCGAACATGTGCGGGACGATCAGGTTCATGCCGATGGAGGAGTCGCCGGGTGAGGAAGTGTAGATGGGGACGTCGTACTTGGTGGCGGCGGCCACGAAGGACTTCTCGGGATGCGGCGCATTGTTCAGAACAGCCTGGCCCAGGGCTTTGTGGAGCGTGGCGGTGGAAAAGGGCTCGGAGGGATCGAACTCCTTAAGGGCGTCGAGGATGACCTTATCGGTGGCCATCAGGGTGTCTTCGTCGCTGATGAAAACATCGTAGATTCTGGCGACGCCCACGTCGGCCAGTTCGTTGTCATCGACGTCGGGCGAGCCCTGGACCATGGCGAAGTCGAAGGGCCGGTGCAGGTCGTGGTAGAGGTTGGCGCCGGTGGAGATGATGAGGTCAACGAAGCCGCGTTCGATGAGTTTGATGAACACGCCGCTCATGCCGATGGGGGTCATTGCCCCGGCTATGGTCAGGGCGATAGTGGCCTCCTGCTCGATCATCCTGCTGAAGAGTTGAGCGCCTTGGGCCAGACGCCGGGCGTTAAAACCGCTGCGGGCGAAGACCTTGTCGATCATGTCGGCGACGTTCTCTGCCCCTTCGAGCTGCAGCGGTTCGATGGACGGGCCGTCGAGCCACTTGTCCTGCCCGGAGCATGGTTCAGTGCGTGCGGGGTTCATGATCTAGAAGCAGAACACGGCGGCGGAGACGACCGTCGTCCACAGGCCGTCCTTGTCGCCTTCGGCGGTCTGAACGACGGCGCGGGTGTTTACGATCAGTCCCTTAGTCTTGTAGATTTCGCGCCGCTCGTCGTACGCTTTTTCGGGATCGAGATCGATTCCTTGTGTGGTAGCCAGCATGGTGGCGGCCATGTCTTCGACGTAATCGCTGCATTTGCGATGGGTCATGCCGAAGCCGTGGTGCTCGGAGATATAGCCGTACTTGTCCTTTTGCGTCGAGAAGGCCAGACCTATCCCGGCGCACGCCAGGCGATTCGGTTCGTTGGTCCGGGATTCGGCGATGACACAGGGGACCACGGCGCCGGTGAGGAGCTTCTTCAGGCCCACCGAACGGGGAACAATCTTACAATGCGGCGGGAAAATGCTGCTGACGCGAACGAGGTTGAATTGAGCGATACCGGCGTGGCGCAGGGCCGCCTCGAAAGACTGGAGGTTTTGCACGTGCTTGCCCACGCCCTTGGTGAAAAACATGTGCTGCGGAATAAGCTGTCTGGTGCGCAATCGCCGGTCTCCGTTCTATGGTGGTGTAAACCTGAAACGTGGGATCATAGCTTATCTTGGAGCTTTCACAATCGTCGGGCGCGATCGATCAGGGTGCACCCGGGGATTCCGGCGTCAGTCGCCGACCAGGCATTGGTTGAGCTGCGCGGTGGGGGCGTGACATTGTTGGCAACTCCGCCTCTCGGGATGGCTGCTGCGGATGCCGACGCGGCCGAGAGTTCCATGGCAGCTAAGGCAGTCATTGCGCATGAGGGTCGAGTGGGGGATCGTCGGCGGGGCACCGGGCCAAGCTCGGTGACCGCCGGTAGGCTCGGGGAGACCCCGAAAACCACTGCCGGCCAGCTCGAGCTCAACAAAAAGATCAACCTCCTGCTCGACGTGGCATTGGGTACAACTGGCGAGATAGGCATGCGGGATCTTCGGGACGGTTTCATCACTTGGCGTCGGTTCATGGCCGTGACAAGCCAGGCAGTCGGCCGCGGACTCGAACTGATCGATTTCATGCGGGATCACCGGCGGGGCGCCGAAATACGCTCGCAGCTTCGCTCGCTCGGCGAGCGCGGCAAGCTTGTCCCGCGATTCATCGGCGATCGCGGTCATCTTCTCGGCCTGGTCTCCGCCTTGATAGTCCGTTGCGGGCTGTTCTCGTTGGCCGCTGGCGCGACCCGCGAAGCATCCAACAAGGGCGAGACTGAGGACCACCATGGGCAGGACACGCAGCGGCTCAGCCAAGCTGGGGCATCGAGATTCAGCCTTGAGGTCCATGTTCTGCTCCTTGTCAGGCGCTGATCCTACGGATCCGAACGGCGCACTTCTTGTAATCGGGCTGCTTGGAAAACGGGTCAACGGCGTCCAGGGTCACACGGTTGATCAGGCGTGTTTCGTCAAAGAAGGGGACGAAGACCGTCCCTGGTGGGGGGCGGCCGCGGCCGTCGAGCCACACGGGCAGGTCCATCTTGCCCCGACGGGATTCGACGACCACCATCTGGCCGTTGTCGAAGCCAAGCTCCACGGCGTCCTGGGCGTTCATTTCCACATAGGCCCGCGGCATGGCATGGTTCAACTCTGGGACCCGTTGGGTCATCGTACCGGTGTGCCAGTGCTCGAGTACCCTGCCGGTGGTTAACCAGAAAGGGAATTCACGATCCGGCACCTCCGGCGGCGGAGCATAGGGCTGGAACCAGATCTGAGCCTTGCCGTCCTTGGTCTTGGAGTGATAAAACTCGACGCCGACGCCTTTCTTGACGTACGGATCATCGAATTCCACGAAGCGGAATCGCGTTTCACGCCACGTACCGTCCGGCTGCTTCACAACCGGCCAGCGCATACCGCGAGTCTTGACATACTCGTCGTACGGCGCGAGGTCCTTGTGCTTCAGGGGGGTGAACGCACGATACTCCTCGAAGATGGCCTTGTCCACGTTGACATCGTAGTAGTGCTCCCACTCCCAGATGGGCACTTCTTTGCCCTTCCGGTCCGTAACCCTGAAGAGGAACCGGCCGTCCTTGTCTTTCATACCAGGATGCCCGAGCTCCAAGAGCCGGTGGGCGATGGCGATCGTTTGCCAACAGTCGTCTCGCGCCTGCCCCGGTGGGTCCACCATCTTGAACCACTGCTGGGTTCTGCGTTCGGAGTTGCCGTAGATGCCGTTCTTCTCGACCCACATTGCCGCGGGCAGGATCAAGTCGGCCATGCGCGTGGTGGCAGTGGGATACACATCGGAGACGATGAGGAATTTGTCGCCCAGCTTGGCGGCGGGATCGAACAGGCGGTGGAGATTCGGCAGGGTCTGCCCCGGATTGGTGACTTGCACGCATAGGGTGTCAATGTCGCCGCCCTGGTCGGTCGGCGTGCAGAACCTTTCCCACATCTTGACGGTGTGGTATCCCGGCTTGGGGTTGATGCGGCCCTGGGGCAGGTTCCAGAGCTGCTCCGCTTGTCGGCGATGAGCCTCTTTGGCCACCAGGCGCCCGCCGGGCAAGGCATGGGCCAGGGTTCCGACCTCGCGCACCGTCCCGCACGCCGAAGGCTGACCGGTGAGGCTGGTCGGCGCGTCGCCGGGCTTGCCGAAATGCCCGCTCAAGAGATGGATGCCATGGACCAAACAGTTGATCGCCGTGCCCGCCGTATGCTGGTTCATGCCCATGCACCAGAGGCTGGTGATCCGCAGATCGCGCCGGCCGAACAGAAAACCCAGCATGCGAATCTTTTCCGCCGACACTCCTGAGATCTTCTCCACAAGCTCCGGCGTATACTTCTCAACAGATTTGCAGTACTCCGCGAATGTGATGGCCTTGCCAAACAGACTTGGCGGATCGCTCGCCCCTCGGAAGTTGCAGTGCTTCTGCACGAACGCTTTGTCATAGGTCTTGTTCTTGATCAGCAGGTGGGCGATTCCGTTGGCGATGGCCAGATCGGAGTGCGGGTTGAGCCTCAGAAAGTGGTCGGAGAACTCCGTCGTCCGCGTTCGCCGGGTGCCGACGTCGATCAAGGTGACGTTCTCACCGCGGGAACGCCGGTCGATTACGCGGGAAAAGAGCACCGGGTGCATCTCCGCGGGATTGTTGCCCCACATGATCAGGACGTCGCAGGCATCGAGGTCCTGGTAGCACCCGGCAGGTTCATCGACGCCGTAGGTGGCCAGAAAGCCCGTGACCGCAGAAGCCATGCACAGCCTGGCGTTGGGGTCAATGTGGTTGTTACCCAGGCCACCCTTCATGAACTTCTGGGCCAGGTAACCCTCGACAATAGTCCACTGACCCGATCCGTAGAACGCAAAGCGATCCGGATGGGCCATGATGCGGCGAGCAATGATGTCGATGGCCTTGTTCCAGGAGATGGGCTCGAACGTGCCACCCTTGCGCAGCAGCGGGCTGGTCAGGCGATCCTTCCCGTAGAGAATAGATGCGACGTGGTAGCCCTTGACGCAAAGCAGGCCTTTGTTCACGTCCGCATTCTGATCGCCGGCGATGGCCACCACGCGGCCGTTCTGCACTCCCACCTGCACATGGCAGCCCACACCGCAGAAGCGGCAGGGCGCCTTGTGCCAGGCGAGCCCAGCGGATTCGTCGTCGTTGGGCACCGCCCAAGGCAGCCGCCCGGAAGCCTGGCCCATGGCCGACTCAGCCACCGCCGAAGCGGTAGCCATGGCCGCAATCTTCATGAACGTCCGGCGATCTTGCATCTGCATGTTTATGCCTCCACCGTGTTGGTTTGCGATTCCTCATCGAAGTACACGAACACAACGTCCACCTTAAGAATCCCCTCCTGCTCGTGGAGCCGCTCCCACAGGCGACGATCCTCCTCGCCGTGGGGCGTGTCAAGGACGACCGGTTGGCACGGACCGCGTCGCTCGCCCAGTGTGATTCGCCGGTCTCGCCGCAGCATCGCCAGGGCCGTTTCAGCAAGATTCGGAGTGTCGCTCAGGGTCAGGACCAATCCACTGATGGGCATCGGGGCTCTCCCGTTCGCCGTAATCAACGGCTATCATATCGCGATGCCGAGCGTACGCAGCACCGGACGCCTCGCTCGGTTTGTCGCTCATGTCACGCTCCAAGAGAAGCAATCAGCTATCAGCCCGATCCCCTTCTCGAAGCACGAAGCACAAAATCCGAAACAGATCTGAAGGACGAAAACTCAAATGGCCGAAACTTTCATGCTTCAACTTCGAACTTTTCCTGGATTCCCTTTGTCAGCGGATCCAGCGCATGCGCCCGACATTGGGAATGAAACCTATGTCGCCGACCACCGGGAGCCAGCCCGGTCGCAGCCCGCTGGGCCAGTACACGAAAAACGCGGGGCCGACGATCTGATCCTCCGGAACGGTGCCGAGCTGATAGCCTTCGGTGCGGTCCAGCAGGTGCTCGCCGGGGCTCTCCCACAAGCGGGAATCTTTGCTGGCGGGGCTGTTGTCGCCCAGCATGAAGTACTCGCCTTGGCGGAGTAGGATCGGATTGTACGTTGTTCCCCAACCGCGGCGGGCCCAGGAACTGATCTTGGATCGGTCGAAAGTCGGCGAGGTGTAGTAGGCGTCGCGATACAGCACGACGTGCAGCAACTCCAGTTCGAGATCGGCGGCGTTGATCGACGGCCCGTAGGCCAATTGCCTGCGGTTCCTGCGCAGGGCATTGACGTCCGGCGCGTATTGATCGGGCGTGGTGGCCAGCACTTCGCGCCCGTTGACGAACGCGGACACCTTGTAGTCAACGTTTTGAAATGCAATCTCCACCGGCCTGCCGGGCTCAAACGGCGAAATAGCGGCCTCGTCGATCACCTCGGCGCTGCCGGGCTGAGCGGCCATAGAGCGCGTGAGGGTGGCCCGGCCATCAGCGAACAACCGCAACCGGAAGCTATCGCGATTCTTGGGCAGCACCAATTCGACGTAGCCTTCGCCTCGGTTGGGAGAGAGAACGGCTTCGATCCGCAGATCGGAGACATCGTTCCAATCCTTGGGGTTCATGTCGATGTTGTAGGCGTTGTGATCAACAATCCTCTTGCCGGCAAAGCGGATGGAGGCCTGCCCGCCTGAAAACGTGAGTCGCCGTCCGTCGTCGGTCCAGCCTTGGCCCCGTTGGGGTGACTGCGGCTGCCAGTAGGGTTGCTGGGCGTCCAGCTTGCCGGGCGGATAATCGTGGTTGTAAACCACCTGCCACAACGACTGTTGTGCTTCGGGCGTCTTGGTCGCGATGCGCAGCTTCTTGGCCAATTCGTCCAGGACAAAACCCAGGGCCTGGCCGTCGAAACGCAGCCGGGCGTCCGTATCGACCGGCTGGTGTGTGCGCAGCTTGTATTTGGTGTGCCGCAGCTCGTCGAGGGCATGGACCGTCTCTTCAGAGAGTTCGTCGACGCCGACGACGTAAATATCACCGTCGATGATCTCCAGGACGTCTCCCGGCATGCCCACCAGGCGTTTGATGAAGTTTTGATCCGGCAGGGTGGGATTCCTGAAAACGGTGACATCCCAGCGCTTCAGGCCGATGCTCTGGAGGCCGAAGTCCAGAGGCCACTTGAATACCAGAATGCGATCGCCGGATTCGGCTCTGCTGCGGCTTAGGCGGCTGTGCTGCGCCCGTACACCGACACCGTCATGAACGGCGAGGTTGGTGTTCAGATGATTGCAGTTCTGGCAGCGCACCCTGCTGCGGGGGCCGTATCGCGGGGGACGCGTGGACGTGTCGGTCAGCCCGTAAGCGTTTTCCCAACCACAATCCGCACAGATCAGGGCACCGTGCTTTCCATACAGCGTGGCCGCCATCGACCCGGTGGGAATCACGAAGGCTTCAACGATGAAGGCCCGAAACACAAAAGCTAGAATAAAGGCCACAACAATCGAATCGGTGGTCTCTTTGATGCTCTCGGCTTGAACCGCCGGCTGCGACGACGGCGCTTCCGTAGGGCGGTGCTGAGCCTTCGCTCTGTTGGGTGGCATGAGTGTCAACGCTGCCGATGTCGCACAACGATACCTGCGACCCGTGCCGCAGAATGCGGGCAGCTTACCGCCGATTCGCATCAACCGTCAAGTCCGGTAGCAGTAGGTCGGGCTCTGCCCGACACACACCTGGTGTCGGGCAGAGCCCGACCTACCTACTTATTTGCGGGCCCGACCGAGCAGGGCTATGATGCTTCCATGGGTGATCGCTCGCAGGATTGGCTAACGCAGGCGTTTCGCAATCTCGATCAGGCGGTGGACAGCGCCGCCAGCGGGCGCCACGAGTGGGCCTGCTTCGCGGCCCAGCAGGCTGCGGAGATCGGGGTGAGAGGGCTTCACTTGAGCACCGGGCAAGAAGCCTGGGGACACGTGGTGCGACGGCTGATCGAGGAACTCCCCTCGTCGATCACGGTGTCGTCGGACCTCATCGAAGCGGCGCGAACCTTGGATGTCCATTACGTACCGACGCGCTACCCGAACGGCCACGCCGCTGGGGCGCCGGGCGAACACTATGGTCCGCTGCAGAGCGAGGACGCCCTCAAACATGCCCGTCAAATCGTTGAATTCTGCCGTCTTCAAATGGCCGGATCGTGAAGCCGTCTTGGCGGCCGCCCGGCGATGGGCCGCCGGTCTGCAGCCACGTGACCCGCGCGTTGAGAAGGTCGGCTGCATCGGCTCCTACGCCCGAGGTGACTGGGGCGTCGGCAGTGATTTGGACGTCGTTGTGATCCTGACCGAAAGCGACCTGTCGACCGAAGATCGTTATCGTCGCTACTACCCGGACCACCTACCGGTTCAAGCCGATCTTTGGGTCTACACCCGCGACGAATGGACGGACTTGGAGGCGCGCTCGCCGCAACTGCGCTCCAAACTGGACGCCGAGTGGCTCGATCTGCTGTGATACGCAATGTTCACCATCCGCAACATAGGCCAATTGGTGCTCCCGACGGCTGTCTCGCCGCCGATGCTCAATGACGCCGTTGTGACCGTCGTCGACCAGGCGTATGTCACCATGGATGGCGGCGCCATTCGCTCCTTCGGCTCCGACGCCGAATACGAAGGGGCTCCGGGCGTCGAAGTCATCGACGCCCAGGGCAACTGTGTCATTCCCGGCCTGATCGACTGCCACACCCATACGGTCTTCGCAGGATCAAGAGAAGATGACTTCGTCAAACGCATCCAGGGGACAAGCTACGCCCAGATCGCCGAGCAAGGCGGCGGCATCAAGACCACCGTCAAAGCGGTGCGTGAGGCCGGCATCGACGAACTGGTCGCGCTCGCCCTCCCGCGGCTCAATCGCATGCTGGCGAACGGCGTCACCACCGTGGAGATCAAAAGCGGCTACGGCCTCAGCGTCGAAGACGAAATCAAGATGCTGCAAGCCGTCAAGAAGCTCCGCGATGTTCAGCCGATCGAACTGGTAGCCACATACCTCGGGGCCCACACCGTGCCACACGAGTACACCGGCCGCCGCGAGGCATACATTGACCTGGTATGCAGCGATGAATTGATGGGACGGGTCGCCCGGGAAGGGTTGGCGGAATTCTGTGACGTATTCACCGAGAAGACGGCTTTTACGGTCGAAGAGTCGCGCCGTATCCTTCTCAAAGCGAAGGAATTCGGTCTGACCCCCAAGATGCACGCCGACCAGATCACGCAGATCGGTGCGTCGCGGTTGGCCGCCGAGGTCGGTGCCGTATCCGCTGACCACCTCGAAACCATCGACGACGGAGGCATCGCCGCAATGAAAGACGCCGGCGTTGTCGCCGTTCTCTTGCCGGGGTGTTCGTTCTTCCTAGGCGTCGACCAAGCCCCGGCCCGTAGGATCATGGACGCCGGCCTGCCGGTGGCACTGGCCACCGATTACAATCCCGGATCGGCCATGGTCGAGTCGCTCCCGCTGGTCATGTCCATGGCCTGCACCCAGATGCACATGACCCCGGCTGAAGCCCTCGTCGCTACAACCGCCAACGCCGCCGCCGCAATCAACCGCCAGGACCGCATCGGCACCATCAAGGAAGGGATGCAGGCAGACCTGGTGATACTCGACGTGGACAATTACAACGAACTACCCTACCACACAGGTCGCAATTGCGTCCGAACGGTGATCAAGAGAGGAAGAATCGTGCGCAACCGGGACTGATGTCGCTTACGAAAAGCCCACGGGTTGCAACCCGTAGGATTCGGCGCGACGAACGGGACGATAGAATAGGGTCGAACATCCGATGACAACAACCCAGGTCATTGAAGCAGACCTGACGCTCGTTCGCGAGAGGTTCGACCCCGACGTGCAGGTCGAAGTGTCAGATAATGGCACTATTACCCGTGTGGGCAGACTCGGTCTGGCGCCGACCGTGCGGCTCGAAGGATGCGCTCTGCTGCCCGGGATGATCAATGCCCACTCCCACGCCTTTCAACGAGGCCTGCGGGGTCGGGCGGAAGTTTTCCCCCAAAAGAGCGGCAACTTCTGGACCTGGCGAGACGAGATGTACAGACTGGTGATGGAGTTGGGGGCGAACGCATTCCACGACGTTTGCTTTCAATGCTTTACCGAGATGCTCCACGCCGGCATCACCACCGTCGGCGAATTTCACTACCTGCATCATGACCACACCGGCGCCAGATACGCCCTCGACGAGGTCGTACTGTCCGCCGCCCGCCAGGCTGGCATCCGTATGGTGCTGCTCAGCGTTTGCTATATGACCGGAGATATTGATGCACCACTGAAGCCGGCTCAGCAGCGCTTCGGCGCTGATACCGTGAACGACTACTTTGCCGCCGTTGAGGCGCTCCGGGGCAAGTTGGAAAGCGAGACTCAGTCGCTGGGGCTGGTCGCTCACAGCATCCGAGCGGTGCCCATCGATGACATCGTCAGGATTCACGAAAGGTGCAAAGCCGACAAGCTACCCTTCCACATGCACGTCGAGGAGCAGGAACGAGAAATCGATACCTGCCTCTTGAAGTACAAAATGAGGCCTATGGAGCTGCTTCTGGACCGCCTCGATATCGGGCAGGAGTTCACCGCGGTGCACTGCACGCATACGCACCCGGACGACATGTCCAAGTTCATCGACAGGCGCGGCAGTATCTGTATCTGCCCGCTGACCGAGGCCAACCTGGGCGACGGCCTGCCCGACGCTGCGAAGATGTGGGCTACGGGCGGCTGCATCTGTCTCGGCACCGATTCAAACGTCCGCATCGACTTCAACGAGGAGATGCGACTGCTGGAATACGGACAAAGGCTCAAGTACCAAGGGCGCGGGGTATTCAAATCGGACAACGGCGATACCGCTGCGGGTCTCTGGCACACCGCCACGCTACAAGGGGCCCGTTCACTCGGTCTGCAAGCCGGCGTGATCGCGGCAGACCATCTGGCTGATCTGATCGCCATCGATCTGAACGCGCCGTCATTGAAAGGCTACACACCCCAGACTCTGCTTGCGTCGTTTGTTTTTGGCTGCGACGCCCGTGTTGTGCGCCGGGTATGCGTCGGAGGCCGATGGGCGGTGTGAAGGCAGGCGAACGCCCCGTACCAACAACGCCGTTGGGCCAACGGCGTTGTTGGTGCGGGGCAACCGCCTGCCCTACCTCGTGGTCGAAAGTCAAAGGTCGAAGGTCCCCACGTTCGGACCTTGGGCCTTTGACCTTTGACCTTGGACCTTTAACCTTTGACTTTGGACCTATGGCTTCATTTGCTCGCGCATTCGATTACCGGCTCGAATCGTCTCCAGGAACTCGGTGATGGGCGAGCCGGCCGGGGCGGCGGCAGCGGCTCTTTCAATGTTACCAAGGCCAAACTCCGTCAGACCAGTGTAGTGCTCGATGTAGCCGAGAAGGAACCGGAAACGATAATCATCCTGGTGTGCCAGTCGCTTCTCCAGGTCGGCGCGGCGGATGTCGAGAAGGTCCGCGTCGGTTATGAACTCATTCAGATCAAGTTTGAAATAGGCAATCTCAGGAAAGCGCTCGATAGCTAGCAGCAGCTTGCGGAAGGCTCCGAAGTACTCCCCGGCGCCGATCAAGGCATGAGCCTGCCCCAAAACCAGAAGCGGGTTGTCCCGATCGGCCACCAGGGCAACGTCGTAATGGGCCAGCGCTCGATGGTACGCTCCGCTCTTGAGGAATTGCTCAGCCTGGTGTGCGAACTGTGCGGAGGGACTCACCGCCCCGCCGACCATCGATGACAACGGCACTTCGGCGTTGCCGCGCACGTAGTCCCGGACACGCGCGTAGGACTCCGATAGTCCCAGACCGAATTCACCGCCTGCCGTGCCCGTACGTTGCCGTTCAAACTCTATGCGCTTCAGCGTTTCGACGGTCCGCTTCAATTGGGCGTAGACCCGCTCTCCATCAAAAGCGCCCGGCCTCTGCGCCTGGGCTGCGGGCCCGGGCGTAAGGGTGAATTCATCCAACCGCTCCCTCACGCTCGCGGCTCGTTCCGGCGAACCACCACCGGAACCAGTTCCGTCGAGTCGCGGCTTCACCGCTCGCTGCGCCTGCCTCAGTGCCTCTTCCATGAGGGAGTTCTCGATTACAGGTACACGCCAGGGCGCTCCGTAGACGGTATCGAGCAGTGCATCTGTCGGCCATGTCGGGGCGCCAAACCCACGGATTGGAATCCCCGAGCTTGGCGGCTCTGGTGCACGCATGATGTATTGCTGCAGTTCTCTCGCCGCCTTGGCTCGTTGCTCGGACAATGGTTCTGTAGATTGGGCCAAGTCCCCGGGGCGGCTGGAGCGCGTTGAAACACGTGCGGGCCAAGTCATCTCGTGAACGCCGGCTGAAACCCACGGATTGGAATCCGTGGGCTTCCAGTTGCCCGTCCCGGCGCCGAGAAGCGTCGGGGTTGGACCGCCAACATTGGAACGGGAGAACAGCGACCCGCTGCCCAGAATCTCTTCCTCGTAGTACGTTGGGATGATAGGCAATCCGCCCGAACGCCCGGGGAAACTGAAGGCCGTTCCCAACGATGGCCTCGAAATTGTACTGGTCCGCGAGGTGGAAAAGGTCGGCAACGTCGTCGGGCTTAATATCCTCGGGATCGAAAGGTTCAGGTTGAAAGCGCTGCTATCCGCGGTGCTGAAAGTCGCCCGCGGCTGTAGAGTAGGTTGCACCAGCGCCGGACGGGCGGCGGAAAGTGGTACAACGTCAATGCCGGGATTCGGCAGAGCGGAGGAAGGCCCAAACCGGCTTATGCCGAAGGGCTCGATCACGTTGCCGGGCGGCCCGAACGAGGCCGTGGCTGAGCCCGTCGGATTGAGAGTCGGAATGAAGAATATGTTGGTGGCATCGATCGCGGCCTCCAGGGTCGGCAAACTTGTGTCGGGACTGCCCGGACTGAACAGGTTCAGCATGGCTCTGGTTGAGCTTTGGGACGAGAACACCGTCGAGTTGGCGGAGCCGGGGGCGTCCAGGGCCCTGCCGTTCTCTTGCACCAGCGTCTGCCCGGGCGCGGACGTAGCTACGCAGACCACCACCAGGTACGACAGCAATGTGGATTGCGGATTGAGGATTGGAGATTGCGGATTGAGGATTGGGGATTGGGGATTGGGGATTCCCCTTCGTGCCTTCATGCCTTTGTGCCTTCGTGCCTTCCTCGCCCTTCGTCCCATGACCATCGCCCAAATCCCGAATCAGAGCCCCAAGCGCAAGCGCGGGGTTTGCTGAGCATTATCCCCGGATACCCGCTTCGCGCATAGCCGACGACACCAAATCAGTATAGAACAATCTGTCGCCTCATTCAAACTCTTTATCGGTGAGCGTTGGGGCGTTTGGCCAGTAAGGATGACATTGGAATCGACGATGACGGAAAGGGCACTGAGGCACAGATTCCCCCGGGAGCAGCGGTTGGGGCGGCAGCGTGACTTCGCCCGGGTCTTTGCCCGTAAATGCACGGCCTCTGATGCACTTCTCCTCGTCTACGTCGATGCCAACGACCTTGCGTTCAGCCGGCTGGGGTTGAGCGTCGGCAAGGGCGTCGGCGGTGCGGTTATCCGCAACCGCATCAAACGCTTGATCCGCGAAGCCTTCCGGCTGTCGCAGCACGACCTGCCCGCCGGCCTGGACATCGTATGCGTAGCAAAGCCCGCAAAAGCCGGAACGATGCACGACTATCAACGCTCGCTGTCGAGCCTGGTGAAAGCCGCGTATCGCAAATACCAGGGTCCTCGGCCGGAAAAGGTGTCATGATGAATTCCCTGACATCAAGAGCGGCCTCGGCAGGGTTGTTCACAAATCATCCTGACACCTTTTCCCTTTCGGCGCGGGTGCGAGTTGAGCACATTCTCGTGGATTGAGCGTCTGCCAAACGGCAAGCCACTGCGACGGTTTCTACGGGGTTCGGGCGCGAGACCGGGGTTCAGGCGCGACACGGGCGTTCGAAGTGACTTTGTCGTTTGGCAGACGCTGACAAGCGAGAGGGGTTGGAATCATGTGCGCACCCCGCGGTCCCATTCTCCGCGGTACTCTTTGACGAACGGGAAGTCCTGCGGTCCGAGTCCTTCCTTCGTCGGGTTCTCTCGTACGTACCGAATCGTGCGACGGATATCGCCCCCGGACGAGAGAAAGCGTTTGAATTGATCGCCGCTCCAAACCGGGTGGTTGTCCGGTGCGTCTGCCAAACGACGAAGTCTGGTTGCGGATTCCTTCTTAAGTTCGATGATCATGGTTTCAGCCTTGTCGCGGTGTTTGCGGATCACCAGGTGCGCGTGGTTGACCAGGATGGCGCAGGCGAAACAGGTGTATCGTCGTATGCGAATCATTTCACGGAACGCGTGTGGGATTACGCTGCGTTTGGTTTCGTCGAACCACAACGGACAGTGCTCAAGTTCCCGTTGCGCTTTCCGATAGAAGGACTTCAGTGCAGCTCGCCCCGGTTGAATGCGTTTGCGCCCCGGGTGCATGGGACCGAGCTCATCAAGTTTTCCGGCGACGACCTTCCTGGACATGCTGCCGCGAGGATCGTTGGGCAGCCATTGACCGTAGGCGGTGAGAATGAGGTGATAGGCGATGACCATTACCGCACACTATTCCAGCGTCTGCCAAACGGCAAGCCACTGCGACGGTTGCTCCGGGGTTCGGGCGCGACAGCGTGGTTCGGGCGCGACGTCGGGGTTCGAAGTGACTTTGTCGTTTGGCAGACGCACCGATTGACAGAGGGTGTCCACACCGTTCCGCACTCTCGCATTCCCGGTGTTGTCATGGTTTCTTCGAACAGCCAGTACGCTACGCCGCGGCTTCGGCCATGGTGGGGGTCTTGTCGATGATGTCGCGGAGGAGGTCGTCGGTGTCGATGCCCTCCGCCTCGCCCTCGAAGTTGAGCAGAACGCGGTGGCGGAGGGCGGGCAGGTAGACCTTCTGCACGTCGGTGAAAGCGGTATTGTATCGCCCGTCGAGCATGGCGCAGAGCTTGGCGCCGAGCGTGAGGGCTTGGGCGGCACGGGGGCTAGCGCCCCAGCGGACGTACTTGTTGGTGATGTCGACGGCGTGCGGCCCCCCGGGGTGGGTGGCCATGGTGAGGCGGATGGCGTAGTCCTGAACGTGCGGGGCCATCACTATGCGGCGGACCAGCTTCTGGGCCCCGATGATCTCCTGGCCGCTCATGACCGGTTTGATGTCGGGGGTATGACCCGTCGTCGTGCGGTCCATGATGGTCTTCATTTCGTCCTTCGAGGAGTAGTGCACGATGAGCTTGAAGATGAAGCGATCGAGCTGCGCCTCCGGCAGCGGGTAGGTGCCCTCCTGCTCGATGGGGTTTTGGGTGGCCATCACGAAGAAGGGCTCTTCGAGCTTGTAAGAGTGTCCCGCCACGGTGACGTTGTGCTCCTGCATCGCTTCGAGCATGGCGGATTGCGTCTTGGGAGTGGCGCGGTTGATCTCATCGGCCAGGATCATCTGGGCGAATAGCGGCCCGTACTGAAACTCGAAGGTGCGTTTACCGCTGCCGGGTTCCTCGTTGATGATATTGGTGCCGATGATGTCGGCGGGCATCAGGTCGGGCGTGAACTGGATGCGCGAGAACTTGAGGTTGAGGGCCGCAGCCAACGAACGGATCAAGTACGTTTTGCCCAAGCCGGGGACGCCTTCCAGCAGGATGTGGCCCCCGACGAACAAAGCGGTGAGGACGCCGTCGACGACGTCGCGGTGGCCGACGATGGCCTTGCCCACTTCCCGGCGGACGCGCTCAAACTTGGCGCGAAACTCCTTGGTGGCGGCCTCGACGTTGGGATCGATCTTTTCGGGCATCACAAGCTCCTGAATCGAAGGGCGGTGATTACGTTAGCGTGTGTATAGCACAATTCACCGTGTGGTCCTAGTGTTTCCTCTTGTCGTCCATGTCGCGACGAGCACGGCGCTTGGCCTTGAGCAGGCGGGCGGTCATATCTTCTTCAGGTTCCGCGGCGTCAGCCGGTGTTTGAGAAGCATCGCGGGATGAATCCTGCGAGTCGGGCTTGGCGCCGCCCAGCGCTTCGGGAATGGACTGCCGCGGTGCGGCTGCTGGTGGTTCGCCGGCGTCGAAGCGGGCTTTGCGATCGACTTCGCTCGCGCCGCGTGTGTCGGTAGCATCACCCCGCGCTGGCGCTTGGGGCTCTGATTTGTGGAGGCGGTCTCGGGCGGTCTTGAGCTGTTCCAGGGATGCGGCGCTGCGTTCGCCGGCGCGACCCAGGGCGGTGACCGTGTGAGTGAGCCAGTCGAAAAGCGGTCCGATGTAGCGGAAGCGAATGGTCCATCCGATGACCTCGGCCAACAGCAGTACGCCGAGCACGCCCCACCATGTGGTGTAGATGACGCCCATACCGAACAGCAACACCACAATGATGAGCAGCTCGACGATGACCGACAGTGCCAGCCAACTTGCCAGGCGGCGAGCGGCGACGTCCAGCAGAAAAAGCGGCAGAAGAAGCCATGCCAGCGTCCAGTCCCAGGCCGGCTGTCGGGAGAGTGTGGGCGGGAGGTTGTGATCGAAGACATTGTCTTTG